>JAOUIL010000150.1 GCA_029883975.1 Betaproteobacteria bacterium
CGAGAAGCTCGCAGACAAGATCCGCCGCAGCTACCGGCATCTCGACATCGATGTGGTCATCCCGATTCCGGATTCGAGCCGCCCCTCCGCGCTGCAACTCGCGCAGGGCCTGGGGCTGCCGTACCGCGAAGGCTTCGTCAAGAACCGCTACATCGGGCGCACGTTCATCATGCCCGGGCAGGCGGTGCGGCGTCGCTCGGTGCGCCAGAAGCTGAACACCATCGGCGTGGAGTTCAAGGGCAAGAACGTCCTGCTGGTGGACGACTCGATCGTGCGCGGCACGACCAGCGGCGAAATCGTGCAGATGGCACGCGAGGGCGGGGCGCGCAAGGTCTACTTCGCCTCCGCCGCGCCGCCGGTGCGCTTCCCGAACGTGTACGGCATCGACATGCCGACGCGCGCGGAGCTGATCGCGGCGCACCGCAGCGAGGAGGAGGTCGGGCGCGAGATCGGCGCCGACGCGCTCATCTACCAGGAGCTGGAGGCCCTCAAGGACGCCGTGCGCCAGGTGAACCCCAGGCTGAAGACGTTCGAGACGTCGTGCTTCGACGGGCACTACATCACGGGCGACGTCACCAGCGACTACCTGCATGCCATCGAGGTGCGGCGCGACGCGGCGCGCGACTCCGGGGAGGACGCCGACGCCGCCCAGCTCGACCTCAATCTGGTCACCGCCCAGTGAATTTGCTATAGTCCCGGTCGCGCCGATTTGAGCCACAGCTTGCGGGCGCGTTACAAATACAGCTAAAGCGTGCCGTCGAAACCCGGTCCGCTTGGCCGGGTTTTTTGTTTCGGCGCCCGCAGGCAAGGACGAGGACCATGAAAGACACGTTCGAGCTTGCGACCCTGAGTGTGCGTGCCGGGCAGCGACGCACCGAGCTTCAGGAGCATTCCGAGGCCCTGTTTCTCACGTCGAGCTTCGTGTTCGACAGTGCAGCGCAGGCCGCCGCGCGCTTCACGGGCGCAGAAGAGGGCTTCGTCTACTCGCGCTTCACCAATCCCACGGTATCGATGTTCCAGGACCGGCTCGCGGCGCTCGAAGGCGCCGAGGCCTGCGTCGCAACGGCTTCGGGCATGTCGGCGATCCTCGCCATGGCGATGGCGCTGCTCAAATCGGGCGATCACGTGGTGTGCTCGAGCGCGGTCTTCGGCGCCACGGTGCAGCTCTTCTCCGGGGTCCTGGCACGCTTCGGCCTGCAGACGACGTTCGTTTCGCCGACCGACGCGCGCGCGTGGGAAAGGGCGCTGCGCCCGAACACGAAGCTGCTGTTTCTCGAGACGCCGTCCAACCCGCTCACCGAAGTGTCGGACATCGGCGCGATCGCCGCGGTGGCGAAGAAGGGCGGCGCACTGCTCGCCGTGGACAATTGTTTCTGCACTCCGGCGCTGCAGCGGCCGCTCGCGCTCGGCGCGGACCTGGTGATTCATTCCGCCACCAAGTACCTGGACGGACAGGGGCGGGTGATGGGCGGCGCGGTGCTGGGCGCGAAAGCGCTGGTGATGGACGGGGTGTTCGGGTTCCTGCGCACCGCCGGGCCGACGCTCTCCCCGTTCAACGCCTGGGTGATCCTGAAGGGCCTGGAGACGCTCGAGCTGCGCATGCTCGCCCAGTCGGAACGGGCGCTGGAGCTCGCGCGCTGGCTGGAGCGGCACCCGAAGGTGGCGCGCGTGTTCTATCCGGGCCTCGAGTCGCACCCGCAACACGCGCTCGCCGGGCGCCAGCAGAGGGCCGGCGGCGCCGTGGTGTCCTTCGAAGTGAAGGGCGGCCGCGAGGCGGCATGGAAGGTGATCGATGCGACCCGACTCGTCTCGATTACCGGCAACCTGGGCGATGTGAAGACCACCATCACCCATCCGGCCACCACCACGCACGGCCGCATTTCGGCGGAGGCGCGCGCCGCCGCGGGCATCGGCGAAGGCCTGATCCGGCTCGCCGTCGGGCTGGAGAGCACCGAGGACCTGAAGGCCGACCTGTCGCGCGGGCTGGGCTAGCAGGCGAGCAGCCGCGGGCCCGCGTCGTCCACGGCCAGGTAGCCTCCGCGCCCGTCGTACCAGTCGGGCAGCACCCAGCGCTCGCAGGGCCGGCCATCGACCTCCAGCGCGTGTCGCGCCGGCCGGTGGGTGTGCCCGTGCACCAGCCGCGTCAACCGGTGCGTGCGCAGCGCCTCGCGCACGGCGCCGTCGTTGACGTCCATGATTTCCGCCGGCTTGGCGCCGACCACCTCGCGGCTCTTCGCGCGCATCGCCTGCACCGTTCGGCGCCGCTCGGGCAGGCTCTTGGCGAGGAATTCCGCCTGCCAGGCGCGCGAGCGCGCGGTGCGCCGCCATGCCTGGTAGTCGAGATCGTCGGTGCACAGCGTGTCGCCGTGCATGAGCAGGGTGCGCACGCCGCCGATCTTCTCCACCGCGGGGTCCTCGAGCAGGCGTGCGCCCGTGGCGGCGCAGAAGCGCTCGCCGAGCAGGAAGTCGCGATTGCCATGCATCACCGCGATGCCCACGCCCAGGCGGGAGAGGGCGTGCAGCGCATCGGCGACGGCGCGCGCCAGCGGGTCGCCGTCCGCCGCCTGCAGCTCGTCGTCGCCGATCCAGTACTCGAACAGGTCGCCGAGGATGTACAGGCGCTCCGCGCGCGACGCCTGGTCCTGCAGGAAGCCGAAGAAGCGCTCGTTCGTCCCGGGGCGCTCGGCCGCGAGGTGCAGGTCCGAGACGAACAGCGCGCCGGGCACGCGGCCCCGCCTAGTTCTTGACGAGGGTGGCGGCCTCGATGACGATGGCCTGGCGCGGGACGTTCTGGTGCATGCCGCTGTTGCCGGTCGCCGCCTTGGCGATCTTGTTGACCACGTCCATGCCGGAGACCACCTTGCCGAACACGGTGTAGCCGTTGCCGTCACTGCGCGGATCGCCCCAGTTGAGGAAGGTATTGTTGTTCACGTTGATGAAGAACTGGGCGGTCGCCGAGTGCGGGTCCGAGGTGCGCGCCATCGCCACGGTGCCGACGTCGTTCTTCAGTCCTGCCTTGACGCCGCCCTGGGCCTCGTTCGGGATGGGAGCGCGCGTCGGTTTCTGCTTGAAGCCCGCATCGAAGCCCCCGCCCTGGATCATGAATCCATCCATGACGCGGTGAAAGATCGTGCCGTTGTAGTGGCCGTCCTTTACGTACTGCAGGAAGTTCTCCACCGTCTTCGGCGCCTTGCCCGGATAGAGTTCCAGGCGGATGGTGCCGGCGCTGGTCTTCAGGTCCACCTGCGGGTCCGCGGCCATCGCGCCCGCGGAGGTCGCCGCCGCGGAGAGCATGACGAGGGGCTTGCAGAGGTCGAACAGACTGAGGTTCACGCTGCTCCTTCGTAGTTGGTGCGCCAGCGGCCGTCTTCCTTCTGCCGGTACTGCAGCCTGCGCATGGTGGTGGAAAGGTTGTTGGACCGGTACTGCGCCCAGGCGACCGCGCCCGCGAAGATGGCGGCAGCGGCGACTGCGGCACTCAGGCGTGAAAAGGTTCGAAGGTCCATTGTGCTATAGTTTTCAAGGCCCTACGGAAGCTTGCGCATTCTAGACGAAGCCTTGCACGGCCACAACCGAGCCGCGCCGGGCGTCCTCACCCTCTATCCACATGCTGCGAATCTACAACTCGATGGCGCGCGCCAAGCAGGACTTCCTGCCCCTGCGCCCGGGCGAGGTGCGGATGTATGTGTGCGGCATGACCGTGTACGACTACTGCCATCTCGGGCATGCGCGCGTGATGGTGGTGTTCGACATGGTGCAGCGCTGGCTGCGCGCCAGCGGCCTGCGCGTCACCTACGTGCGCAACATTACCGACATCGACGACAAGATCATTCGCCGCGCCGCC
>JAOUIL010000077.1 GCA_029883975.1 Betaproteobacteria bacterium
TATGCGCCCGCCGACGTACGCCGCGTCCTCCCCCACGCCCCCGAGCAGCGCCGAGCCCATGCGGGCCTGGAAGCGCATGCCGAGGAACGCAAGCCCCGGAACGCCGCTCGCGATGCCGCGGCGATGCAGCGGATACCCGTCCAGCCCCAGCACCGGCAGCTCGATCCAGCCGTAGTCGGGCCGGAAGCCCGTGCACCACACGATGGCGCGGATGTCGCGCGCGGCCCCATGGCCTTCGAGCAGCGGGAATCCGTCCTGCGCGGACAAGGCCCTGCCCACGCGCTGCAGGCCCGGGCGCCCGAGCGCGTGCGGCGCCATGCCGATCAGCGGATCGCCCGAGAACAAGCGCCCGTTCATCAGCCGGCGCCCGAGAAACGAGTCCACGGACGGCCGCATGAGCGTAGGCCACAGCCAGTCGTAGATGTCCCGGCCAAGAAAACGCCGCGGCAGCGAGCCCGTGCCGCGCCCCGACAGCAGCACGCTGCGCCCCGCGCCCGCCAGCTCGAGCGCGATCTGCGCGCCCGAGTTCCCCGCGCCCACGACGAGCACCTTCCCCTCGGGCAGCTGCGCGGGACCGCGGTAATCGAAGGAATGCATCTGCACGATCGCCGGCGAAAGCGAAGAAGCGAAGGCCGGCACGTACGGACGCTGGTTGGCGCCGGTCGCCACGATCACCGAAGCCGCGGTGAGCGAGCGTCCGTCGCCCGTCGACACGACGAAGCGCCCGCCGCGCCGATGCAGCGCGGTCGCCGCGACGCCGCGCTGCACCGGTAGCGAGAACGTGCGCGCGTAGCGCCTCAAGTACGCGGCGACCTCGGACTTCCCGGGCAGCGCGTACGGCTCGCCGGGGAACTCCAGGCCGGGCAGCGCGTTGTAGCGCGCCGGGGTGAAGAGCTTGAGCGACTCCCAGCGCCGCTCCCACGAGGCGCCGATCTCCGCGTTCGCGTCGAGCAGCGTGAACCCCAGCCCCGCGCGCTTCAGGTAGTAGCCGGCCGCGAGGCCCGCCTGCCCGGCCCCCACGACGATCGTCTCGTAGTCGCGCCGGCTCACGGCGCGCTCCGGTACTTCGCCGGCGCGTCGATGCCGCCGCTCAAGCTGCGCAGGAACGCCTCGAGCTGGCCGAGCTCCGCGGCGCTCAGCCCGAGCGGCCGCAGCTCCGTACGCCCGGCCGGCGCGGAGGGCGCGCGGTTGTAGTGGACCAGCACTTGCGCGAGCGTGACGAACTGCCCGGCGTGCATGTACGGCGAGCGCTCGGCCACGTTGCGCAGCGACGGCACCTTGAAGGCGCGCTCCTGCGCGGCCGAGGCCGGCGCGAGGAACTCCAGCTCCTTGCACTCGCCCGGCTTCGCATCGCTCCAGCGGCTGCGGCAGTTGAACTCGTCCGCGCGCACCCCCGCCACCGCCGGCAGGCGCCCGTGGTCCTCGGGCAGGCCGGCGCGGCGCGGCACGCCGGTGTTGTGGAACTCGTTGTTGGTGAACAGCGGCCCGTTGTGGCACTCGGTGCAGTTCGCCTTGCCCACGAAGAGCGCGAAGCCCGCGCGCTCGTCGGCGCTGAGGACGTCCTTCGGCTGCGTCCCGGTGCGCTTCCATTCGGCCGCGAAGCGGTCGAAGCGGGACGCCGCCGGCTGCAGGTGGCGCTCGTAGGCGGCGATCGCCTTGCCGACGTTGACGAACACGCCGGTCACCGCGTCGCGCTGGCCCTGGGGCATCCTCTCCCAGGCCGCACGCGCCGCCGGGTCGGCGACCGGCCCGGCCGCGGCCGGCACGCCGCGCAAGTCGGGCAGCGCGCCGAACACGCGCTCGTAGTCGCGCCGGTAGTGGGCGGCGACGACGTGCGCGTACTGCGCGCGGCTGCCGCCGTGCTCCACGGCGCTCTCCAGCGGCCCGAGCGCCTGCGCCCACTGGCTGTCCTTGCGCCCGTCCCAGAAGAGGAACGGGCTGTGCGCGGTCCCCGCCACCGGCATGGTGCGGCGGTCGGTCGTGCCCACGCCTTTCGCGAGCGGCACGCCGTCCTGGAACTCCTTCGCGGGGTCGTGGCAGGTCGCGCAGGACACCTTGCCGTTCGCGCTCAGCCGCGCGTCGAAGAAGAGCTTGTGCCCGAGGTCCGCGGCGGCCGCGTCGTCGGCCCAGCGGTTGCCGGGATCGGGCGGCACCGGCCCAACGCCCTCGATCGAGAGCGCGAGCGCCTCGTGGAACGCGTGGTGCTCCGTGCCCGGCGCGGCGGGGCCCGCGTGGGCCGCCGCCGAGGCGAGCAGCGCGGCGGCGAGGCAAGCGTGTCGTATCATGGCGCGCCCCCGGTCACAGGCTGAGGTTGAACGTGACGCTGTCGGCGCCGGCGGGCGACTCGATGGCGAGCTTGAATTCCCACCACCCGCCCATGCTGAAGCGCACGCCGTCGAGCTCGTACACGCCGTTGCCCAGCGACCGTCCGAGGCGCGGCTGCGTGGGCAGGCCGTGCAGGTGCTCCGGCATGCCGCCGTCCACCGCGATGCGCGCCTGCTCGACCGGGCGCCCCGCGGCGTCGGTGATCCGCACCGGCACCGTCTGCAGCCGGCGCAGGCGCAGCGGCTCGCGCGGCTGCAGCGTCGCCGTGTACTTCTGGTTGGCCGAGACGCGCGGCCCGAGGCCGAACTCGGATTCGGCGGGGCGCTTGGCCACGACGCCCACCATCGAGAGCAGGCTGCAGGCCGATGTGCCCGCGGCAAGGACGGCGATGGCGGCGATGAGGGCGACGCGCCTGCGCGCGCCGTGGGACTTGCTTGCTAGGTTCTTCACGATTCCTCCGTTGGCTTTCGTTGGGTGCGCGGCCAGTCCGCGCACTGCAGGTCCAACTATGAGGATCGGCGCTTCTCGCGTATTGAACGGGCCGGGCCGGTTTCTTGGACGAGGCGCATGGGCGGCTTGAACAAACCTGCTGCGGCGAGCTTTTACCCGGGCGAGGCGGGCGGCCCGCGCTGGTATCTCTGGGAGGGCGGGTTCTTCGCCATCGGCCAGGCGGGCGGCGAAGTGCCCTCGCACGCCCACCACGCGATCCAGATCGTCCTCGCCATCGAGGGCCGCATGGGCATCCGCCAGCCGGGCGAGGACTGGCGCGAGGCGCGCGGCGCGATCGTGCGCCCGGACGTCGAGCATTCGTTCCACGGGCGCGAGACGGCCGGCGCGATGCTGTTCGTCGACCCCGAGTCGAGCGAAGGCGCCTGGCTGCAAACCGGCCTCGTGGAGCCGATCACGCTCGTGCCGGACGCGCGGCTCGAGGCGTGCCTCGGCGAGCTGCGCGCGTTTCGCGAGCGGCCGCTGGAGGCGATGGAGGTGGGCGACCTGGTCCGGCACTGCGTGCGCGCGTTCTGCGCCGGCGCGCCGCCCTCGCGGCGCCTGGACGCGCGCATCGCCTCGGTGCTCGCCGCGATCCGCGAGTCCGACGACCTCCGCATCTCGCTCGAGGACGCGGCCGAGCGCGTGCACCTCTCGCCCGGGCGCCTCGCGCACCTCTTCAAGGACGAGGTCGGGCTGCCGTTCCGCCGCTACATGCTGTGGCGCAAGCTCGCGCGCGCGACGCTCGCGATCGGCAGGCAGCGCTCGATGGCCGAGGCGGCGCAGGAGGCCGACTTCGCGGACGCGGCGCACCTGACGCGCACCTTCCACCAGATGTTCGGCATCCCGCCCTCGGTCATGCTGCGCGGCAGTTTCTTCGAGATTGCGTCGCCGTTCGGGGCGTCGGCCTGACCGAACGGCTACCCCAGCACAACCTTCACCTTATGTACCGCCCCGTCATCCACCAACGGCACCCGGGTGGGGCCCTGCGGCAGTGCGTTCCCATCGAGCGAAGCTGAAGCAACGCCGCGGCTGACACCTCGGGGATTCTCGACCGCGATCTCATATCGCGCGGAGCGATACCTGAAAACGATCTCGAACCCGGGCCACGCCTTGGGGATGCAGGGGTCGAGGAGCAGGAAGTCTCCCTGCACGCGAAGGCCGAGGATCCCTTCGATCCCGGCGCGGTACAGCCAGCCGGCTGAGCCCGTGTACCAGGTCCAGCCGCCGCGCCCGACGTGCGGGAACACCGAGTAGACGTCGGCGGCGACGGCGTAGGGCTCGACCTTGTAACGCTGCACGTCGGCCCGCGTGCTGGTGTGGTTGATCGGATTGACGAGCGAGAAGAGCGCCGCCGCCTTGTCCCCCTCGCCTAGCGCCGCAAAGGCCATCACCGACCACGCGGCGGCATGGGTGTACTGGCCGCCGTTTTCCCGGATCCCGGGCGGATAGCCCTTGATGTAGCCGGGATCGAGCGAAGTGCGCTCGAAAGGCGGCGTGAAGAGCAGCGCGAGGCCTTCGTCCCGGCGAATGAGCAGCTGTTCCACGGCGGCCATGGCGCGCCGC
Source organism: Betaproteobacteria bacterium (assembly GCA_029883975.1). Classification (GTDB taxonomy): domain Bacteria; phylum Pseudomonadota; class Gammaproteobacteria; order Burkholderiales; family SG8-39; genus JAABQT01. Next base: position 4,378 of record JAOUIL010000077.1, read on the forward strand.
GCGCGCGCCGGCTCCGCTGCCCCGGAGAGCACGCTCCAGGACTGCGCGATCGAGTCGATGCGGCATTCCTCGCTCGTGGAGGAGCCGAACGGCGTGCCGTCGTCGAAATAACCGCGCCGGTACCAGCCACCGTCCCAGCCGTCGCGCTCGAGCGAGGTTCGCAATCGGCCAGCGTGCTCTAGCCACTTCGCGGCGCGCGCCTCCTCGCCCCGCGCCTTCGCCAACGGCACGAACGCCGAGAGCGCCGCGTGCAGGAGCCAGCCCAGCCAGACGCTCTCCCCGCGGCCCTTCTCGCCCACCCGGTTCATGCCGTCGTTCCAGTCGCCCGTGCCGATCAGCGGCAGGCCGTGCGCGCCGAGCGCGAGGCTCTGGTCGAGCGCGCGCGCGCAGTGCTCGAAGAGCGAAGCGCGCTCACCCGAGAGCACCGGCTGGTAGTAGGCGTCGTGCTCGCCCGCCGCGAGCGGCCGGCCCTCGAGGAATGCGACGGGCTCCTCCAGCACCGCGGCGTCGCCGGTCGTCTCCACGTAGTGCGCCGCGGCGAAGGCGAGCCAGCCCCGGTCGTCGGAGATGCGCGTGCGCACGCCCTGGCCGGAGGGCGGCAGCCACCAATGCTGCACGTCGCCTTCCACGAACTGGCGCGCGGCGGCGCGCAGCAGGTGCTCGCGCGCCAGCGCCGGCCGCGGCACGGCGAGCGCCATGGCGTCCTGCAGCTGGTCGCGGAAGCCGTAGGCGCCGCTCGCCTGGTAGAACGCCGAGCGCGCCCACATGCGGCAAGCGAGCGTCTGGTAAAGCATCCAGCGATTGAGCATCACGTCCATCGAGCGATCGGGCGTCTTCACCTGGACCGTGCCAAGGACGTCGTCCCAGTATTCAGTGACCTCGCGCAACACCGCATCCAGGTCGGCCGAGCGGTAGCGCGTGACCAGCGTTTGCGCCTCGCGTTCGCTCGCCGCCTGGCCGAGGAAGAAGACGATCTCCGCGCTGCCGCCCGGCTCGAGCTCTACGGGGGCCTGCAGCGCGGCGCAGGGATCGAGGCCGGCGCCCACCCGCTTGGAGAGGACCGCCTCGCGCGCGAGCGCGGCCGGGTTGTCGAGCGCGCCGTTCCTGCCCAGGAACTCCCGCCGGTCGCAGGTCCAGGAGGTCTGCTTTCCGCCCAAGTCCGCGAAGGCGACGCGCGAGCCGAAGTTTGTGCTCCAGGGATTGCGCGCGAAGAGCGCACCGGTCTCGGCGTCTGCATCGGTCACCACCGAGAACGCCGACGCGCTGCGCTGCGGGCCGAGCACCCATTCGACAAAGGCCGTGACCGAAAGCCGCCGCGCGCGGCCCGAGGTGTCGCGGATCGTCATCCGCGAGATCTTGACCGGGTCCTCGAGCGGCACGTACTGCAATAGATCGAGCGCGATGCCGTGCGCGCTGTGCTCGAAGCGGCTGTAGCCCTGTCCGTGCCGCGCGACGTAGGGCGCGGTCTCGTCGCGCATCGGCAGCGCCGTGGGCCCCCACAATACGCCCGTGTCCTCGTCGCGCACGTACAGCACCTCGCCCGGCCGGTCGGTGACCGGGTCGTTCGACCAGGGCGTGAGCTGGTTCTCGCGGCTGCCGAGCGACCAGGTGTAGCCGCTGCCCTCGACCGCCACCTGGAAGCCGAAAGAGGGATTGGCGACGACGTTGATCCACGGCGCCGGCAGCCAGCGCTTCGCGCCGAGGGTCGTCACGTACTCGCGTCCGTCCGCGGAGAATCCGCCGAAGCCGTTGAAGAATTCGAGCTCCGCCGGCGCCGGGAGCGTCGGCACCCCCTGCGGCGGCTCCGCGGACGGCGCGCGCCGCGGCGGCGGCGCGCCCGTGCCCGCTTCCGCGAGGTTGTTCAGCTGCTCCTGCAGCGTGCCGCGGCGCCCCGCGAGCACGGCGCGCGCCATGGTGAGCAGCAGGGCGCGCGTCTCCGGCGGGATGAGATCGGCGCGCAGCACGAACACCGCGCCGCGCGCGTCCAGCACGTCGAGCGCGGGGCGGCGCGAGCGGCTCGCGCGCACCTGCGTCTCCAGCGCGACCTGCAGGTCCTGGATGTAGGAGCTGCCCCGCTCGTTCAGGATCACGAGATCCACCGCGAGCTGCTTCATGCGCCAGTACTCGTGCGCGCGGAGCAACTGGCGCACGAGGACGAGGTCCTCTACGTTGTCGACGCGCGCGAGCACGATCGGCAGGTCGCCCGAGATGCCCTGCGCCCAGAGCGCCGGCGGTGCGCCGCCGCCGCGGCGCAGGACATCCGGCGACGGGCGCATCGTCGGATCGGCGTACAGCACGTGGCCCGCCAGGCGCTGGAAGAGGCTCGCCTCCTCCGGCGAGATGCCCAGATAGCTCGACTGCACCTGCGCGTGGGTCCACGCCAGGGTGGCCGCGCGCTCGAAGGCCGTGGGGTCGGAATGCTTGTCGGCGAGATCCAGCACCTCGCCGCGCGAGGCGCCGACCACCGTCCAGAAGGCGACGTGCACCGTCCTGCCCGGCGCGACCCGCACGCGCCGGCGCAGCGCGAACACCGGATCGAGCACGGCGCCCACCGCGTTGGAGAGCGGCAGGCCGTCGACGACCGACATCGGCGTGCGCACCTCGCGCCCGCGGCCGAGGAAACGGGCGCGGTCGGTCTCGATCTCCGGCTCGCCCACCGCCTCGCCCTCGACCACGGCGAGGTGCGCCGCCCAGATCTCCGGCTCGCCGCTCGAGCGGCGGCGCCGCGTCGCCAGGAGGACGCCGGCCTTGGCGAGGTACTCGGTCTGCACGAAGAGCTTGGCAAAGGCCGGGTGCGCCGCGTCGGCGGCGGCCGGCGCCAGCACCAGCTCGGCGTAGGAGGTGAGGTCGATCTCGCGTGCCTCGTCGCCCGCATTCGACACGGACACGCGGCGCACTTCGGCGTCGTCCTCCGGCGAGACCACGACCTCGAGCGTGGTGACGAGCATGCCGTGATGCCGCAGGAACACGGCGCGATCCTCGGTGAAGGTCACCTCGTAGCGCTCGGCGTCGGCGCCGGCCGGCTGGTGGCCCGCGGACCACACGTCGCCGCTCTGCGCGTCGCGCAGGTAGACGTACGTGCCCCAATCGTCGCGCGTGGCATCTTCGCGCCAGCGCGTGATCGCGCAATCGCCCCGGCGGCTGTAGCCGGAGCCGGCCGCGGTCAGCATCACCGTGTAGCTGCCGTTCGAGAGCAGGTGCGCCGCCGGCGTGGCGCCGTGCGCGGAGGTGAGCCGCCGCACTGCCGGCAGCTCGAGGTCGCGCACCGTAGCCGCCGTCCTGACCTCCTCGGCCCTCGGATGCGCGAGGGCGACGTCGCGCGGCGTGCGCTCCTGCAGGAGGAGCTCGGTCGCGCGCACGATCGGCTCGGCGTGGAAGCGCGCGCGCATCGCCCCGTCGTGCAGCACATTGGCGAGGGCGACCACCGTCATGCCCTGGTGGTGCGCCATCCAGGCGCGCACGATCGCCACGTCCTTGCCCTCGGGCAGGCGCGTGGGCGTGTAATCCAGCGCCTCGTAGAAGCCGTAGCGGCCGCGCGCGCCGAGGGCGGCGAGCCGCGCGAAGTTGCGCACCGCCGCGCCCGGATCGACCATGGCCGCGAGCGCGGTGGCGTAGGGCGCGACGACGGCGTTCTCGCCCAGGCCGCGCTTCAGGCCCAGGCCCGGCACGCCGAAATTCGAGTACTGGTAGGTAAGCTCCAGGTCGCGCACGTGGTAGGCGGACTCCGAAACACCCCAGGGCACGCCGAGCTCGGCGCCGTAGGCGATCTGCCGGCGCACGATGAGGCGGCTGGTCTGCTCGATGAGGCTGCCGGCCGGCGCGCGCATGACGAGCGAGGGCATCAGGTACTCGAACATCGATCCCGACCAGGAGACGAGCGCCGCGCCGCCTCCGCTCGGCGTGACGGCGCGCCCGAGACGGAACCAGTGGCGCGAGGCGACATCGCCCTTGGCGATCGCCACGAAGCTCGCGAGGCGCGCCTCGGACGCGAGCAGGTCGTAGCAGCTCGGATCGAGCTCGCCCTCCGCGACCCGGTAGCCGATCGACAAGAGCTTCCTCTCCGGGTCGAGCAGGAAGCCGAACTCCATCGCGTTGGCCATCGCCCGCGCCGTCGCCTCGAGCGCCGCCAGGCGCCCTTGCAGCGCTCGCGCGTCCTCGCCGTTCAGTCCGCGGTCGCGCCGATGGCTGTCGATCGAGCGCTGCGTGGCCTCCACCCAGGTGAGCATTTCGGCGCCAGCGTCGTCGCCGCGCTCGCTCGCCAGCGTGCGCGCGATGTCGAGCATGGTCGCGGCCTGGGGTCCGGCCTGCGCGATGCCCTGGGAAAGCGCGGCGCCCAGCGCATCGAGCGCTTCGACGAGCTGTTGCCGCGTGATGGTCTGCGTGCGGCGGTCTTCGGGACACGCCTGCACGGCTTCGCGCGCGAGTTCGAGGCTGTCTTCGATGCCGGCGAGCAGCTCGGCCTCCGGCAACGGGCGGCCGATCCATTCGCGGCAGGCGTTCGCCAGCGCCACCAGGTGCCCGGCCAGGTTGCCGCTATCCACCGACGAGACGTATTGCGGGTCGAGCGGCCGCAGGTCGCGCGTGTCGTACCAGTTGAAGAAGTGCCCGCGGAACCGCGCGAGGCCCTGCATCGTCGCGAGCGTCGCTTCCAGCCGCTCCACGGTCTCGGCGGTGCCGGCCCAGCCGAAGTCGCGCGCGCTCACCGCGGACAGCAGGTACACGCCCATGTTGGTGGGCGAGGTGCGATGCGCGACGACGGGCCTGGGGTCTTCCTGGAAATTGTCCGGCGGCAGCCAGTGGTCCGTCGCCGTGACGAAGGTCTCGAAGAAGCGCCAGGTGCGGCGCGCCACCAAGCGCAAGGCACGCGCCTCCGCGGACGAGATCGGCAGGCGGCCGGCGACGCGCGGCGACAGGCTCGTCCAGCGGGCGATGGCGGGCGAGGCGATCCAGGCGAGCACGAACGGCGCCGCCACCAGCCAGGCGTCGCTGCCGAGCCACCCGAGGACGAGCGCGGCCGCGATGCCGATGGCGACGCCCCCGCTCATCCGCCGGTAGAACCCGGCGAGATCGAGTTCGCGGCTCACCGTCGCCTGGCCCGCCGTGACCCAGTCGAGCAGGTGCCGGCGGCTCACCAGCAGGCGATAGAGCGTGCGTACGATCGCGTCGCCCATCAGCCAGGCCTGGTGCGCGAGGAACACGAGAAGCAATGCGGTCAGCGACAAGGCGAGCTGCACGTCCGCGGCGAGGGCGCGCAGGTGGCTGCGCATCGTGGTGCGCGCGCGGTGCGGCACGATCGCGGCGAGCAGCGGTACCAGCGTGGCCAAGGCGATCGTCGAGACGACGAAGCCGGTCCAGAGCGCGGCCGCCTGCAGGGGCAGCGCCCATCCAGCGACCAGCGCAAGGACGCTCGCCGGCGCCGAGAGCGAGCGCCGCAGGTTGTCGAACATCTTCCAGCGGCCGATCAGCGGCAGCGCGCCGGCGAGCCCGATGATCCACGGCAGCAATTGCCAGTCCCCGCGAGTCCAGCGGTGCTGGCGCGCGGCGGCGACGTCGTAGCGCGACGGAAACTCCTCCACCACCTCGATATCGGAGGCGAGGCCGGCGCGCGCGAACGTCCCTTCGAAAAGATCGTGGCTGAGGAGCGTGCCTTCGCGCACGCGGCCCTCGAGCGCGGCTTCGAAGGCGTCCACGTCGTAGATCCCCTTGCCCGTGAAGGAGCCTTCGCCGAACAGGTCCTGGTACACGTCGGACACCGCAGCGGCGTAGGGATCGATGCCGCTCATGCTGGAGAAGATCCGCTGGAAGAGCGACCCCTCGCGGCCGACCGGCAAGGAAGGCGTCACGCGCGGCTGCAGCACGCCGTAGCCCTCCACGACGCGCCGCGTGGCGGCATCGAAGCGCGGACGGTTGAGCGGATGCGCCATCTTCCCTACGAGGCGCCGCGCCGCCTCGCGCGGCATGCGTGTATCGGCGTCGAGCGTAATGACGTAGCGCACGCCGGCGGGCGGCGCGGACAAGGGCCCGCCTGCGCCCACGAAGGTCGTATCGGTCGCGCCGCGCAGGAGGCGGTTGAGCTCGTGGAGCTTGCCGCGCTTGCGCTCCCATCCCATCCAGCGCCGCTGCCCTTCGCTCCAGAGCCGCCGGCGATGGAAGAGGAGGAACCGGTCGCCGCCGGCGGCCGGGCCGTAACGCAGATTCAGGCGCGCGATGCCCGCGGCGGCCGCGTCGAGGAGCGCCTCGTCTCCCTCGACGGTCTCGGTGGCGGCGTCCTTCCAGTCCGAGAGCAGTGCGAAATGCAGCTCGCTCTCCGGGCTGGCGAGGTGGTGGATCTCCAGGCGCTCGATCTGCTCTTCCAGCTCGTCCTGGGTGGTGAGCAGGATCGGCACCGCGACCATCGTGCGCAGGTGCGCAGGGATGCCCTCGCGCAGCGCCAGCCCGGGCAGGAGCGTCGCACCGAACCCGCGCGTGACCGCGCGGTTGACGAGCGCCATCGCCGCATCGATCGCCGGGATCAGCCCGAGCGCCGCGAGGACGCCGAGCCACGCGCCGCCGAGCCCCGCCAGTGCGTAGAGCGGCAAGGCGAGAACGATCGCGGCGACCACGGCGACGGCGCCGATATAGCCGCCGATGCCGAGCCTGACGCCGAGACGGCCGGGCAAGCTGCGCAGGGACGCGCGATATCCGACCTTCGCTTCGAAAGCGCGGCGCCCGCCGGCGACGAGGTGGTAGCCGGGATCCCGCGAGCGGCCAGTTCCGCTTGCGGCCGCGAGCGCCGCTCGCGCGATCTCGAGCTCCGGGCGCTGCGCGCCCCGCGCGAGCTCCTCGATCGCGTTGCGGTACAGGTTGCGCGTCGCGAAATCCATCTGCGCGAAGCCGCTCGCCGGGCGCAGCGTGTCGTCGATGAGGCTGATGCTCTCCACCAGCTCGGGCCAGTCCACGTCGGACACCAGCCGCATGCTGGTGATGATGTTGCGCACCGTCACGTTGGTCGCACCCTGGCGCTGGTGCTCGTCGTGCACGATCTGCTCCACGGTCTTGCCCTGGGCGGCCAGGCGCTCCTCGAGCCACGCGAGCGCGGGCGTCGCCTTCGGATCCTGGTCGCGCAGCCGCTGCACGAGCTGGACGGCGAAGGACTCCGGCAGAGGCGCTCTTTCGTGGTGCCTGAGGATCGGGGCGATCGACTCGGCCGCGGGCGCATCCGGGGCCAGCAGCCGGTCGGCCAGGGCGTCCGCTTCCTGGCGCGCCGCGCGGCTCAGCACGATGCGCCGCGCCCCACGCCGCAGGTTCTCCACGAGCACGATGCGCAGCGTGATCGCCACCGCCCACAGCTCGCCGATGCTCAGCGGCTGGACGCGCTGGTAGGCGCGCACGAAGCGGCGCAGCATCGCGGGTTCGAAGCGGCTGTCGGTGTGCGCGACGAAGGCCCAGGCCACGCCGAACACGCGCGGATAGCCGGCGAACGGCCCGTCCGCCAACTTGGGCAGCTGGCGGTAGTAGCCGGGCGGCAGGTCGTCGCGGATCTCGCGGATCTGCGCGTCGACCAGGTGGTAGTTGTCGAGCAGCCACTCGGCGGCCGGCGTCACCGAGCGGCCCTCGCCGACCGCGCCGGCGATGGCGCGGTACGCCTCGAGCAATGCCGACTCGTTGTCTTTCAGCCGGAGGGCGAGCGAGCGCCCGACGATCGGCTTCGCAGTGACGCGCTGGGCGGCTGCGAGGCTCTCGGCGTGCTGCTCGAGGCGCTCGACGCTGAAGAGCTCCTCGCGGATCGACTCTTCGCTATTCCAGGGGACCGCCGGCGAGGCGCGCCCGAAGGCGCGAAGAATTGCAGAATTCAATCTGACCTTTGTGGGTCAGCGCATTATCCCCTCATTGCGCGCTCGATCCTTCGCCTGTCGCGCAAGAAGCCGGTCGAGCTGGTCGGCGAATCTCTTCCGATCCGTGATATCGATCGCGCCCGCGTATGCGGCGATGTGCTTCACCACGTGCGCCGCGTCCTCGCCCACTCCCCCGAGCAGCGCCGCTCGATCCAGCTGAATTCGGCATCCCGCCGTCGGTCATGCTGCGCGGGGAGTTCTTCGAGATTCCGTCGCCGTTTGCGGCGGCGGGCTGACGGGAGCGACGAGCGGAAAGACGGCGAGGTCTCGGTACGCCTGCGGCGCGCCGCGCACGAGCGTCTGCCGGACGGTGTCGTCCCGGTCCCAGGGACGGGTGTTCGCGGCGCGCATGCGGGTCTCCTCCCCAAAGCGAATGCCCCGGGGATTACTGGCGCCCTACGCGCGCGGGGCAAGCCTTTGCCCTACGACGCATGCGAAACGCGCACCCCCGCACGCGTTGCCCGGCCAGGCCGAGCGCTTATCCGGATCTCGACGTCGCGGCCCAGCGCGACGAGAAACCCCATCAGGCGCTCGACGGAGAAGCGATCCAGCCGGTAGCGCCCGAGATCGGAGACGTGCGGCTGCAGGATGCCCAGCGCCGCCGCCGTCTCGGCCTGGGTCGTGCCGCGAGCCTTCAACAGCCGGTTCACTTCCATCGCGAGCTGCACCTTCAGCGTGCGCTCCTTCGCGTCGGCGTAGCCCAGGTCCGCGAAGACGTTGCCGCTGCCCGCGTCGACCGCCCTACTTCTCCTTGGCATGATGCGCACTATACCTATAACGGTATGCGCCACAAACCACGCGATATCTCCCATGGCTTCAACGCACGAGCCTCCATTCCGGTGGACGGGGCCCCTCCCGCCGGCGCTATAGTTGCCCCACCCCCCCGCAGGAGACCCCGCGTGAGCCCCTCCCGCCAGCAACTGCGTTCCCTCGTAGAAAGCGGCCGCACGATCGCCGTCCCCGGCGCGACCGACGCGCTCTCGGCGAAGCTGATCGAAAAGCACGGCTTCGAAGCGGCCTACATCGGCAGCTACGCCACCGCGGCGAGCCGCTACGCGCTGCCCGACACGGGCCTCCTTACGCTCGACGACCTCGCGGCGCAGGCGCGCACGATCGCGAGCGCGGTCGGCATCCCCGTGATCGCGGACGCCGAGGGCGGCTTCAACGACCCGGCGAACATGTGGCGCACGGTGCAGGCCTTCGAGCGCGCGGGCGTGGCCGCGATCCACATCGAGGACCACGAAGGCGCGGGCAAGCACACGAGCCTGCCGCAGCGGCTGCGCTCGCTGGAAGAAGCCGCGGCGCGCATCCGCGCCGCGGTGGAAGCGCGCAGCGACGCGGACTTCCTCATCGCCGCGAGGACGGACGCGCTCTGGATCGGCGGCGAGCTGGGCGACGCGGTGCGCAGGCTGCAGGCCTACGCGGACGCGGGCGCCGACCTCGTCTTCCCGACCGGCGCCAGCCCCGCGCAGCTCGCCGAAATCCGCCGCCGCGTGGACAAGCCCCTCATGATCGTGGACCTGCCGCAGGGCACGGTCGAGGACGAGGAGCGCGCGGGCGCGGCGATCGTCCTCTACTACGGCCTCTCCACGCTCGTGCAGTTCGACGCGCTCCACACCGCGCTCGAGACCTTCAGGCGCACGCGCGACGCGAACAAGGTCGCGGGCTACCGCGAGCGCGTGCAGGAGCTGGAAGACTTCGTCGGCTACCGCGACTATGAAGAACGCGCGCGGCGGCTGTATGCTCCGAAGGGCAAATAACAGGAGGAAGACCCATGCCCACCCTCACCGGCGGCTGCCTGTGCGGCGCCATCCGCTACACCGTGGACGCGGACATCAAGGAACTGAGAGCCTGCCACTGCACCAACTGCCAGAAGGGCTCCGGCGCGGGCGGCAGCGTCAACGCGATGCTGCCGAGCGCCGCGGTCAAGTTCACGAAGGGAACGCCGAAGCGCTACACCGGCATCGCCGACAGTGGCAGGACGCTGCACCGCTACTTCTGCGGCGACTGCGGCTCGCCGCTCTACAGCCAGCGCGAGACGACGCCCGAGAACCTCGCGCTCCGGATTGGCACGCTCGACAACCCGGGCCCGATGAAGCTCGTCGCGCACATCTGGACGAAGAGCGCGCGCTCCTGGGACCACATGGACCCCGGCACGCAGCAGATCGCCGGGCAGCCGGACGCGCCGCCGGCTAAGTGAGCTTGAAGCGCTTGCGCGCCACGTAGGCGCCGAAGTCCGCGCGCAGGACGCGCGAATACTGCTTCACCTTGTCCCCGCTCCAGTCCTTGCCACGCCGCGCGTCGTAGGCGTCGAGCTCGCGCTCGACCGCATCGACGTCGTACTTGTCCGTGTGCACGGTGGCCGAGAGCGACAGCCGCGCGCTCAACGGCTCCTTCGCCTCGGGATAGCCGAGCGCGAGCCCGGCGACCGGCACCACCCAGTCGGGCAGCGACAGCAGCGCGTCGATCCGCTCCACGTGGTCGCGCACCTGGCTGATCGGACAAGTCCCCAGCCCGGCGAGCTCCGCCGCCGACACGAACGCGCTCAGCGCGATCGCCGCATCGACGCTCGCGTTGAAGAAGGCGTCCAGGTGCTCGTTGGGAAACGCAACGCCCTTCCTCGCGAACAGGCGCCGCAACCGCCAGCCGTCGGCGCAGAAGACGAAGAGCTCCGGCGCACCGGCGAGCCAGGGCGAGCCGGGCAGCAGCGAACAGATCGCCGCCTTCTTCGCCGGGTCCGCCACGCGAACGATCGAAGCCTGCTGCAGATCGCTCTTCGTAGGCGCGGAAAGCGCCGTCGCGCAGAGCAGCCGCACAACGTCCTCCGGCACCGGATCGGGCCGGTACTGGCGGCACACCGAGCGCTCGTTGAGCGCCGCGAGCGCGTCGAGCTGCGCCAGCGCGGGCGCGCGCAGCGCGGCGCCGAAGCGCTGCGCGGCGGCGGCGGCGGCGCGCGACGAGGGGTTTTCAGCGGGCATGGGGCGGCCTCCGGGAATCGCCGAAGGGTACTATGCTGCGCGCCTTGCCCGCCGCCCTGCCGCCGCCGTCCGTCCTCGCGCTCACGCTCTGGGCGGCCCTCGGCGTCGCGCTCAACGTCGGCATCGCGCGCTTCACCTACGGCGTGATGCTGCCCGCGCTGCAGCGCGACCTCGCGCTCGATTACTTCGGCGGCGGCGCGCTGAACGCGGCGCACCTGCTCGGCTATCTCGCCGGCACGCTCGCCGCCCCCGCGCTCGCCCGCAAGGCGGGCATGGCGCGCCTCGCGCGCACCGCGCACGCGCTCGCGGCGCTCGGCG
>JAOUIL010000151.1 GCA_029883975.1 Betaproteobacteria bacterium
GCCGAAGATGGCCGGGGTGGTTCCGCTCTACACGCGCGAGTACTTCTCGCTCGTCAGGTCGCGCCTGAACCCAGGCGGCCTCGCCACCTACTGGCTGCCGGCGTACCTGCTGCTGGAGAAGGAGTCTCTGTCCGTCATCCGCGCCTTCTGCGAGGCCTTCGACGACTGCTCGCTGTGGTCGGGGCTGAACCGCGACTGGATCCTCATGGGGAGCCGCGGCGGCGTGAAGCCCGTCGGCGCGGAGCACTTCTCGCGGCTGTGGAAGCTCCCCTTGGGCAGGGACCTTCAGCGCCTCGGCATTCACGGTCCCGGACAGCTCGCGGGACAGTTCATGGCGGATGCGCTGACGCTGCGCGACGTGACCAAGGACGTCCCTCCGCTCGTCGACGACCGTCCGCGCCGCATCCGCTCGGCGCTTCATCCCGAGCCGTCGACGCCCGCCTACACACTATTGATGCACGCCGGGCGCTCGCGCGAGCGGATGCTGGCGAGCCCCTGGCCCGCCATCCTGCCGCCCGAAGTCGTCGCCGCGAGCGCCGACGGCTTTCTCTTTCGCGGCATGCTCGAGGCGGCGTTCTACCCCGAGCTGCGGCCGGCGAACTACAACTTCTGGCGCGACGTCGCCGACCTGATCAGGAATACCGGGCTGGTGGAGCAGCCCAGGTGGATGCTGGGCAGTGGGGCCAGGGCGGCGCAGATCGCGGCGAAGAAGGGATGGGACGATCCGGTGGCGGCGGAGCACCTGGCGATCGACGCGCTCGCGCGCCGAATTCCGCCCCCTGATCCCGTCAGGGCGGCCTCGCCCGAAGCGAAGCGCCTGATCGCCTTCCACCAGTGCCTCGCGGCCGCGCCGGCGCGGGACTGCGCCGGCGCGATGCGCTAGGCGCTACGCGGCGAGCGCGCGAGGGTTCCCGGAAACAAGAAAAGCCGGGTGCGACCGGCTTCGGGTGGGGCGAGTTGCGGGGCGGATGATGGCAGCGCCGCCCCTGCGCGGGCTTACAGCGGCTTGACGTTCGTCGCGGCCGGTCCTTTTTGTCCCTGCGTCACGTCGAAGGACACCTTCTGCCCGTCCTTCAGCGACTTGAAGCCCGAGGCCTGGATCGCGCTGTGATGCACGAACAGGTCCTTGCCGCCGTCGTCCGGCGTGATGAACCCGAAGCCCTTCGCGTCGTTGAACCACTTTACGGTACCGGTAGCCATGTCAGTCCATTCCCTGAATTTTCCGCGCCTCACCACGCGCGGCGCCCACTGTAGCACGGCGACACGCGGCGGGGGCCGCCGGGATTCCCGGCCCCGCCTCGCGCGTTATACCCTGCGGACATGCCAGCACGCTTGAACGAGTTTTCCGCGGCCGAGGCCGCGCGGCGCATCGAATCGGGCGAGCTGACCGCGGAAGCGCTCGCCGCGGCGTGCCTGGAGCGCATCGCCGAGCGCGACGACGCGGTGCGCGCCTGGGCGTTCATCCACGCGAAGCAGGCGCTCGCCGAGGCGCGCGACCTCGACCAGATGCCGCGCCGCAGCCGCCTGCACGGCGTGCCGTTCGGCGTGAAGGACATCATCGACACCGAGAGCCTGCCGACCGAGTACGGCTCGCCGATCTACCGCGGCCACCAGCCCAGGGCCGACGCCGCCTGCGTCGCGCTGCTACGCCGCGCGGGGTGCCTCCTCCTCGGCAAGACCGTGACTACCGAGTTCGCCAACAACCACCCGTCGCCGACGCGCAATCCGCACGACCCCAGGCACACACCGGGCGGCTCCTCCAGCGGCTCCGCGGCCGCGGTGGCCGATTGCATGGTGCCGCTCGCGCTCGGCACGCAGACCGGCGGCTCGGTCATCCGTCCCGCCGCCTACTGCGGCGCGTTCGCCGTGAAGCCGAGCTTCGGCAGCATCAACCGCCAGGGAACGAAGTTCGTCGCCGAGTCGCTCGACACGATCGGCATCTTCTCGAGGACGCCGGAAGACCTGGCTTTGGCGCTCGAGGTCCTCTCCAGCCGCCCCGCCCCGGACTTCGCCGCCTTCGCCGGCAAGCCGCGCATCGGGCTATGCCGCACGCCGCGCTGGCAGGACGCCGACGCGGCGACGCAGGCGAACCTCGAGGAGGCGGCGACGCGCCTTTCGAAGGCCGGCGCCGCGGTGGGCGACTTCGAGCTGCCCGCGGGGAGCGAGGCGCTCTTCGAGCGCCACAAGATCATCATGGGCTTCGAGAGCGCGCGCGCGCTCGCCTGGGAGTACGCGAACTTTCCCGAGCAGATCAGCACGACGCTGAAGCCGCGCCTCGACGAGGCATGGCAGGTGACGCGCGCCGAGTACGACGCGGTGCGCGAGACCGCGCGCCAGTGCCGGCGCGCGCTGGCCGACCGCATGCGCGAGGTGGATTTCCTGCTCACGCCCAGCGCGCCGAGCGAAGCCCCGCGCTCGCTCGCGAGCACCGGGGACCCGGTGTTCAATCGCGCGTGGACGCTATTCGGCCTGCCCTGCGTCACCGTGCCGCACGGCAAGGGGGCGCATGGGTTGCCGCTCGGGGTGCAGCTCGTGGGGCCCTTTGACGGGGATGCGGCGCTCCTCGGCTGGGCGCATTGGGCGGACGCGGCTTTGGGCGCGGGCGGCTGAGCCGGGGCGCCGGCTGTCAGCTCGCGCGCGCCGACACGCGCAGGCGCACGCGGGTTTTCCTCTGCAGCGCCTGCACGATGTCGAAGAAGTTCTCGGTGCTGGGATTGCCGCGCTCCGCGAGCATGCGGTGCAGGCTCTTGGAGGGCTTCTTCACTTCCTCGGCGAGCCCTTCGAAGCCGATCGTTGCGTTGACGAGGTCGCGCAGCATCGCCTTGCCGGTGCGCGTGTCGCCCGCGAGGTAGGCGTTGAGCGCCTCGGTGAACATCGCCTCGCGGAACTTCGCGTCCCGCCGGGCCCGCTCGACTACCGTTTCCTTGAAGTCTCTGGTCAGTGCCATGTGTTGTAGCTGTTAACGCTTGCGCCGCTTGTAATCCTGCCAGGCTTCCCGCGCCCGGTTGATAGCGGCGCTCTGGCGCTTCTTGGTGCTACCGCCCAGCAGGATGACCACCGTCTCGCCGTCCTTGCCGAAGTACACGCGATACCCTGGCCCGAAGTCGACTCTCAACTCGAACACGCCACCCCCTGCGCCCTCCACCCGGGAGAAGTTGCCCTCCTCGAGCCGGTAGAGGTAGGCGCCGACCCTGGCGGACGCCGTCGCATCCAGGCCGTCGAACCAGCGCCGGAACGGCGACAGGCCCGACGAGTCGAGATACTCGAGGACCCGGACTGCACTCAGGGCCATGGTAACACGTGTGTTACCAAATCCGGAAGAGCCGGCATGCGTACTGAACGCGCCAGGTCCCCCAGCGGATGACAGCCCTGCAGCGTGACGTGCTAGGCCGCGAGCGCCTCGGACTTGCCCGCGAGGTACTCCTCGTAGGGGCCGCGGAAGTCCACCGCTGTGCCGTCGGGCTTCAATTCGATGACGCGCGTGGCAAGCGAGGACACGAACTCGCGGTCGTGCGAGACGAAGACGAGCGTCCCGGGGTACTTGTCGAGCGCGGTGTTCAGCGACTCGATGGATTCCATGTCGAGGTGGTTCGTCGGTTCGTCGAGCAGCATCACGTTCGGCAGGGTGAGGACGAGCTTGCCGATGATCATGCGCTGCGCTTCGCCGCCGGAAATGACTTCCAGCGTCTTCTTCTGGTCGTCGCCGGAGAATAGGAGCTGGCCGAGCGTGGCGCGCACGATCTGCTCGTCGTCGCCCTTCTTGCGCCAGCGGCTCATCCACTCGGCGAGCGTCTCGCCGGCCTCGAGCTCCTCGGCCGCGTCCTGCGGCCAGTAGCCG
>JAOUIL010000011.1 GCA_029883975.1 Betaproteobacteria bacterium
CCGCCACCACCGCGCCGGAGAGCAGGTAGGTCGTCGGGTAGATGACCAGCGGGAAGCTGATCACGTCGTGCGGCATGAGCGCCAGCAGCAGGGCCGACAGCCAGTAGCCGGCGACGAACCCGACCGGGATCGCGAGCGCGATCTCCAGGCCCAGCTCGCCCAGCAGCAGCACCGAGACCTCGGCGCGCGTGAAGCCGAGCACGCGCAGGCTCGCCAGCTCCCAGGCGCGCTCGGCCAGCTGGATGCGCGCGTTGTTGTACACCACGCCCACCGCGATGGTGGCGGCGAAGGCGGACAGCACGGCGGTGAAGAACAGCACGTTGCGGGCGCTGGTCTCGCGGAAGGTGTCGACCAGCGTGCGCTGCACGATCACCACGGCCGCCGCGGGGATGTTCTTCAGCCTCTCGAGCAGCGGCGCTTCGGCCGCACGGTCGACCAGCAGTCCGGCGCCCGAGACCACGTCGCCCTCGCGCGCGAGCCGGTTCAGGTCCTGCAGGCGCATCCACACGTTCATGCCGACCATCTCGTCCACGGTACCGCCCACCCGCAGCATCGTCTTGACGCGCTCGCCTTCCAGCAGCTCGGCCTCGATCAGGTCGCCGCGGCCGACCGCGAGCCGCTCGGCGAGGCGCGCGGTGAGCAGCGCAGCGCCCGGCACGAGCCTTGCCGCGTGCAGCTCGGCGTCGAGGATCTTCTGCAGCTCGGCGTCGTCCGCCAGCCCCGTGATGCCGGTGCGGTAGCTGCGATGCCCCGCGCGCAGGCGCACGGGGATCGCGCGCGACACCTCGGCCTGCTTCACGCCGGGCAGCCGCGCGAGCTCCCACAGCGCCGCGCGCGGCACGGCCTCGGGAAAACCGACGATCACCTGCGCGCGCTGCGCGCGGTTGAACTGCACGTCCATGAACCACTCGATGGCGTCCGCCCAGAAGGTGCCGGCGATGACGATCGCCACCGAGCCGGCGATGCCGGCCACCGTGGTCGCCGCGCGCACCGGCTTTCTCTCGAGGTTGCGCATGATCATGCGCTGCGCGGGGGTGAGCAGCGCCGCGTAGCCGAGCCGCTCGATCATCAGCGGGCGGAACGCGGCCGGCGCCGGCGCGCGCAACGCCTCGGCGGCGCGCAGCCGCAGCACGCCGCGGATCGCGGCGAGCGCGCCGCCCGCGGCCGCAGCCAGCGCGGCGGCCGCGCCGCACAGGATCAGCCAGCCCTCCAGGCGGTAGTGGAAATCCGGGAAGTGGAACACCTCGGTGTACAGGCCGGTCATCGCCTCTCCCAGCCATTGGCCGAGCCAGGTGCCGATCGCCGCGCCGAGCAGCACGATGACCGAGGCGAACTCGAGGTAGTGCAGGGCGATGTCGCGGTCCGGATAGCCGAGCGCCTTCAGCGCCGCGATCTCGCCGCGCTGCGCGTTCACCTGCCGGTGCAGCACGACGTTGAGGATGAACGCGGCCACCAGCAGGAAGATGGCCGGCAGCACGGTGCCGAAGATCTTCTGCTGGTTGATCTCCTGCGTCACGATCTTGTCCGAAAGCTGGTCCTCGCGTCCCACCGCGCCGAAGCCGCCGTACGGCTCGAGCAGCCGGTCGAGCGCGGCGATCGCGGTCTCGACGGAGGCGCCGTGCTGCAGCCGCAGCACCGCCGAGTTGAACGCGCCCTCCATGTTGAACGCGGCGGCGAGCGCCCGGGCGTCGATCCACAGGATCGCGAACCACTCGTCGTCCGGCATGCCGCCGCCGCGCGAGGCGTAGATGTACTCCGGGCTGAGCGCGGTGCCGACGAGCCGCAGGCGCTCCAGCTTGCCGTTCAGCAGCACGCGCATCTCCTGTCCGAGCCTGAGGCCGCGCGCCTCGAGGAAGCGCTGGTTCACCACCACCTCGCCGCGCGCGCCCGGCGCGGGCCAGCGGCCGCTCTTCAGCGTCAGGCGGTTCATGCCCGGCAGGTGCGCCGGATCGATGCCGATCAGCCGGGCGATCATCGGCGGAACGACGCCCGGGATCGAGAGCTGCGCATCGCGTACCACGCGCGTCTCGGCCTCCGCCACGCCGGGGATGGCGCGCAGCCTCCAGGCGAGCGATTCGGGCGCGCGCTTGGCGGTGGCGAACACGTGCCCGAAGCGCGCCGTGTCGTAATAGTGCTGGCGCGACCAGAGCAGCGACGCGTAGGTGGACAGCGAGCCGAGGAAGCCGCCGATGCCGCAGGCGATGACCAGCGCGATCGACACGACCTGCGTCTTCAGCGACCACAGGTCGCGCAGCAGCTTGCGGTCGAGGGACTTCACCACGAGATCTCCGCCGGCGTGAGCTTGCGCGCGGGCTTTTCCTCTCCCACGATGCGGCCGTTGCCCAGGCGCAGCACGCGGTCGGCCATGCCCGAGATGGCCGCGTTGTGCGTGATGACCATCGCCGTGGTGCCGAGCTCGGCGTTGATCTTGGCGATCACCTCGAGAACCAGCTTCCCCGTCTCGTAGTCCAGCGCCCCGGTCGGCTCGTCGCACAGCAGCACCTGCGGGCGCTTGGCGATCGCGCGCGCGATCGCCACGCGCTGCTGCTCGCCGCCCGAGAGCTGCGACGGGAAGTGGTCGAGCCGCTCGCCCAGGCCCACCCAGGCGAGCGCCTCGTGCGCCGGCATGGGCGAGACCGCGATGTCGGTCACCAGCGCCACGTTCTCGCGCGCCGTCAGGCTCGGGATCAGGTTGTAGAACTGGAACACGAAGCCCACGTGCTCGCGCCGGTAGCGCGTCAGCTCGGCCTCGTCCGCGCCGGTGAGCTGGTGCTCGAGGAACCGCACGTCGCCCGCGGTCGGCGTATCGAGCCCGCCGAGGATGTTGAGCAGCGTCGACTTGCCGCTGCCGGAGGGCCCGAGCAGCACGATGAACTCGCCGGCGCGGATCTCCAGGTCCACGCCGCGCAGCGCGTGCACCTCGGACTCGCCCATGCGGTAGACCTTGGTGAGCGCCCGCGCGCGGAAGACGGTCTCGCTCAAAGCTTCTTCACCGCGCGCATGAGGGTGGACTCTACCGGATCGGCCGACGCCTCGAAGCCGAGCGCGCGCACGAATTTCAGCATGTCGTGGTTGTCGCGCAGCACCAGCCCCTCCATGGTGTCGAAGCGCTGCGCGCGCGCCGCGCGGATCAGCGCCTCCATCAGCAGCCCGGCGATGCCCGAGCCGTGCCAGTCGTCGGCGATCACCACGCCGAACTCGCAGCTGCGGCCGTCCGGGTTGGCGACGTAGCGCGCCTCGCCCACCAGCGTCGGCCTGCCCTCGACCTCGGCCTCGCACACGAAGGCCATGTGCTTCTGGTAGTCGATGTGCGTGAAGAAGTGGACCATCTTGTCCGAGAGCGCCTTGACGAACTTCATGAAGCGCATCTGCCGCGACTCCTCCGACAAGTGGTCGAAGAAGTCGCGCGTCGGCATCTCGTCCTCGGCGCGGATCGGGCGGATGGTGACGCTGCGGCCGTCGGCGAGCGTGCGCCTGCGCGCCAGGTGCAGCGGATACTCGGCCATGGGACATTGTCGCGAGGCGGGCCGGGGTCCGCTTGACGAAGGTCAAAGGCCGCCGACGCGCCCGGCGCGACCATCCGGCGCACCATGGGCGCGCAGGGCGAGAGCTGGTCGGGACGCGCGGGCTTCATCCTCGCCGCGATCGGCGGCGCGGTGGGCCTGGGCAGCATCTGGAAGTTCCCGTACGAAGTGGGCGCCAACGGCGGCGGCGCCTTCGTGCTGTGCTACCTCCTCGGGCTCGCGCTGGTGGTGACGCCGCTCATGTTCGCCGAGTTCGCGCTCGGCCGGCGCGGCGCGGC
Organism: Betaproteobacteria bacterium; assembly: GCA_029883975.1. Taxonomy (GTDB): domain Bacteria; phylum Pseudomonadota; class Gammaproteobacteria; order Burkholderiales; family SG8-39; genus JAABQT01. Next base: position 3,803 of record JAOUIL010000011.1, read on the forward strand.
CGACGCCGCCACCAGCCTCGAGCGCGCCGCCGTGGCGCACGGCGCGAGCCGGCGCTGGTCCGCGCTCGGCACGTTCGGCATCGTCACGGGGCTGCTGATCCTTTCCTTCTACTCGGTCATCGGCGGCTGGACCCTCGCCTACGTGGTGGACACGGCGCGCGCCGGCCTGCCGGGCGCCGATCCGGCAGCGGTGCAGGCGCGCTTCGACGCGCTGCTCGCCGCGCCGCTCGCCATGACGGGCTACCACGCGCTGTTTCTCGCGCTCACCGCCGCCGTGGTGTGGCGCGGCGTGCGCGGCGGGATCGAGGCCGCGTGCAAGGTGCTGATGCCGATCCTTGCCGTGCTGATGGCGGCGCTCGCGGCGTACGGCGCGCTCGAGGGCAACCTGGCGGCAACGCTCGAGTTCCTGTTTCGCTTCGAGCCGGCGGCGCTGACGCCGCGCGTGGCGCTCGAGGCGCTCGGCCTTGGCTTCTTCTCCATCGGCGTGGGCATCGGCCTGATGATCACCTACGCGGCGTACGCCGGGCGCGAGATCGACCTGCGCCAGGCGGCGATCGTGTCGGTGGCCGCGGACACGGCCATCTCGTTTCTCGCCGGCTTCGCCGTGTTTCCGCTCGTCTTCGCGCACGGCCTCGACCCGGCGGGCGGCGCGGGGCTGGTGTTCGTCACGCTGCCGATCGCGTTCGCGCGCATGCCGTTCGGCGCGCCCGCCGCGCTCGGCTTCTTCGTGCTGCTGTTCGTCGCCGCGTTCGCTTCCGCCATCTCGCTGCTCGAGCTGGCGGTGGCCCTGCTCGTGCGCCGCTTCGGCTGGCGTCGCCCGGCGGCAACGGCGGCGCTCGCCGCCGGGTGCTTCGCGCTCGGCATCGTCACGGTGCTGTCGTTCAACCTCTGGTCGGGGTGGCACCCACTCGGCGCGCTGCCGGCGTTCGCCACGGCGACCGCCTTCGACCTGCTCGACCACCTGACCTCGAACCTGATGCTGCCGCTCGGCGGCTTCCTGCTCGCCGTGTTCGCCGGCTGGGTGCTGCCGGCGTCGCTGCTCGCCGGGGAACTGCAGCTGGGGCCCGCGAGCGCGGCGCGGCTGCGCTGGGTGCTGCGCTACGCGGTGCCGGCGGGCATCGCCGCCGTGGCGCTCGCGCCGCTGCTCGCGTAGGCGATTGACGTAGATCAAGCACCGCGCCGGGGCGCGCATGAAGAATGGGGCCCTTACCCACCGAGGGAGGTCCAGGCCATGCGCAAGACGATCGCAGGTTCGATGCTTTTTGGCGCGCTGCTCTTCGCGGGCAGCGCCGGCGCGGCGGATAGCGTTGCCGACAACCTGAAGAAGGCCTGCAACAAGGAGCTGAGCACGTTCTGCAAGGGCGTGGTGCCGGGGGAAGGGCGCGTGCTCGCCTGCCTGTACGCGTTCGAGAACAAGGTGTCCGACCAGTGCGCCTACGCGGTGTATGACGCTGCCCTCGCGCTCGAGAAGGCGATCGCGGACCTGAAATACGCCGCCAACCAATGCTCGGCCGATCTGCAGAAGTACTGCGCCAACGTCAAGCCGGGCCAGGGCCGCGGGCTCGCCTGCCTGCAGAAGAACGACAAGGGCGTGAGCCAGCAGTGCAAGGACGCGCTGAAGCAGACCGGCATGAGAAAGTGAGGCTCGCAACACCTGCAGCGGCAGTTGCGCTGGCCGCACTGGCGGGGACGGCGCAGGCCGCCCCGCCAGAGGATTGGCGTTTCGAGCTCACGCCGTACCTGTTCGGTGCGTCGCTCACCGGCACGACCGGCACGAGCAACGTGCGCGCGAACGTCGACATGAGCTTCGACGACATCCTCGACCACCTCGACAGCGGCTTCATGGCGATGTTCGAGGCGCGCAAGGGCAAGTGGGGGTTCGGCGTCGATGGCGTGTATTTCAAGCTGAAGGACGAGCGCACCCGCACCTGGCAGGGGCCGGGCGGCATCGGCACCGCCACCGGCGAGCTGCAGGCGACGATGACGCAGCAGGTCTATCAGCTCTTCGCGAACTATCGCGTGTCCGACGGCCCGAGCAGCCTGGACGTGGTCGGCGGGACGCGCTACACGAAGCTCGATGCGGACCTCGAGCTGGTGACCACCAGCGGCGGGCTGCTGCCGGGCAACACGCGCAGGCTGAGCGGCGGCAAGGAATGGTGGGACGCGGTGGTCGGCGTGCGCGCGACCATGCCGCTCGCCGAGCGCTGGACGCTGGTCAGCTACGCCGACATCGGCACCGGGGGCTCGGACATCACCTATCAGGGCATTCTCGGCGTCGCCTGGCAGGCCTCGAAGACGTTCGCGGTCAAAGGCGGCTACCGCTATTTCTACCAGGACTACGACGATAACGGCTTCGTCTGGGACATGGCGGCGCACGGTTTCTACCTCGGGCTGGGTATCGGCTTCTGAAGGCTTGACGTACGTCAAGCCGGCGCGAGGAGGTTCGGCCAGCATGGGGCCGTGGACCGTCCGCCGATCATCGCCAAGACGCCCGCGCTGCTGCGCGTGCCGCCCAATGCGCCGCTGTCTTTCGAGGAGTCGCGCCGCGCGCTCGCCGGCCTGCCCGGCGGCGGGCTGAACATCGCGCACGAGGCGGTCGACCGCCACGCGGCGGGGCCGCGCGCCACGCGTGTCGCCATCCGCTGGCGCGGCGCGCAAGGGGCGCGCCGCGACGTCACCTACCGCGAGCTCGGCGCGCTGTCCAATCGCTTCGCCAACGTCTACCGCTCGCTCGGGGTCGGGAAGGGCGACGTGGTGTTCGTGCTCTGCGGCCGGATCCCCGAGCTGTACGCCGCGGTGCTCGGCGGCCTGAAGTGCGGCGCGGCGGTCTCGCCGCTGTTCGCCGCGTTCGGCCCGGAGCCGCTGAAGACGCGCATCAACCTCGGGCACGGCAAGGTGCTGGTCACGACCGAGGCGCTGTACGAGCGCAAGGTGAGCAAGGTCGCCGGCGAGATGCCGACGCTCGCGCACGTGCTGAAGGTGGACGCGGCGGCGGACCGCGCGAAGCTGGACGCCGCCTCCGATCGCTTCGCGATCGAAAGAACCACCGCCGACGACGTCTCGTTCCTGCACTTCACCAGCGGCACCACCGGCATGCCCAAGGGCGCGCAGCACGTGCACGGCGCCGCGGTCATGCACTACGCGACCGGCAAGGTGGCGCTCGACCTGCACGACGAGGACGTCTTCTGGTGCACCGCCGATCCGGGCTGGATCACGGGCACCTCCTACGGCATCGTCGCGCCGCTGCTGCACGGCGTGACCAGCGTCGTGGACGAGGCCGAGTTCGACGCCGAGCGCTGGTACGGCATCCTCGAGGCGGAGCAGGTGAGCGTCTGGTACACCGCGCCCACGGCGATCCGCATGCTGATGAAGGCGGGCGTCGAGCTGGCCAAGCGGCGCACGTACCCGGCGCTGCGCTTCATCGCCAGCGTCGGCGAGCCGCTCAATCCGGAGGCAGTGTGGTGGGGCATGGACGCCTTCGGCATGCCGATCCATGACAACTGGTGGCAGACCGAGACGGGCGGCATCATGATCGCCAACACCGCGGCGATGGACGTGAAGCCCGGCTCGATGGGCAAGCCGTTGCCCGGCATCGAGGCGGCCATCGCGCGGCGCGGCGAGCATGGCGTGCGGCTCATCGAGCACGCCGAACAGCAGGGCGAGCTCGTGCTGCAAGCGGGCTGGCCGTCGATGTTCCGCGGCTACCTCGACCAGGAGGAGCGCTACCGCAAGTGCTTCGCCGACGGCTGGTACTTCACCGGCGACCTCGCGAAGCGCGACGCCGACGGCTATTACTGGTTCGTGGGCCGCGCCGACGACGTGATCAAGTCGGCGGGCCACCTGATCGGGCCGTTCGAGGTGGAGAGCGCGCTGATGGAGCACCCGGCGGTGGCGCAGGCGGGCGTCATCGGCAAGCCCGACCCGACGCTCGGCGAGATGGTGAAGGCCTTCGTCGAGCTCAAGCCTGGCAACGAGTGGAGCGAGGAGCTGCGGCTCTCCATCCTCGGCCACGCCCGCAAGCGCCTCGGCGCGGCGGTCGCGCCGAAGGAGATCGCCGTCTCGAAGGCGCTGCCGCGCACGCGCAGCGGCAAGATCATGCGCCGGCTGCTCAAGGCGCGCGAGCTCGGGCTGCCCGAGGGCGACACCTCGACGCTGGAGGAGAGCGGCGAATGAAGGCGAAGGCGCCGCCGCCGCCCGCGGGCAAGGTCAAGCTGCCGGCGAAGGCGTCGCTCGAGCTCCTGGCCGACATGCTGAGGATCCGGCGCATGGAGGAGAAGTGCGCCGAGCTCTACGGCCAGGGCAAGATCCGCGGCTTCCTGCACCTGTACATCGGCGAGGAGGCGGTCGCGGCGGGCACGATGCGCGTCCTCGAGCCCGAGGACAACGTGGTGGCCACCTATCGCGAGCACGGTCACGCGCTGCTGCGCGGCGTGTCCATGGACGCCATCATGGCCGAGATGTACGGCAAGCAGGAGGGCTGCTCGCGCGGGCGCGGCGGCTCGATGCACCTGTTCGACGCGAAGACGCGCTTCTACGGGGGCAATGCCATCGTCGGCGGCGGCCTGCCGCTCGCCGCCGGCCTCGCGCTCGCCGCGAAGCTGCAGAAGGAAAAGCGCGTCACCGCGTGCTTCTTCGGCGAGGGCGCGGTGGCGGAAGGCGCGTTCCACGAGTCGATGAACCTCGCGGCGCTCTGGGGCCTGCCGGTGGCGTACTTCTGCGAGAACAACCTCTACGCCATGGGCACGGCGCTCGAGCGCTCCGAAGCGCAGACCGACCTGTGCGCCAAGGCCGCCTCGTACGGCATGGCGACGCTCAAGGTGGACGGCATGGACGTCGTCGCGGTGCACGAGGCCGCGCGCAAGGCGCGCGAGCACGCGGCAAAGAAGGGCCCGATCTTCGTGGAGTTCCAGACCTACCGCTTCCGCGCGCACTCGATGTTCGATCCCGAGCTGTACAGGGAGAAAAGCGAAGTGGAGGAATGGAAGAAGCGCGGTCCGATCCACACGTTTTCGGCGCGCCTCAAGGCGCAGAAGCAGCTGACGGAAGAGCGGTTTCTCGAGCTCGACGCGGCGGCGCAGGCCGAGGTGGAGAAGGCGGTCGCCTTCGCGGAACGCGGCACCTGGGAGCCGGTGGAACACCTGACGAAGGACGTCTACACGGAGGTATCGCCATGAAACTCACGCTTTCCGTCATCAAGGCCGACATCGGCTCGATCGGCGGCCACATCGCGCCCTCGCGCGCGCTGCTCGAGAAGGTCAGGGCGCTCGTCGCCGAGCGCGCCAAGGGGCTGCTCCTGGATCACTACATTTCCTACACCGGCGACGACATCGCGATCCTCATGACGCACGCGCGTGGCACCGGCAGCGCCGAGGTCCACCGCCTCGCCTGGGACGCGTTTCTCGCCGGCACCGCGGTGGCGCGCGAGCAGGGGCTGTACGGCGCGGGGCAGGACCTGCTGAAGGACGCCTTCGCCGGCAACGTGACCGGCATGGGCCCGGCGGTCGCCGAGATGACGATCGAGGAGCGGCCGAACGAGCCGTTCCTGTTCTTCGCCGCGGACAAGACTGACCCCGGCGCCTACAACCTGCCGCTTTACCTCGCCTTCGCCGATCCGATGACCACGCCCGGGCTGATCCTGTCGCCGAAGATGGCGAAGGGCTTCCGCTTCGTCGTCATGGACGTCAACTGCACCGAGGGCGACCGCGTGATCGAGCTGAGTGCGCCCGAGGAGCTCTACGACCTCGCCGCGCTGCTGCGCGACCCCGAGCGCTACGTGGTCGAGTCGGTGTGGTCGCGCGCCACCGGCGAGCAGGCGGCCGCGGTCGCCACCTCGCGCCTGCACAACATCGCCGGCAAGTACACCGGCAAGGACGACCCGGTGATGCTCGTGCGCACGCAGATGAACTTCCCGGCCACCGGCGAGATCCTCGCGCCCTACGCCACGGCGCATTTCGTCGCGGGCGGCATGCGCGGCTCGCACAACATGCCGCTCATGCCCGTGGCGCTCGACACCGGCACGAGCTACTTCGACGGCCCGCCGCTCGTGTCCTGCGCGGCGTTCGCGGTGCACGGCGGGCGCCTCACCGAGGCGCTCGACTGCTTCGCGCACCCGTTCTGGGACAGCGTGCGCGACCGCGCCGCCGAGAAGGGCATGGAAATGCGCCGCCAGGGCTTCTTCGGCGCCGCGATGCTGCCGATGGGCGAGCTCGAGTACACCGGCATCACCGAGAAGCTGAAGTCGCTCGACGGGCGCTTCCACATGCGCAAGGAAGCGGAGCGCGCCGCGGCGTGAGCGCGATCACGTATCGCGAGGCGCTGCGCCAGGCCCTGGACGAAGCGCTCGAGAAGGACGAGCGCGTCTTCCTCATGGGCGAGGACGTCGGCAAGTACGGCGGCACCTACGCCGTGAGCAAAGGCCTGATGGAGAAATTCGGCCCCGAGCGCGTGCGCGACACGCCGCTCTCGGAGCTCGGCTTCACCGGCGCGGGCATCGGCGCGGCGCTCGGCGGCATGCGTCCGATCGTCGAGGTGATGACGGTGAACTTCAGCCTGCTCGCGCTCGACCAGATCGTCAACACCGCGGCGCTGCTGCGGCACATGTCGGGCGGGCAGTTCAGCGTGCCGCTCGTCGTGCGCATGGCGACCGGCGCCGGACGCCAGCTCGCCGCGCAGCACTCGCACAGCTTCGAGGGCTGGTACGCGCACATCCCGGGCATCAGGATCGTCGCGCCCGCCACCGTCGAGGACGCGCGCGGCATGCTCGGCGCGGCGCTCGCCGATTGCGATCCGGTGCTCGTCTTCGAGTACCCGGCGCTGTTCGAGACCAAGGGCGAGGCATCCGGGGAGAGGGTGGACATCGCTTCGTCGAAGGTGCGCCGGGAGGGAAGCAAGGTGACGCTGGTGACTTACGGCGGTTGCCTGCCCAAGGCGCTCAAGGCCGCGGAGGAGGTGGACGGCGAGGTGATCGACCTGCGCGTGCTGCGGCCCCTGGACATGGCGCCGATCGTCGAATCCGTGAAGAAGACGCGGCGCGCCGTCGTGGTGGACGAGGGCTGGCGCAGCGGCGGGCTCGCCGCCGAGGTGATGGCGCGGCTGATGGAAGAGGCCTTCTACGAGCTCGACGCGCCGGTGGCGCGCGTGTGCAGCGAGGAGGTGCCGGTGCCGTACGCGAAGCACCTCGAGGAGGCGACGTTGCCGCAGGTCGAGGAGATCGTCGCCGCGGCGAAGGGGCTCTTCGGATGAGCGACGCGATTGTCATCGGCTCGGGTATCGGCGGGCTCGCCTGCGCAGCCGCGCTCGCCAAGTGCGGCCGCAAGGTGCTGGTGCTCGAGCAGCACTTCCTCGCCGGGGGCCTGACGCAGACCTTCACGCGCGAGGGCTATACCTGGGACGTGGGCCTGCACTACCTGGGCGACCTCGGGCCGCAGGGCAAGGCGCTGCTCGACTGGTTGTCCGATGGCGGCATCGAGATCGCGCCGACGGATGCCGCGTTCGATACGGTGCATTTTCCGGAGGGCTTCGAATTTTCGTACGTTAGTCCACCCGCGGCGGCGCGCGACGCGCTGAAGAAGAGGTTTCCCGGCTCGGCGGGCGAGATCGATGCCTTCTTCACTGCGCTGGAGCATGCCGGGCGGGCCGCGATGGCGATGTTCCAGGCGCGCGCGCTGCCGCGGCCGATCGCCGCCCTCGTGCGCTGGTGGAAGCGGGACGCGTTCAAGCGCTGGGTAGCGCGCACCACCGAGGAGGTGCTGCGCGAGATCGTCAGCGACCCGAGATTGCGCGCCGTGCTCAGCGCCCAGTGGCCCGACCACGGCGGCAGCCCGAAGCGCGGCAGCTTCGCCATGCACGCTGCGGTCATGCGCCATTTTCTCGCCGGCAGCGGCTACCCGGTCGGCGGCGCCGCGGTGTTCGCCAAGGCCCTGGTGCCCGTGATCGAGCGCGCGGGCGGCAAGGTCGTGCTGAAGGCGCGCGTAGAGCGCCTGCTGCTGGAACGCGGGCGCGTCGCGGGCGTGCTGCTCGCCGACGGCACGGAGCATCGCGCCGCGGCGGTCGTGTCCGCCGCCGGCGCGCGCAACACCGTGGAGCAGCTGCTGCCGACCGAGCAGCGCGCGGCGCCATGGGCGCGCGACATCCTGTCGATGGAGCTCACGCCGTGCCACGTGGGCCTGTACCTCGGGCTCGCGGGCGACCTGCGGGCCGCGGGCGCGACGACGGCGAACCACTGGATCTACGGCAGCTGGGACACGAACGCGGCGACCTGGCGCGACCCCGGGCGCAGCGACCCGCCCGGGATGTTCGTCTCGTTTCCCTCGCTCAAGGATCCGTCGCACGTGCCGGGGCCGGAGCAGCGGCACACCGCGGAGGTGGTGGCCTGGGTCGACTGGGAAACGTTCGCGCCCTGGCAGGAGTCGAGCCCGGGCCATCGCCCGCCCGACTACGAGCGCTACAAGGCGATGCTCGGCGAGCGGCTGCTCGACTACTTCAAGCGCTGCTTCCCGCGCCTCGCGCCCCTGGTGCGCTTGTGCGAGGTATCCACGCCGCTCACCATGGTCCACTACACGCGCACCCCGCTCGGCGCGGTCTACAGCCTCGCGCCCACGCCTGCGCGCTTCCTGTCGAAGAGCCTCGGTACGCGCACGCCGCTCAAGGGCCTGTACCTCGCCGGGCAGGACGCGATGAGCCCAGGCGTCACAGGCGCGATGATGGGTGGCGTCATGGCGGCGGGCGCGCTCGCGCCGCAGGTCTTTCGCAGGCTGGGCTGATGCGCGAACGCCAGAAGCGAACGCTGGCTGCCTGATCGCGTAACCGATGCTGCGCGCCTGGCTGGAGTTCGCCGCCTGCCTCGCCGTCATCGGCTACGCCGGCTTCAAGCTGACGCGCTACGCCGACGCCATCGCCGAGAAGGCCCGGCTGTCGGCGAGCTGGTCGGGCCTGGCGCTGCTCGCCACCGTCACCTCGCTGCCCGAGCTGATGACGGGCGCGAGCGCCGTCACGGTCGCCGCGGCGCCGAACATCGCGGTCGGCGACGTGCTCGGCAGCTCGGTGTTCAATCTCGTCCTGCTCGCGTCGGTGGACCTGGCGCGCCGCGGCCCTTCGCTGTACGCGCGCGCCAGCCGCGGCCACATCGTGTCGGCGGCCTTCAGCATCGCGCTGCTCGGCATCGTGCTCCTCGGCCTGGCGCTCGGCGGCGCCGGCCCGGCGCTCGGCCGCGTGGGCTGGTATAGCCCGGTGATCTTCGCCGCCTACGCGCTCGCGATCCACGCCGTGCTGCGCTACGAGCGGGGGCTGACGCCGGCCGTGCTGCACATGGCGCCGCGGCACCCGCGGCTGACGCTGCGCCAGGCAGCGCTGCGCTACGCGCTGTTCGGCGCGGTCGTGGTGGCCGCCGGCGCGTGGCTGCCTTTCGTCGGCGTGCGCCTGGCGCAAGCGATGGGATGGTCGAACACGTTCGTCGGCACGCTGTTCGTCGCGCTGGTCACCTCGGTGCCGGAAATCGTCACCACGCTCGCCGCGGTGCGCATCGGCGCGCTCGACATGGCGATCGGCGGCATCCTCGGCAGCAACCTGTTCGACGTGGTGATCTTCGCGATCGACGACGTGCTGTACGCACCGGGCCCGATCCTCGCGGACGTCTCGCCCGCGCATGCGATCTCCGCGGCGTCGGCGATGGTGATGTCGGCGTGCGTGGTGGCCGCGCTCTGGGTGCGGCCGCAGCGCGCGCGCTGGATGAGCGCCGCCATGGTCGCGCTGTTCCTGCTCAATTCCTGGGCGGTATACCGCGCCGCGGCATGAGGGCGTGCGCGCTTGATCCAGGTCAAGCGTTCGAGTCTCGCCTCGCGCACCATAGTCCGGCGACATGATCGAATTCAAGCTCCCCTCCCTCGGCGCCGACATGGACGAGGGCAAGCTCCTCGCCTGGAAGGTCAAGGCCGGCGATCGCGTGAAGCGCGGCGACCTGGTGGCGGTGGTGGAGACGCCCAAGGCCGCGGTGGACGTCGAGATCTGGCAGGACGGCGTCGTGCACGAGCTCATCACGCAGCCGGGCGAGACGATTCCCGTGGGCACGGTGATGGCGCGGCTCGCCGCGGCGGGCGAAGCACCGGTCGCTGCCCCTGCACCCAAGTCCGCCCCGGCGGTGACGCCGGCCGCGGCCCCTGTCGCGGCGCCAACTGGGGCGCCGACCCGGCATCCCGTCTCTCCCGCCGCGCGCAAGCACGCGCGCGAGCTGGGCGTCGATGTGGAAAGACTCCCCGGCAGCGGGCCGCACGGCGCGGTGACGGTGGAGGACGTCGAAAAAGCGGCGAAGGCCGCCCCGCCGAAGGAGAAAGCGCCGCCGAAGAAGGAGGCACCGCCGCCGTCGGACAAGACGCTCGCCATGCGGAAGGCCATCGCTGCGGCGATGAGCCGCTCCAAGCGCGAGATCCCTCACTACTACCTTTCGCAGACCATCCCCATGCAGCGCGCCGTGGACTGGCTCACGGCATACAACGAGAAGCGCCCCTTGACCGGGCGCGTGCTGATGGGCGCGCTGCAGCTCAAGGCGGTCGCGTTCGCGCTGAAGGACTTCCCCGATCTCAACGGCTTCTGGAAGAACGACGCCTTCGAGCCGGCAAGCGGCATCCACGTCGGCGTCGCGATTTCGCTCAGGAAGGGCGGGCTCATCGCCCCCGCGATCCACGACGTCGCCGAACTTCCGCTCGACGAGCTGATGAAGGCGCTCGCCGACCTGGTGCGCCGCGCGCGCGCCGGGAGCCTGCGCTCCTCCGAGATGAGCGACCCGACGATCACCGTCACCAATCTGGGCGATCAGGGCGTGGACGAGGTGTTCCCCATCATCTACCCGCCGCAGGTCGCGATCGTAGGGTTCGGCCGCCTCGCGCCGCACCCGTGGGCCGAGGATGGCATGATCGGGGCGGTGCCCGCGGTGGTTGCCAGCCTCGGCGGCGACCACCGCGCGAGCGACGGCCACCGCGGCGCGCGCTTTCTCGCCGCGGTCGCGGCGCTGCTGCAGGAACCGGAGAAACTGGCATGAACGCCGAGGAAATCAGGAAGGTCGTGCTGGCCGAGCTGAAGCGCATCGCCCCCGAGCTGGAGGACGTGCAGCCGGCGAAGCCACTGCGCGATCAGGTGGACCTCGACTCGATGGACTGGCTGAATTTCCTCGTCGCGCTCAACGAGCGCCTGAAGATCGAGATCCCCGAGGCCGACTACCGCAAGCTCGGCACGCTCGACCAGATCGTGGACTATCTCTCCGCCAAGGCAGGGTGAAGGGCCTCAGCTCCACCGAGGCCGCGGTACGCCTCGCGGCCGAGGGCCCCAACGCGCTGCCGGTGCCGGGACGGCACGGCCTCGCCGCCATTGCGCTCGGCGTGCTGCGCGAGCCGATGTTCCTGCTGCTGCTCGCCGCCACGGGCATCTACCTGGTGCTCGGCGACGTGCACGAGGCGATGGTGCTTGGCGCTTCCATCGTGGGGGTGATCGCCGTCACGGTGACGCAGGAGCGCAAGGCCGAGCGTGCGCTCGAGGCGCTGCGCGACCTCTCGAGCCCGCGCGCCATGGTGCTGCGCGACGGCGAGAAGCAGCGCATCGCCGGCCGCGACGTGGTGCGCGGCGACCTGCTGATCCTCGCCGAGGGCGACCGCGTGCCGGCCGATGCGCGTCTGCTCGAGGCGACCGACCTGACGGTGGATGAATCGCTCCTCACCGGCGAGTCGCTGCCGGTGGACAAGCGCGCGGGCGACGCGGTGTTCTCGGGGACGCTCCTCGTGCGCGGGCAGGGGCGCGCGGAGGTGGTAGCCACGGGGTCGCGCAGCGAGTTCGGGCGCATCGGCGCCTCGCTCGCCACGCTCGACCCGGGCAAGACGTCGCTCGAGCGCGAGACCGCGCGCATCGTGCGCCTGGTGGCCGCCTTCGCCGTCGCGCTGTCGCTCGCGCTGGTAGGGTTCTTCGGCCTGACGCGCGGCGACTGGCTGGGCGGCGCGCTCGGCGGCCTGACGCTCGCCATGTCGATCCTGCCCGAGGAATTCCCGGTAGTGCTGACGGTGTTCCTCGCGCTCGGCGCCTGGCGCATCTCGCAGCACGGCGTGCTCACGCGGCGCATGCCGGCGATCGAGATGCTGGGCGCGGCCACCGTGCTGTGCGTGGACAAGACCGGCACGCTCACGGAGAACCGCATGGCGGTGGTGGACACGCCGCAGGCGGTGGTGGATATCGCAGCGCTCGCGTGCGAGGTGGACCTGTTCGACCCGATGGAGAAGGCGATCGTCGCCAAGGCAGGCGCGGACGCCAGGCGCACGCGGGACGCCTGGCACCTCGAGCGCGACTATCCCTTCAGCGACGACTTCCTTGCAGTGTGCCACGCATGGCGCTCGCCGCAGGGCGAGTTGCGCATCGCCATCAAGGGCGCGCCCGAGACGGTGCTGCCGCTCTGCGGCCGCAGGGACGCGATGGCGGAGGTCGAGCGCGCGTCCGAGTCCGGGCTGCGCCTGCTCGCCGTGGCCGAGGCGCAATCGGCCGGGCCGCTGCCCGACGACCCGCGGCGCTACGCGTTCCGCTTCGCCGGCTTCGTGCGCCTCGCCGACCCCTTGCGCGCCTCTGTGCCCGACGCGGTGGCGCAGTGCCGGCGCGCAGGCATCCGCGTGGTGATGATCACCGGCGACTTCCCGGGCACCGCGCTCAACATCGCGCGCCAGGCCGGCCTCGACGCGGGCGAGGCGCTGTCGGGCGACGAGGTCGCTGCGCTGGACGACGCCGCGCTCGCCGCGGCGGTGCGGCGCGTGAACGTTTTCGCGCGCGTGCGGCCCGAGCAGAAGCTGCGCCTGGTGCAGGCCTACCGCGCCGCGGGCGAGGTGGTCGCCATGACCGGCGACGGCGTGAACGACGCGCCCGCCCTCAAGGCGGCGCACATCGGCATCGCCATGGGCAGCCGCGGCACCGATGTGGCGCGCGAGGCGGCCGCACTGGTGCTCCTGGAGGACGACTTCGGCTCGATCGTGCGCACCGTGCGCCTCGGGCGGCGCATCTACGAGAACATCCGCAACGCCATGCGCTACCTGGTCTCGGTGCACGTGCCGATCGCGGGCATGGCCTTCCTGCCGGTGGCGCTCGGCGGGCCGCTGTTCCTCTACCCGGTGCACGTGGTGTTCCTCGAGTTCGTCATCGACCCGGCCTGCACGCTCGTCTACGAGGCCGAGCGCACGGAAGCCGGCGCGATGGAGCGGCCACCGCGCGCGCCCCTGGAGCCGCTCTTCAACCTGCGCATGCTCGCCGCCAGCATCGTGCTGGGGCTGACGATGCTGGGCGCGGTGTTCGCGGCCTACTGGTGGACGCTCGACAGCGGGCGCTCGGAGGCGGCGGCGCGCACCATCGCCTTCGCCGCCATCGTGCTTTCCAACCTCGCGCTGCTGTTCGCGACGCGCTCCAGGACCCGCACGGTGCTCGCCACGCTGCGCGAGCCGAACGCGGCGCTGTGGTGGATCACCATCGGCGCACTCGCGGCGCTCGCCGCCGCCATCTACGTGCCGGCCGCGGCCGCCATCTTCCAGTTTTCGCCGCTCGGCGCCGCCGAGCTCGCCGTGGCCGCGGCGGCCGGCGTAGCCGGGGTGGCCTGGTACGACCTCGCCAAGCTGGCGCGCCAGCCGGGCGGCGGGCCGCCTTCGGCGACAATGCCCGCATGAAGCACCACGAAACCGTCGGCGGTCATCTGGTGGCCTCGGTGCTGCGCGCGCGGCCCGAGGAGCATGCGGGCGACGTGCTCGCGCGCCTCGCTGCCGAGAAGCCGGCGAGCCTCGAGCTGGTGCTCGCCACCGACGCGCACGGGCGCCTGCTCGGCGCCGCGCCGCTCGCGCGCGTGCTGGCGCTGGAATCCACCGATCGGGTGGACAAGGCGCTCGAGCGCGATTTCCCGCGCGTGCGCCCGAACACCGACCAGGAGCGCGCCGCTTCGCTCGCGCTGCACCACCGCGTGGACGCGCTGCCGGTGGTGGACGCCGAAGGCTGCGTGCTCGGCGTGATGCCGTCCCAGGCGATCATGCAGGTGCTGCGCCGCGAGCACGTCGAGGACCTGCACGTGCTGGCCGGCATCCAACGCGAGACCTCGCAGGCGCGCCACGCGATCGAGGACCCGCCCATGCGCCGCCTGCGGCATCGGCTGCCGTGGCTGCTCGTGGGCCTGGGTGGCGCCGCGTTCGCCACCGCAACCATGGCCGGATTCGAAGCGACGCTCCGGGCGCACGTGGCGGTCGCCTTCTTCGTGCCGGCGATCGTCTACCTGGCGGATGCCATCGGCACGCAGAGCGAGGCGGTGGCGGTGCGCGGGCTGTCGCTGACGCGCAGCGGCATCGGGCATTTGCTCGCGGGCGAGCTGCGCACCGGCATGTCGATCGGCGCCGTGCTCGGCCTGATCAGCTTCCTGCCGGTGTGGTTCTTCTTCGGCAGCCTGCGCCTCGCGGGCGCGGTGTCGGTGGCCGTCTTCGCCGCGGGCGCGATGGCGGCGGCGCTCGGACTGCTGCTGCCGTGGTGGCTGGCGCGCACCGGGCGGGACCCGGCGCTCGGCAGCGGGCCGCTCGCCACCGTGATCCAGGACATCCTCAGCCTACTCGTGTACCTCGCCGTGGTGAGGGCGTTCGGGCTTTGACGGAGCGCGCCGACGGAAACTGGCACGCGCGGCCGGCGCGGGAGGCGCTCGAAGCGCTCGGCTCCTCGCCGCGCGGCCTGCCGGACAAGGAAGCGCGCCGCCGCCTCGAGCAGTACGGGCGGAACGCGCTGCCCGAGCCTGCGCGCCGTCACCCGCTCCTGCGCTTCCTCGCCCAGTTCCACAATCCGCTCATCTACTTCCTGCTCGCGGCAGCGATCGCCGCAGGGATCCTCGGGCACGCGGTGGATGCCGCGGTGATCGCCGCGGTCGTGCTCATCAACGCCGCGATCGGCTTCATCCAGGAAGGCAAGGCCGAGGCCGCGCTCGAGGCGATGCGCAAGATGGTCTCGCCGCGCGCGAGCGTCCTGCGCGACGGCGCGCGCCGCACGGTCGCGGTGGCCGAGCTGGTGCCGGGCGACATCGTGCTGCTCGAGGCGGGCGACCGCGTGCCCGCCGACCTCCGGCTGCTGCGCGCGCGCAACCTGCTCGTCGACGAGGCGCTGCTCACCGGCGAGTCGGTCGCGGCGGAAAAGCTCGAGGCGACCGTCGCGCCGGACGCGCCGCTCGGCGACCGCCACGGCATGGCCTATTCGGGCACGCTGGTCGCCGCCGGGCAGGCGAGCGGCGTGGTGGTGGCGACCGGCGCGCGCACCGAGATCGGCCGCATCAGCACGCTGCTCGAGAGCGTCGAGCACCTGACGACGCCGCTGCTGCGCAAGATGAACCGCTTCGCGGTGGCCTTCACCTGGGTGACGCTCGCGATCGCCGGGCTCGTCTTCGCCTTCGCGGTGTGGGCGCGCGGCTACGCGTGGCCCGAGGCGCTGATGGCGGTGGTGGCGCTCGCGGTCGGCGCGATCCCGGAGGGCCTGCCGGCGGTGATCACGATCACGCTCGCCATCGGCGTGCAGCGCATGGCGGCGAGGAACGCGATCATCCGGCGCCTGCCCGCGGTGGAGACGCTCGGCGCGACCACCGTGATCTGCTCGGACAAGACCGGCACGCTGACGAGGAACGAGATGACCGCGACGCGCGTCGCCGCGGGCGGGCACCACCTCGCCGTGAGCGGCTCGGGCTACGTGCCCGAGGGCGACCTCGAGGCGGTAGGCCACGACGACGACGCGGCCGCCATGGCGGCGGCGGCACCGCTGCTGCGCTGCGGGCTGCTGTGCAACGACGCGCAGCTCGGGCGGCGCGAGGACGCGTGGATCGTGGAGGGCGACCCGATGGAAGGTGCGCTGGTCGCGCTCGCCATGAAGGCGGGCCTCAACGCCGAGCACGTGCGCGGCGAATGGCCGCGCCTGGACGAGATCCCGTTCGACGCCGCGCACCGCTACATGGCGACCTTGCACCAGGGGCCCGACGGGGCCGCGGTCGCCTACGTGAAAGGCGCGCCCGAGGCGGTGCTCGAGATGGCGGGCGCACCCGGGCGCGAGCCCTGGGCGAAGCGCATCGCGGAGGCGGCCTCGGCGGGCGAGCGCGTGCTCGGCTTCGGCAGCAAGACGCTGCCGCGCGGGCAGGACCAGCTGCGCCACGCCGACGTGCGCGAGGGCCTCGAGTTCCTCGGCGTCGTCGGCTTCATCGACCCGCCGCGAGAGGAGGCGATCGGCGCGGTCGCCCAGTGCCACGCCGCCGGCATTGAGGCGAAGATGATCACCGGCGACCACGCGGCGACCGCGGCGGCGATCGCGTGCCAGCTGCGCCTCGCCGGCGACCCCGTGGCCGTCACCGGCGCCGAGCTCGACGCGATGAACGAGGTGGAGTTCGCCGAGGCGGTGCGCCGCTCGCACGTGTTCGCGCGCACCAGCCCCGAGCACAAGCTGCGCATCGTGCGCGCGCTGCAGGCGGACGGCGAGGTGGTGGCGATGACCGGCGACGGCGTGAACGACGCGCCCTCGCTCAAGCAGGCCGACGTCGGCGTCGCCATGGGGATCAAGGGCACGGAAGCCGCGAAGGAGTCCGCCGAGATGGTGCTCGCCGACGACAACTTCGCCTCCATCGTCAACGCGGTGCACGAGGGGCGCACCGTCTACGACAACATCCGCAAGGTGATCGCCTGGACGCTGCCCACCAACGGCGGCGAGGCGCTCACCGTCATCGCCGCCATCGCCTTCGGCTTCACGCTGCCGGTGAGCGCGGTGCAGCTGCTGTGGATCAACCTGGTGACCGCGGTGACGCTGGGCCTGGTGCTCGCCTTCGAGCCGGCGGAGCCCGGCGTGATGCGCCGCCCGCCGCGCGCGCCGCGCGCGCCGCTGCTCTCGAAGTTCCTGGTGTGGCGCGTGGTGCTGGTATCTTTCCTCTTCGTGGGAGCGGCGCTGGTGGTGTTCTTCTACGCGCTCGCGCGCGGCGACGACCTGGAGACCGCGCGCACGCTGGTGGTCAACGTGATCGTCGTGCTGGAGATCTTCTACCTGTTCAACGTGCGCTACCTGCACATGACGTCGATCACGCTGCGTGGCGCGCTCGGCACGCCGCCGGTGCTGATCGCGCTCGTCGTCGTGGTCGCGGCGCAGCTCGCCTTTACCTACGCGCCGTTCATGCAGCAGTGGTTCGCCACCCGGCCGGTTGCGCTCGTCGAGGGAGTGCTCATCGTGCTGCTGGGCGTCGCGATGATGCTGCTGCTCGAAGGCGAGAAGTGGCTGCTGCGGCGGCTGGGCGTGGCCGACCTGCAGCCGGCGGCGGAGGAATCGTGAACGAGGAAAAGCTGAAGCTGGTGCTCGCGTATGACGGCTCGCCGGCGTCGCGGCGCGCAACGGAGCTGATCGCCGGCTACCGCGGCGCGCCCGGCGTGCTCGAGGTCGCGGTGGTCAACGTCCAGACTCGCCCGCCGGCCCTATGGCCCGGGGCGGGCCTCGATCCCGCGGCCCTGGACGCCGCGCTCGCGCAAGCCGGAAAGAGCGAGCTCGCGCCGGCGCTCGAGCGCCTGGCGCAGGCGGGGATCGCGGCGCACGGCGAGGTGCGCTTCGGGCTTCCGGCGCAGGCGCTGCTCGACGATGCGCGCGCCCTGGGCGCGCAGGCGATCGTCATGGGCACGCGGGGTCGCGGCGCGGTGCACGGCTTCGCCTTCGGCTCGGCGGCGATGCGCGTCGCGCACGGCGGGGTCGCGCCCGCGCTGATCGTCGGGCCGGAATGCGCGCTGCCGCGCGCGCTTGGCGAGCGCCTGCGCGTGCTGTGCGCCGTGGACGGCTCCGAGCCCGCGCTGCGCGCCGTGGAGCGCTTGCTCGCCTGGCGCGCGTGGCTCGGGGAGCTCGAGGTGCAGCTGGCGCACGTGCAGGCGCCCCTCACCCTGCTGGAGAAGATGCTGCCGCCGCACGAGGACGCGCTCGCGCAGTGGCGCGGGGACGAGGGCGCCCGGGCCACGCAGGCGGCGCGCGCGATGCTCGAGGGCGCCGGCGTCGCGCACGAGCTGCACCTGCTGTCCGGCGAGCCGGCGGGCGAGCTGCTGCGGCTGGCGCGCAGCGCGCAGTGCGAGTTGCTCGTTCTGGGAACGCGCGGCCGCGGTGCGGCGCACCACGCCCTGGTCGGTTCGGTGGCGCTGAAGGCCGCGGCGTCGAGCCCGGTGCCTAGCCTGCTCGTCGCCTAGCGGGCACCACCAGCACGTCGCAGGGCGCCATCGCGAGCATGTGCAGCGTGACGCTGCCCAGCAGCAGGTCCTCGAGCGCGCTCGTGCCGTGCTTGCCGATGGCGACCAGGTCCGTGCTGATCTCCTCCTGCGCGCGCGCGATCAGCACCGGCGCGTAGCCGTGCGCGAGGTGGAGCGTGATCCGGCCGCGAGGCAGGCCGGGGCCGGCGAGCAGGGCGTCCATCTGCGCCCGCGCTTCCCTGCGCGCCTGCTGGCGAAACTTCAGGATGCTCTCCTCCGCGACACCCGCGAAGCGCATCTTGCCCTCGAATGGCACCTCGAAAGCGTGCAGCACGTTCAGCTCGGCGCGCGGCGCGATCCCGGCGGCGAGCGCGAGTGCGGCCCGCGAGTCGGCCGAGAAGTCCACGGGCACCAGCGCCTGCCGGTAGCCGTGGGCGGGCCGGCGCCGCACGACCAGCACGGGCCGGTGGACGCGGCGCACCAGGCGCTCGGCGGTCGAGCCGAGCGCGAAGTCGCGCATCGGGTGCTGGCCCTGCGCGCCGATGACGACCATGTCGAAGCGCGCGGCGGCGCGCGTCAGCGTGTCGAGGACGGGCCCGCGCGCGAGCCGCGGGATGAGGCTCGCGCCGGTGCGGGTCCTGACCTCCCTGGCGAGGTCCGCGAGGCGCGCGCGCAGCGCCCGGCGCGCGCTCGCGGCACCGGCCGCGGCGAAAAAGGAGTCGGGCGCAGCGTGCAGCAGCACGGCGCGGCGCAACCCGAGCTCGCGCGCGAGCAGTCCGGCGCGCAGGGCCGCGCGGCGCGCGTGCTCGGAGAAGTCCGAGGCGACCAGCATGCTGCGGATCGTCATCGCAGCACGAAGGCGATCACCGCGAGCGCCTGCGCGAGCACCACCGCGCCGATCACCGCACGCGTCAGCCGCTCGCGCGGGGTGGCGATGCCGGTGTCGTAGACGAAGCGCTCGGAGACGATCTGCTTCAAGGGCACGCCGAGCCGCGCGAGCGAGAGCTCCACCGCGTCGATCATCGCCGGCGGCCCGCACACGAAGTACAGCCACTGGTCGGCGTCGGCGGGTGGCAGGAGCTTGCGCAGCCGTTCCTGGTCGAGATGCGCGCCCAGCACCAGGTGCAGCTCGCGCCCCGGTGCGCCGCGCGCGATGGACTCGAGCTCGCCGCGTGCGGCGAGCTGCGCTTCGCTCTTGTCGGCGTACACGATCTTCAGCGGCCGCGCATCGCTGGTGGCAGAGAGGTCGCGCGCGAGGCTGAGGAGCGGCGCGATGCCGATGCCGCCCGCGATCAGCATCACTCCCTTGCCCGCGCGCCCCACGAGCGTGAAATCGCCGTAAGGACCGTCGATGTAGGCGCGCGAGCCGGTTGGGACGCGGCCGATTGCGCCCGTGAAGTCGCCCGCTTCCTTGATCAGGAACTGCAGGAGCGGCAGCTGCCCCGGCGCGGAGGCGATCGAGAAGGGATGCTCGGTGATGCGCCCGAGCGCGCGGTGGAGCTTCAGCCACGCGAACTGGCCGGCGGCGAACGTGAAGCCGCGCGCGTCGGCGGGCTCCAGCACCACGCGCCACTGGCGCTCGGCCTCGGACGTGACGGCGGCCACGCGCCAGCGCCCCTGCAGGAGCGGCTTCACCAGGTACACGCGCACGAGCGTGAGCAGCGCGAGCGCCGCCGCGGCCAGCCAGAACGCGCGCAGCCAGGGCTGCTGCGAGTAGTGGCCGGTATCGAGCGCGTGATGCGCGCCGAGCGCGGCCACCAGCAGCGCGCCGAGGCCGTGGCTCAAGCGCCACGCCTCGTAGGACCACGGCAGCTGCCGGCGCGCCCAGGCGAAGAACACGAGCATCACGAGCAGGAGCCACGCCAGCGCGCCGGTCACGGTGCCCGCCGGCGTCAGCTTTGCGCCGCCCGATCCGCCCGGACCCGGGCGCCAGCCGTAGTCAGTGTAGAGGATCGGGTGCGCGATCAGGAAACCGAGCGCGGCGAGCGCCATCCACTGGTGAAAGCGCATGGTGAGGTCCATGCCGATGCCGCGCGAGAGCGCGCGCCAGCGCCCCGAGAGCGCGAATTCCGCGAGCAGGATGGCGAAGCCCGCCATCGCCATGCCGCTGGAGAGCTCGTCCAGCCAGGCGCGCCGCGGCGCGTCCTGTGCGGCGGCAAGCAGGACCGGCAGCAGGGTGAGCGCGAGGTAGATGCAAAGCAGCAGCGCGATCCGCATCGCGCCGCTACTTTACCAGCGTGAACGCGCCCTTCGCGAGGCGGGCCGCGCTCGCGTCAGCCGCAATGCGCACCGCTCAGTGCCGCGCGGCCAGCACGCGCTCCAGCCCGCCGATGTCGCGGATGTGCACGTGCTTCTGCTGCACCTCGATCAGGCCGTCCTTCTGGAACGCCGAGAACAGGCGGCTGACGGTCTCGAGCTTCAGGCCGAGGTAGCTGCCGATTTCCTCGCGCGTCATGCGCAGCTGGAACTCGGTCGGCGAGTAGCCGCGGCGCACGAAGCGGCGCGAGAGATTCAACAGGAACGTCGCCAGGCGCTCCTCGGCGCGCATCGAGCCGAGCAGCAGCATCACGCCGTGGTCGCGCGCGATCTCGCGCGCCAGCACCGCGTGCAGCTGGCGTTGCAGCGCCGGGACCTCGCGCGACAGCTGCTCGATCAGCGCATAGGGCAGCACGCACACCTCGCTGTCCTCGAGCGCAGTGGCGCTCGCGTGGTAGCGGCCCGAGATGCCCTCCAGGCCGAGGAGTTCCCCGCCCATGAAGAAGCCGGTCACCTGCTCGCGGCCGTCGTTGTCCAGCACGCTGGTCTTGAAGAAGCCGCTGCGCACCGAGTACACGGCGCCGAACTCGCCGCCGGCGGTGAACAGCGCGTCGCCGCGCTTCACGCGCCGGCGCGCATATACCAGGTTCTCGACGCGCGCCAGGTCCTCGGCGCACAGCTCGCCGGGCAGGCACAGCTCGCGCAGGCTGCAGCTCGAGCAGGTGACCTCGAACTTGCGAGGCGCTCCGCTGGGCTGGAGGTGGATGGAAGCGCTCATGACGATCTCTCCTCAGTGCCGGCTCGCGGCGCGCGCGCAGACCGCCGCGCGCATGCGCTCGAACTCGGTGCTCTTGTCGAAGAAGTCGCGCGCCCCGAGCCGCCGCGCGAGGCGCCGGTAGGGTTCGGAGGCGAAGCTGGTCAGCACGTAGACGTCGACCTCCGGAGCGGCCTCGTGCACCGCGCGCAGCACGTCGAATCCGCTGCCCTGGTCGAGCCGCAGGTCGAGCAGGACGACGTCCGGGCGGTCGGCGAGGATGTCGTCGATCGCGTCGCGCGCGCACGCACTGACCATCCGCACCGTGGTTTCCGGCACGCCCTGCAACATCTCGAACAGGCGCTCGCGCACCGCCGGGGCGTTGTCTACAAGGTAGATCGTTTGCATGACACCAGTGTGACGCCGCGCCGCGCCGCGCGCCATCGGTGCGCCGCTGATTCTGGCGTAGGAAGATTCCTACAGCAGCTTGTTCTCCAGGGCGTAGCGCACCAGCTCGGCGGTGCTGGCAACGCCGAGCTTGTCCTGCACGCGCGCCTTGTGCGTGCTCACGGTCTTCACCGACAGGTGCAGCCGCGCGCCGATCTCGGTCGGGCCCAGGCCCTCCGCCAGCAGCCGCAGCACCTCGAGCTCGCGGTCGGTCAGCTCCTGCCGCGGCGAGCGCTCGGCGGCGACCAGGCTGGCCGCGGCCGCGTCGCTCAGGTGCACCCCGCCGCCGGCCACCTTGCGCAGCGCGCCCACCAGTTGCTCGGCCGCGCTGTCCTTGTTCAGGTAGCCCGAGGCCCCGGCCTTCAGCGCGCGCGCGGCATACTGCCGCTCGCCGTGCATCGACAGCACGAGCAGCCGCAGCGCCGGCTTCTCCTGCCGCAGGCGCTTGATGAGCTCGATGCCCGACAGTCCCGGCATGGACATGTCGAGCACCGCGACATCGTAGTCGCGCGCGCGCACCAGGGCCACGGCCTCGTCGCCGTCCGCCGCCTCCCCCGCCACCTCGAGATCGGCGTGCGCCGCAAGGATGCGGCGCAGGCCGTCGCGCACGATCTGGTGATCGTCGACGACCAGGACGCGGATCATGCCGGCTCTTGCGCGCGGACCGGGATGCGCGCGCGCACGCGCGTGCCGCCGCGTGGCGCGCGCGACACGTCCAGCGTGCCGCCGAAGTAGCTGACGCGCTCGCGCATGCCCTTCAGGCCGAGCGAGCGCGCCTTGTCGAGGTCCGCGGGATCGATGCCGCGTCCGTCGTCCTCGACCTCGAACTGCAGTTCCTCCCCGGTGGCGCGCAGCGTCACCCAGGCATGGCGCGCGCCGGCGTGCTTGGCCACGTTGGTGAGCGATTCCTGCAGCGCCCGGTACACGGCGGTGGCCACTTTCGCGTCGAGCGCGGCGAAGGCGTCCTCGCCGGTGACCTGGAGCTCGCAGGGCATGCCGGAGCGGCTGGCGAAGTCGTCCACCAGCCAGTGGGCGGCGTCCGCCAGCCCGAGGTCGTCGAGCATCAGCGGCCGCAGGTTGGCCGCAATGCGGCGCGTCGAGCCGACCAGCCGGTCGAGCAGCTCGCCCATGGCCTCCAGGCGCGCGGGCGCGGCGGCGTCGGCGCCGCCGCGCTCGCGCAGCCAGGCGAGGTCCATCTTCAGCGCGGTGAGCAGCTGCCCGAGCTCGTCGTGCAGCTCGCGCGCGATGAGCGTCTTCTCCTCCTCGCGCGCCTCCAGCACGCGCGCCGAGAGCTCGCGCAGCTCCTGCTGCTGCCTGTGCAGCGCCTGGTCGCGCTGCAGCCGCGGCGTGATGTCGCGCAGGATCACGGTGAACAGGCGCTTGCCCGGCTGGCCCGCCTGCGAGATCGAGGCTTCGATCGGGAACTCGCTGCCGTCGGCGCGCAGCGCCCAGAGCGTGGTCTGGTGGCCCATGCGGCGGCTGGTGATCCCGGTGTGGCTGAACTTGTCCACGTGCCCGTGGTGCGCCGCGCGGAAGCGCTGCGGGATGAAGCGCTCGAGCGACGCGCCGATCGCCAGGTCGCGCCGCACGCCGAACATCTGCTCGGCGGCGCGGTTGAACAGCACGACCATTTGCGCCGCGTCGATCGCGATGATCCCGTCCATGGCGGAATCGACGATCGCGTCCAGACGCGCTTCGCTCGCGTCGCTCCGGCCGCCCCACACGGCGATCGACCACAGCACGCCGAGGAAGCTCGCCACCATCACCCCGATGTCCGTCAGGATGACCGTGCCCAGCAGCCAGGGCTCGTCGGTGCCCTGCATGAAGGCGAACACGTTGGCGGCGACCAGCGCCGCCAGCAGCGCGCCGCCCAGCGCGATGACCGCGGGGTGGCGAAAGAGGTCTGGTTTGACGGAAATCAAGGCCTTGCGCCCCCCTGGGGCCATAGTGCGCGGTAATGCACTACCCAGCCTCCGATCTGGTCATCGACCCGGTCCTCATCCGCAAGCACGACGTGAGCGGGCCGCGCTACACGTCGTACCCGACCGCCGACCGCTTCGTCGAGGCCTTCGGCGCGGCCGAGCTGCGCCAGTGGCTCGCGCGTCGCAACATCGGCGGTTTCGCCCAGCCGCTGTCGGTGTACGTGCACCTGCCGTTCTGCGACACGCTGTGCTGGTATTGCGGCTGCAACAAGATCGTGACCCGCGACCGCGGCAGGTCGAGCCAGTATATCAAGTACCTGGAGAAGGAAATGGCGCTGCTCGCGCCGCTGCTGGGCGAGGAGCGCACCATCGGCCAGATGCACTGGGGCGGCGGCACGCCGACGTTCCTTTCGCACGAGGAGATGCGCGCGCTGGCCGGCGCCCTGGACCGCACCTTCCGGCGGTCCGGCGACTGCGAGTGCGCCGTCGAGGTCGACCCGCGCAGCGCGCCGCCGGGCACGATGGCGTTCCTCGCCGAGCTGGGCTTCAATCGCACGTCGCTCGGCGTGCAGGACTTCGACGCGCAGGTGCAGAAGGCGGTGCACCGCGTGCAGAGCGAGGAGGAGACGCGCCGCGTGGTGGGCGAGGCGCGCGCCGCGGGCTTCCAGTCGGTGAACGTGGACCTGATCTACGGACTGCCCAAGCAGACGCTGGACAGCTTCGACCGCACGCTCGACAAGGTGGTGGCGCTCGACCCGGACCGCATCGCGCTGTACAGCTACGCGCACCTGCCCAGGGTGTTCCTGCCGCAGCGGCGCATCGCCGAGGCCGACCTGCCCAGCGCCGAGACGAAGCTGCAGACCCTCAGCCTCGCCATCGGCCGGCTGACGCGTGCCGGGTACCTGTACATCGGCATGGACCACTTCGCGCGGCCCGACGACGAGCTGGCGGTCGCGCAGGCGCAGGGGCGCCTGCAGCGCAATTTCCAGGGCTACTCGACGCGGCGCGGCTACGACCTGATCGGCCTGGGCGTGTCGGCGATCGGCAGCGTGGGGCCGACCTACTACCAGAACGAGAAGCGCCTGGAGGACTACCAGGCGGCGCTCGACGCCGGCCGGCTGCCGGTGGCGCGCGGCATGGAGCTGTCGCCCGACGACCTGGTGCGGCGCGCGGTCATCCACGCGCTCGCCTGCCACTTCCGCGTGTCCCTCGAGTCGATCGAGCTCGCGCACCTGGTGGACTTCCGCAAGTACTTCGCCGCCGAGCTGGAGGACCTGAAGCGCCTGGAGGCCGATGGCCTGGTCGAGCGGCGCGACGACTGGATCATCGTCACCGCCAAGGGACGGCTGCTGGTGCGCGTGGTGTGCGCGGTGTTCGACCGCTACCTGCGCGAACGCGAAGCGCGCGCGCAGTACTCCAAGGTGATCTGAGGTGGAGGCGCTGCTCCCTGCGATGCTCGCGCTCGGCCTCGCCTCGGGGCTGCACTGCGTCGGCATGTGCGGCGGGATCGTTGCCGCGTTCTCCGCGCGGCGCACGATTGCGCTCGTGCCGGCGCGCCGGCCGCGGCCGCTCGCCTTCAACGCCGGCCGCATCGCCACGTACGCCGCGCTCGGTGCGGCGGCCGGGGCGCTCGGCGGCGCGGTGCCGCTCATGCAGGGCGCGCTGCCCGCGCAGACGATGCTGTTCGTGATCGCCAATGCAGCTCTGATTCTTGCGGGCCTGTACCTCGCGGGCGCCGGGCGGCTGCTCGGCCGGCTGGAAGGGCTCGCCGCGCCGCTGTGGCGGCGCGTGCAGCCCGCGGCGCTGCGGCTGATGCGCGCGCGCTCGCCGCTCGCGCCCTTCGGCGCGGGCATGCTGTGGGGGCTGCTGCCCTGCGCGATGGTGTACGGCGCGCTCGCCGCGGCCACGCTGGCCGGGGGGGCGCCGGGCGGCGCGCTCGCCATGCTCGCCTTCGGCCTGGGCACGCTGCCCTGGCTGCTCGGCGCGGGGGCGGTCGCGGTCCGGCTGCGGCGCTGGCGCGTGGCCGCGGGGCTGTTGGTGCTGGGCATGGGAGCATTCGGCCTGGCGCGCTCGGCGGAGCTGCAGGACGCGGTGCGCGCCGGGCTGCTGTGCCTCACCTGACAAGGAGAAGAACATGAAACGCATCCTGGTGCCGGTCGACGGCTCCGACATTTCGCTGCGCGGCCTCAAGCTCGCCGCGCAGCGCGCGCGCGAGGCGAACGCCGAGGTGCACGTGCTGCACGTCGAGCCGCCGATGCATTACGAGGAGCTGCGCACCTACGCGCTGCGGCCCGACCTGGAGGAGCTGCGCGGCCGCGCCTGCCGGCGCATCCTCGACGCCGCGGCTGCGATCATGACCGCGGAGAAGCTGCAGCACGTCGAGCACCTGCAGAACGGCGAGGTCGCGCACACCATCGCGCAGTACGCGGATGCGCACAAGGTCGACGAGATCATCATGGGCACGCGCGGCCTGGGGGCGTTCGGCTCGATGATGCTCGGCTCGACCGCCCTGCGCGTCGTGCACCTCGTGCACGTGCCGGTCACGCTCGTCAGGTAAGCGGATGGACGAAAGCTGGCTGCGGCTGGCGGTCGGCGCCGGCATCGGGCTGCTGATCGGCCTGGAGCGCGAGCGCAATCCGTCCGCCAAGGCGGGCGTGCGCACCTTCGCGCTGATCGCCGTCGCCGGCACGCTGGCCGCGCTGCTCGAGGCGCAGGCCGGGGTGGGCTGGCTGGTGGCGGTCGGGCTCGCGGCGGTCGCCAGCATGCTGATCGCGGCCTACGCGCGCGAGCCGCAGAAGGGCGATCCCGGCACGACCACCGTCATCGCCGCGATCGTGTGCTACCTGCTCGGCGTGCTCGCCGGGCGCGGCGACAGCGCGCTCGCCGGCGCGCTCGCGATCGGCGTGACGGCGCTGCTGTACTTCAAGCCGGAGCTCGAAGGCTTTTCCGTGGCGCTCAAGCGCCACGAGCAGGTGTCGGTGCTGCAGTTCCTGGTGGTCACCTTCATCGTGCTGCCCATCCTGCCCGACCGCGCCTACGGGCCGTACGAAGTGCTCAATCCGCGCCACGTGTGGCTGATGGTGGTGCTGATCGCCGGCATCGGCCTGGCGAGCTACCTCGCGCTGCGCATCGCCGGCACGCGCGGCGGCGCGATCCTGACCGGCATCCTGGGCGGGCTGGTGTCCTCGACCGCCACCACGGTGCTGTACGCGCGCCGCGCCGGCGAGTCCCTCGCGATGGAGCGCATCGCCTTCGGCGCCGTGCCGCTCGCCAACCTGGTGCCGCTGGCGCGCATCGCGCTGCTGGCGGCCGTCATCTCCCCGGTGCTCGCCGCGCGCCTTGCGCCGGCGCTCGGCGCGGCGCTCGCCGCGGGCGTGCTGGTGTGGGCGATCGGATTCAGTCGCGCCGCGCCGGAGGCGGAAGCGGGCGCGCCGGAGATCCGGAACCCGGCGGAGATGCGCACGGCGCTGCGCTTCGCGGCGGTCTACGCCGTCGTGCTGCTGGCTGCCGCGTGGCTTTCGGACCTCGCCGGCCCGCGCGGCCTGTACGCCGCGGCGCTCGCCTCGGGCCTCGTGGACATCGACGCCATCACGCTCTCGGCGTTGAACCTCTTCGGCGAGGAGCGCGTGCCCGCCGCCGCCGCGACGCTCGCCATCGGGCTCGCGTACCTCGCCAACTCGGCCTTCAAGCTCGGGGTGCTGTTCTGGTACCACCGGCGCCTGGCGTGGCGCACGCTGTGGCCGCTCGCCGCAGCGCTCGCCGCGGGCGGCGCGGCGCTGGCGCTCGCACCGGTCGGCTAACGCGTCACCACCACCGGCAGCTTGGAGTGCGCGAGCACGCGCGCCGTCTCGCTGCCGAGCAGCAGCCCGCCGAGGCCGCCGCGCCCGTGCGAGGCCATGGAGATGGCGTCGCATTTCTTCGCCTTGGCGGCCTTGAGGATGCCCTGCCAGGGCTGGTCGGCCGTGACGTGCACGCTGCCGCAGGCCACGCCCGCGGCCTGCGCCTCGATCTCGATGGCGGCGAGCGCCTTCTTCGCGGCGCGCTCGGCGGCGCGCTTGTACTCCTGCGGCGAGTTGATCGGGCCGTAGACCACGCCCTCGCTGTACATCGGCGTCGTCCAGGGCGCGGAGACATACACGCCGGTGACGCGCGCGCCCAGCGCTGCGGCGAGCTTGACGCCCGCCTTGATGCCCTTGGCGGCGAGCTTGGATCCGTCGGTGCTGATCAGGATGTGCTTGAACATGCGGGCTCCGTGAGGTGTCGGCCCGTGTACTCTACGTCCGCGGCGCGCAGGCCCGGTTGACGCAGGTCAATCCTCCAGCCCGGCGGCCCGCGCGAGCCCGGCGCGGTCGAGCAGCACGACCTCGCGCCCGGCGACCGATACCAGCCCCGACTGCGCGAGCTCGTGCAGGGCGCGCGAGAAGGTCTCCTTGGTCATGCCGAGGCGCGCGGCGATCAGCTTCTTCGGCGCGGGCAGCGTGACGCGCGCGGCCTCCGGCGACCCGGCGAGCGACTCGAGGTAAGCGGCGAGGCGCTCGCCGGCGCCGTGCATCGTGGTCGCCTCGAAGTCGCAGATCAGCGCATGCATCCGCTCGCTCAAGCTGGCGATGATGTTGAGCCCGAACTGCGCGTCGCTCGACACGAGCGCGAGCATGGGCTCGGTCGGCACCACCACAACGCGCGTGTCGACGACGGCCATGGCGTCCACGGGCAGCGGGCGGCGCATGAAGGCCACCACCTCGCCGAAGGTCTGCGACGGCCCCACCAGGCGGATGACGCGCTCGGCGCCCGACGGGCCGTGCAGCGCGAGCTTGACCATGCCGTAGGCCACCGCGACCACCCCGGGGGCCATCTCGCCGTGCCGCACCACCATCTCGCCGCGCCGGTAGTGGCGCGAGCTCGCCGTGCGCTGGATCTGCTCGAGGTGCTCGCGCGAGACGTGCCGAAACAGCGGCAGCCGGGCGATGACGCCTGCCGCCTGGCGCGGGCGCGGAACGGCGCTCACGGCGACGGCCCGAGCAGGTGCCGCGCGAGCCAGAAGGCGGCCAGCGCGAGCGGCAGCATGATGGCGAAGAAGGCCACCTGGCGGTTCTCGAAGCGCGCGCCGCGGCGGCGCTCGATCCAGTCGAGCAGGCGGTCGGCGCCGAAGTACAGCGCGACCGCGATCAGCGTGAACCAGAGGATGTCCATGCGCAGCGCCCCACGATCAGCACGAAGAGAAAGCCGCCGGCCACCGCGGCGAGGCCGCCCAGGCCCATCAGGCCCATGGCGGCGATCTGCTCGGCGCCGCGCAGCACCTGCTCGGCGCCGGCGACCTTGCGTTGCACACCGTAGCCGCCCGACCACACCAGGCCCGCGATGTGCGCGAGCTGCCCCGCGCCGTACAGCCACGCCTGCAGCGTCGCGAGGCGCGCAGCGGGGCGCGCGTACCCCAGGCGCGGCAGCAGGTGGTAGGTCAGGCCCATGAAGGCGAGCGTCACGCCGACGATCGCGCCGTGGTAGTGGGCCGGGATCTTGACGTTGGAGCCGTCGATCAGCAGGCCGATCGCGCCGCCCGCGCCGAACAGGACGAGCGACCACCACAGCGCGGCGCGCAAGGCGCGCTCGCCGCCCTGCGCGCGCGGCGCGAGCGCGAGCGCGTGGAGCAGCGCCGCGGCGAAGGGCAGGATGGCGAGGCCGCCGCCGATCCTCATTAGCCAGGTCTGCAGCCGGTAGTGCTCGACCGAGGTGATGTCGTAGGCGAGGTAGATGACGGGCGTGGCGAACACCGACACCAGGCCGATGGCGAACAGCAGGATGGCGACGCGCGGCGAGAGCGGCGTGCGCGCTCCCGAGGCCTCGGCGAGCGCGAGCCACGCGGCGAACATGAGCAGCGTCCAGGTGAACTGCAGCACGTGGCCGCCGCCCCAGAAAAGCACCTCGTAGTAGGCCTTGCCTTCCAGCCCGGTGGGCAACGCGGCGTACGACCAGGCGAACGCGAGGAGCGCCACCGCCGCCGAGACCGCCGCCGCATTGAGGCCGAAGGCGAGCGCGGCGGCGCCGTCGGGACGCGTGCCGACGCGCGGCGCGGCGAGCATGGAGCGCGCGACGAGGAGCATCGCGCCGAGCGCGAACAGCGCCAAGCCGCCGAGGAACACCGGGCCGTCGAGCACCGGCACGTAGTTGCTCATCACCGGCGGCTCGGCGCCGGTGAAGGGCGCGGCGCACAAGGCGAGCGTGCCCGCGACCATCGCCGCGAGTCCCGCCCAGGCGAGGCCGAGGTGCCGCTCGCCGCCGTTCAGCGTCCACAGCAGCCCGGCGAACGCCGCGAACCAGACGAGCACCGAGAGGTCCACGTGCACCACCAGCGCGATGCGGAAGAAGTCCGCCACGGCGAACAGGTCCTTGGTGAGCGGCGCGCGCGCCAGCACCAGCAGGATCGAGAACAGGCCGGCGCCGAGCAGCGCGCCGACCGCGAGCGACAGCCAGGCCGCGGCCAGGCGGCGGCGCGCGCCTTCCGGCACCGCGAGCGCATAGTGCGCCGCGCGCGCCGCGCCGTAGCCCTCAGCGGAGAGCGAACTCGTAGGCATCGCCGTGGCGGGCATAAGTGACGGTGGGACGCAGGTGCGGCTCGCGCGCGCCGGCGAAGCGCTCCGCGGACAGCTCGAGGCCGGTGCGCCAGGCGCACTCGCCCTCGCGGCAGCCAATTGCCTTCACGCGGCGCGCACCGTTGCGCAGCGCGTACTCGACGAAGGAGGGCGGCAGCATGGCGAGGCAGCGTAGCGCGATGCCGCCCGACCCGCGCGCATGCTCGCAGCGGAACACGACTTCGTCGGCGGGCAGCGCCTGCTGCATGCGCTCGCGCAGCGCGTGCACCGTCAGGTCCGGCAGGTCGATGCCCGAAGCGAGCTCGGCGACGCTGCGGAACGGTGTCGCCGACGGGCAGGCGCCGGCGCAGATGCCGCAGGCCGCGCAGCGTGCCTCGACCACGAGGGCGCGCTTGCCCACCAGCGTCACCGCTTCGTACGGGCAGTCGGCGACGCAGCGTCCGCAGCCGTTGCAGTTCGCGGGATCGACCTGCGCCACCGGGGCGCGCGGCCGCGCCGCGAGGTACGGCAGCGCTGCGAGCGCGAGCGTGACGCCGCCCACTGCCCACCACAGGAGCGCGGGCGAGGTGGCGTACATCAGCGGATGCACGAAGAGCAGGAACCAGTCCATCTGCAGCCCCTGCGGCACGGCCGCGGGATCCCAGCGCGCGCCGGAGGCGACCGGGTGCAGCAGCGCCAGCGCGAGCAGCATGCCGAGCAGGCCGAAGGCGAGCGCGCGCGGCGCCACGGTCGCCGGCCGGCCGAGGCGCTGCACGTGCACCCACATGCCGGCGAGCAGCGCGAGCGGCAGGCCGATGTGCAGGAAGACGAACAGCGAGAAGAGCCGGTCCGTGATGCTCTCGCCGCCGAGGAAGTTGCGCGCCATCGGCTCCGCGCCGATGCCCGCGGCAAGCATCCACTCGGCGGTGGCCTGCGCGGAGAACTGCGCGCGCGCGTCCCACACCAGCCAGTAGCCGACGATGCCGGAGGCGTAGAGCAGCCACACGAGCGGCACGCCCGAGATCCAGGTGAAGGCGCGAAAGCCACGGAAGCGCCCGGCGGCGAGCTCGCGCAGGATGTGCAGCGCGAGCACCACCACGAACGCGTCGGCAGCGTAGCGGTGCAGGCTCCTCAGCACGCCGCCGAACCACCACTCGAGCGCGCCGATCGAGTCGTAGGCGCCCGCGATGCTGGTGTCGAAGCGGATGTACAAGTAGATGCCGCTCGCCGCGAGCATCCAGAACAGCGCGAAGCCGAGCGCGCCGAGGTGGCGCCACGGCGCGAGAACGAGATAAATGGGGACTGTCCCCATTTGCCTAGCTGCGGAAGACGAAGCCACCTTTGCCCTTGGAGAAGTCGATGAGCAGCGCCGCGCCGGGCGCGAGCTCGAGCGTCGCCTCGCGCTCGTAGTTGAAGCCCTCGCCGGGCCGGTCGCGCAGGCGCGCGACGATGCGATGCCGCCCCGCCGGCAGCGGCAGGCGGTGGTACACAGTGGCGTTGCCGTCGCGCTGCACGCCCGAGGGCGGCACTTCGCGCCGTAGCGCGACCTGGCCGTCCACCTCGAGCTCTACGAGCAGCACGGCGCGCTCGCGCGGGCAGTCGAGCGCCGCACGCATGTTGGGCGCGAGCTTCGCCAGCTCCTCGGGCGAGCGCTGGCGGCAGGGTTCCTTGCGCTCGGCGGCGTGGATGAACGACAGGCGCACGAGCGCCTCGTCGGGCGCGAGCGTGGAGAAGCGCGGCTCGGTGGAAAAGTAGCCGATCAACGCCATGAGCGGCACGTACAGCGCGAGCTGCGCGGCGATCTGCAGCGCGCGCTTCATGCGTGGCCCCCGAGGCGCGCGAGCTGCGGCGCCGACCGGAAGGCGTCGGCGAAGCAGTCGTCCTGCGCGAGCCCGCGCGCGCGAAACGCCGGATGCGCGGCCTCGACCATGGCGCTTGAGCCGCAGGCGTACACCTGGTGCCCGGCGAGGCTGGGGAAGTCGGCGAGGATCGCTTCGTGCACCAGCCCCGTGCGTCCCTGCCAGCGGTCCTCCGGCGCTGGGTCGGAGAGCACCGGCACGAACGTGAAGTTGACGTGCGCGCGCGCCCATTGGCGCGGCAGCTCGGCGAGGTACATGTCCTTCAGCGTCCTCGTTCCCCAGTACAGCAGCATGCGCCGCCGCATGCTCCTGGCGAAGGCGTACTCGAGCATGCTCTTCACCGGCGCGAAGCCGGTCGAGCCGGCGACGAAGATGATCGGCTTGCCGGTATCCTCGCGCAGGAAAAACGCGCCGAGCGGTCCCTCGAAGCGCACCGGGTCGCCCGGCTTCATGCGCTCGAACACGTGGCCCGTGTAGCGCCCGCCCTCGATGCGGCGGATGTGCAGCTCGATGCGGTCATTGACCTGCGGGGCGGTGGCGAACGAAAAGCTGCGGCGCGCGCCGTCCTCGAGCACGATGTTGATGTACTGCCCGGCGTAGAAGCGGATCGGCTCGCCGCCGTCGAGCTTCAGCACCACGCGCATCACGTCGGGCGCGAGCCGCTCGAGCGACTCCACGCTCGCGCGCCACTCGCGCGGCCGGATGTCGCCGAGGGGCTTCGCCGGCACGTACTCGATCTCGAGGTCGCCGCGCGGCGTGGCGCAGCAGGTGAGAAGCTTCCCCGCCGCGCGCTCGGCCTGCGGCAGCGCGTCCGCCTGATACGCGCCGTATTCCACCTCGCCATAGGCAAGCGTCGCCTTGCACTGCCCGCAGCCGCCGTTGCGGCACTCGAAGGGCAGCGCGATGCCTTCGCGCAGGGCGGCATCGAGGAGCGTCTCGCCCTCGCGCACCGTCACGATGCGGTTGTCCGGGCGCACCAGCATGTGGTGCTCGACGGCCCTCTTCTTCGGCGGCAGCCAGGGCAGGAGCAGGAAGAACGCCGTCGCGCCGCCGAGCAGCAGCCAGATCTCGCCCGGCGAGGTGCGGTACAGGAGCGCGTACGCCGGCAGGTAGAACCAGTCGAAGTCGAGCGTGCCCGCCGCCGCGGCGAGGTCGGCGCGCGGCTGGCTGATGGCGGGCTTGACGAGCGACAGCACCACCAGCGCCGCGGTGAGCGTCAGCGCCACCGGCAGCGGCGGCGCGGTGCGCGCCTGCGGCACGCGCTGCGTGTGGATCCACAGCAGCGCCAGCGCCGCGAGCGGCACGCCGATGTGGATGAACGACAGCAGCGAGAAGAGCCGGTCGTTCACGTTCTCCGGGAAGATGAAGTTGCGCACCAGCGCGCCCTGGAACACCGGCAGCCAGTCGAGCCACTCGGCGGTCGCCACCACCACGAACTGCGACAGGCGATCCCACGGCAGCATGTAGCCGTTGATGCCCGAGGCGTAGACGAGCCAGATGAGCGCTACGCCGCTCACCCACGAGAACCAGCGAAAGCCCCGGTAGCGGTCGAAGCACCAGTGCCTCAGCAGGTGCAGGACCATGACCAGCACCACGCCGTCGGAAGCGTAGCGGTGGATCGAGCGCAGCACCCCGCCGATGTAGCGTTGCCCGTGCGTCAGCGCCTCGACCGAGTCGTAGGCGCCGCCGACGCTCGTCTCGAACAGCGCATAGAGGTAAAGCCCGCTCGCCACCACCAGCCACATGAGGTAGTAGGCGATCGGCCCGAGGTAGTAGAGCGGGTTGAGCTTGTCGCCGAAGGCGAGGTTGAAGAACGCCTCCACCTTGAGGAAAAACCACTGGCCGATCAGGTGTATACGGCGGATCACGCGCTCATGCTAGGGCGCGCGCGGTCGCGGCCAATTGATCTGGGTTAAATATTCGAGGGCCGCCGGCGCCGCCGCAGCTCGACGACCAGGAACGCGAGGATGCCGAGGACCACGCTCGCGCCGACGAGGATCTCGGCGACGATCACGTAGTTGACGCGATAGCGCCCCGCGACGGGGTCGTACACCGTGCACAGCAGCTTCACCTTCTCGAAGAAGGCTTCGACGCCGGCCTGCGGCACGGGCGCGTTCTGCGCCAGCTCGAGCAGCGGCCCCACGAAGAGCTGCGTGGCGAAGGAATCGCCGTACACCTGCCGGTAGATCCTGCCCTGCGAGTCCACGATGCTCGCCTGCAGCAGGTGGTCGAAGCCCGCCGCGGTGGACTCGTAGCGAAAGCCGAAGTCGGCCACCAGCGCGGGCAGCGTCTTCGCGTCGGGCGACAGGAACAGCCAGTTCGGCGACTCCACCACGTGCTTGCGCCGGAACTCCTTCATCGCCTCTGGCGAATCGAACGGCAGGTTGAAGCCGATGGTCGCGACGCGGAACGTGCCGGGCCCGAGCGTGCGCTCGGCCTGCGCCACCGCGCCGGCGAGCGACTGGGTGGTCACGGGGCACACCTGGAAGCAGCCGGTATAGATGAAGCTGACGACCAGCGGCTTGCCGCGCAGGTCGGCAAGGCGCACCGGCCGGCCCTCGGTGTCGCGCAGCGTGTAGTCGCCGATCGCGCGGCCGATCGCGGCCTGGCTGTCGCGCAGCGCGAGCTTCTGGTCGAAGGCCTGCGCCGCGAGCGGTGCGGCGAGCAGCGCGAGGCTAAGTAAGAAGCGCCGCATCGAGCATCGCCCCCGCGAGCACCGCGCCGAGCTGCGCGAGCGAGGCGAGGAACGCGGCGCGCGCGGCGAGGCGCGTCGGATGCCGCACCAGCGCGCGGCAGCGCAGCAGGAAGAATCCGCCGCCCGCCGCGGCAAAGGCGGCATAGATCCAGCCCAGGCCGAAGGCCGCGGGCACGAGCGAGGCGGCCACCAGCAGCAGGGCGCTCGCGAATATCACGCGCGCCGCGCGCGCGTCGCCCACCACGACCGGAAGCATCGGCACGCCGGCCGCGGCGTAGTCCTCGCGGCACACGATGGCGAGGCTCCAGAAGTGCGGCGGCGTCCACAGGAACAGCACTACCGCGAGCCACGCCGCCTCGGGGCCCGGCGCGGGCGAGACCGCGGCGGCGCCCGCGAGCACGGCGAAGCTGCCGGCGAGGCCGCCGACCACGATGTTCCACCAGGTGCGGCGCTTGAGCCACACCGTGTACACGACGCCGTAGGTGAACGCGCCGAGGAACACATAGGCCGCGGCGAGCACATTGGTCGCCACCGCTGCAGCGAGCACGGATGCGCCGAGCATGGCGCCGATGACCCAAAGCCAGAACGGGCCGTGGCGCAGCCGCCCGGTGACGAACGGGCGATTGCGCGTGCGGCCCATGCGCGCGTCCAGGTCGCGCTCGGCGTACTGGTTGAACGCTCCCGCGGCGGCCGAAGCGAACAGCACCGCCAGCACGAGAACGGCGGCGGCCCCCGTGCCCGGGCCGCTGCCGCCTTCCACCACCAGTCCGGCGGCGGCTGCGAAGGCGATGGCGACGCCGATCCTCAGCTTGAAGAGATTGAGGACCTGTTTCATCGCTAGCTCACTTCAGCGGCCAGACGGTCGACAGGTACTTCCAGTTGATGAAGTAGTACAGCACGAAGGCGGTGAGGAACACCATCGCCAGCGCGAAGGTCCCCGGCGCCACCATGCCGCCGGCACCGATGCCCGGGTGGTGCGCGGCAATTGCCGCCGCGACCGGCTTGGGCGCCGGGGCGATGCCGTCCTTCGCGCGCACGTGCTGGAAGCCCGGCGTCTGGATCTTCTTGCCGAGGAACACCGACCAGACGGTGATCAGCAGGTACATGCCGCCGCCGACGATGGCGATGATCCCGGTGATGCCGGCGAGCGCCATCATCAGCCATGCCGCGCCCGGGAACTCGTGGGCGAACGCGTTGCCGGCAAAGCCGATGTCCCAGTGCCGGCGCGGCACGCCGAGCGTCCCGGCGCCCATCAGGAACAGCGACACGCCCATCATGGCGAGGCCGAAGACGTACGGTTGCCACTGGGCCATCTTGGGGAAGGTGATCTCGCGGCGGAACAGCACCGGGATGAGGAAGTAGGTGAGCCCCATGAAGGCGAGCGTCGTGCCCACCACCACCGTGGCGTGGAAGTGCCCCGGCACGTACAGCGTGTTGTGGATGATGAGGTTGAGCTGCTCGGTGCCCATCATCACGCCCGAGATGCCGCCGAGGAAGCCGAAGCCGATCAGCGACATGAACATCGAGGAG
The DNA here is from genome assembly GCA_029883975.1 of Betaproteobacteria bacterium. GTDB lineage: Bacteria > Pseudomonadota > Gammaproteobacteria > Burkholderiales > SG8-39 > JAABQT01. Next base: position 40,047 of record JAOUIL010000011.1, read on the forward strand.
AAGGCCGGGTTGCTCCACGGGGCCTTGCGCAGCCACTCGAACAGGCCGTGGTTGAAGCCCTTCTGCCGCTGCGCCACTTCGATCGACCCCGGCACCGTGAGGCCGTGCACCATCGAGGCGAGCACGGCGAGGTACATCGCGTAGCTGGTGTTGAAGATCTTCCAGTGCGAGGTGAGCCCCGGGTCGGCGAGCAGGTGGTGCGCGCTCGCCAGCTGCAGGAACAGGATGTAGAGCAGGAACGCGGTGCGGCTCACCTTCTCCGACATGGGCTTTGCGCCGAACACGATGGCCGCCACCGCGTACCACACGGCAACGTGCGCGCTCACGTTGATCTGCTGCGACGAGTGCCCGAACGCCCACCAGACGGTGCGGTACATCAGCGAATCGATGGTCGGCACCAGCCCCACCGACCAGAGGAACGTCGGGATGAGGATGATCGCGCCCGCGGCGATGGTGAAGATGGCGATGATCGCGGCGGTGACCGCGCCGAAAGTGACCAGCGGGATCGAGCCGTGATACGTGCGCTCGGCCTTCGCCACCACCAGCGTGCCGAGAAACACGAAGCAGGCGATCAGCGCGCCGACCGCGAACAGGATCAGCCCGAGGTAGAACGTCGGGTGCGCGCCCATCGGCGCGTAGGAGGTGAACATGACGCTGGAATCGCCGCGCAGCACCGAGTAGTTGTTGACCAGCGCCCCGAGCACCATCAGCCAGAAGGCCGCCCAGGCCATCTTCGGCGTGGCGAGGCGCGCCTTGAGCAAGGTCGAGCCGGCGAAGTACAGCACCGCGATCTCGAAGAAGATGATCCAGAACACGAGCATGTTCAGCCCGTGGGCGGTCAGGTACTGGTAGAACCGGTCGGGCGGCAGCAGGTGCACCGCCTGCCAGCGCGTCAGCACCACGCCGATGGCGAGCAGCCCGCCGATCAGCAGCGACACCACCGCGGCGACCGCGTTCCAGCGCATCAGCTTCTCGGCGGGCTCGTGGAACACCAGCCCGCTGGTGGGGCAGGTACGGAACATCCGGTTGACGCTCATGTCGCCTCCCTCACTTCACCACGTACAGGCGGCTCACCATGGTGTGGTGGTTGATGCCGCAGTACTCGTTGCAGATGATCGAATAGGTGCCCGGGTTGGTCGGCGTGACCGTCAGCACGTGCTCGTAGCCGGGGTGCACCTGGATGTTGATGTTCTCCGGCTGCAGCGAGAAGCCGTGCAGCCAGTCGAGCGACATCAGGTGGATGCGGTAGGACTTGCCCGCCTCGAGCTCGAGGATCGGGTACCAGCGCCACAGCTGCGCCACCATGTAGACGTCGCTGCCCGCGGGCGGGCGCACCACCGGCACCTTGAGGTCGCCGCCGTCCTCGCGCACCTTGTACTGGGCGATCATCGCCTCGGTCTTCCTGACGAAGTCCTCGGGCTTGGAGCGGTAGGCCTCGTTCGACAGGTTCTGCTGACCGTAGATGTGCCAGTAGGGCATCATGAAGAACATGATCAGGCACCAGATCAGCGCCACCACGATCCAGATGAGTTCCACCCGGTCGAGGGGCTGCTTCCACCACACCCGCTCCTGCGGGGGCAGGATTGCGCTCATGGCGATTCCCTTATTTGGCGATCGGCAGGGACACGATTTCCATCACGCCCCAGACGATGTACAGCACGGTGGGCATGGCTATGCCCAGGAACAGCAGCAGGAAAGGGTTGTCGAGCAACTGCTGCATGACCGGCACCGGCTCGTCGGGCAGGTCGTCCTCGATGCGTTCGGCGTTCATGTCGCCCCCTGGTCTGGTTGGGACTCGCGCCAGTAGACCAGCGCGGCCGGCCGAAGAATTTGATGCCTATCAAGCTTTCCGGGTCGGAGCCGGGCACACTCGCGGCCATGACCGGATCCGACCGCCGCCGGGTGGCGGCCTGGCTGCTGTTGTGCGCTGCGCTGGTGTTCCTCATCGTGCTGGTCGGGGGGGTGACGCGCCTGACGCGCTCGGGCCTGTCGATCGTCGAGTGGCAGCCGCTGATCGGCGTGCTGCCGCCGCTCTCGGAAGCGCACTGGCAGGCGCTGTTCGCCAAGTACCAGCTGACCCCCGAGTACAAGCTGGTCAACCTCGGCATGGACCTGGAGGGCTTCAAGCGCATCTTCTGGTGGGAGTACCTCCACCGGCTGCTCGCGCGCCTGATCGGTTTCGTGTTCCTGCTGCCGCTGTTGTGGTTCCAGTTCGCCGGGAAGCTCGAGCGCGCGCTCGCCTGGAAGCTGTGGGGCATCTTCGCGCTCGGCGCGCTGCAGGGCGCGATGGGCTGGATCATGGTGAAGTCGGGCCTGGTCGACGATCCGAAGGTGAGCCCGGTGCGCCTCACGATGCACCTCGGCCTCGCGCTCGCCATCTTCTCGGCCGAGCTGTGGATCGCGCTCGGGCTGCTCGTCCCGCGTGAGGCCCGCGCGCCGCGGCTCGCCGCGGTGCTGCCGTGGCTGATCTTCGCCATGGCCCTCTCCGGCGGCATGGTGGCGGGCCTGCGCGCGGGCTCGGCGTACCAGACGTTTCCGCTCATGGACGGGCACTGGGTGCCGCCCGAGGTCCTGGTGCTCGAGCCGTGGTGGCGCAACTTCCTCTACAACATGGCGACCGTGCAGCTCGTGCACCGTGGCTTCTTCTGGCTGCTCGCCGTGCTGGTGCTGCTCGCCTGGTGGCGGCAGCGGCGCGAGCCGAGCGCGCACGCGCTGCTCGCCGCCTTCGCGCTGCAGGCGTCGCTCGGCATCGCCACGCTGCTGTCCGGCGTGCCGGTGGGCCTGGGCGCGGCGCACCAGGGCGGCGCAGTCGTCTTCCTTGCGGCGGCGATATGGCACGCGCACCGTCCGGGCCGCGCCGCGCGCTGAGCGCGGCGAGCCTCGCGCTCGTGCTCGTCGTGGTGTTCGCGAGCGCGCTGATCCGCCTCGCGGGCGAGGAGCTGGGCGGCGCGCTCGTCCTCGTGCGCGGCGTGCACCGCGTCGCCGCGTCGGCGGCGGCGCTGACGATCCTCGCCGCGGGCTGGTACGGCTGGCGCGCGGGCCAGCGCGCGACGGCCGCGCTCGTCGTCGCCCTGATGCTCGCGCTCTCTGCGCTCGGCGCGGCGACCGGCACCGAGCCGCCGCCGCTCGCGGCGGCCGGCAACCTGCTCGGCGGCTTGCTGCTGGCCGCGCTGCTCGCCTGGTGGCTCGGGCGCGAGCCGCGCCGCGGCGGCGAGCCGCTGCTGCACGTCGTCGCCGCGCTCGCGGCGCTGCAGGCGCTGCTCGGCGCGTGGAGCACGATCTTCGAGAAGGACGAGACCTGGACGTTCGCGTTGCTCGGCCACGCGACGCTCGGCCTGGCGACGGCGGGGCTGCTCGGATGGATCGCGTTGCGCGCGCGCGCCTGGGGCCTGCTCGCCATCGCCTGCGCGGCGCCGCTCGCCGGCATGGTCTCCGGGCTGCTCGATGCGCCCACCGGTCCCGCCCTCGCGCACGCGCTGTCGGCGGCACTGCTCGTCTGCGCCGCGGCCTGGGCGCACGCGCGCCTTACTTGAGGCATATCAAGGGCGGCGGCGGCGCGCCTTGCAATCGTGGCGCCATGGCACCGAGCGCGCAGGCGCTGATCGACGCCGCGCGCGACGCGGCGGTGGGGGGCGACTGGGCGGCCTTCCGGCGCAGCTTCGCCGCGCTGCGCGAGAGCTGCGCGCCGCGCATCGCCCGCGACGAGGACCTGCGCCAGCAATTCGACATGCTCGGCGCCGCCGCGCCCCAGTACGACCCGCAGGGCTGCCTGGCGGCCTTCGAATCCCTCGTGGAGACGCTTGGCGAGGTGGAGCTGCAGGCGCCCGGCGCGGCCCTGGTGCGCACGCTCGAGCTGCGCGGCCTGCAGCCCCCGGAGCCGATCGTGCGAATCCTGGAGGCGCTCGAACGCGAGCCCGACGAGCCACTGCGCGCCATCCTGCCCCACGAGCCAGCGCCGCTGTATGCCCTGTTGCAGGAGAGGGGCTTCACGTGGCACGGGGAGGCGCGCGAGGACGGCGGGTACGAGCTGCTCATCGAGCGCGCGTGAACCGGATTTAATTTGGATCAAATCATGTTGCGCTGCGGGAGCGCAGACTGCCCCGCATCGACCGGATTTCTCTAGAGACGGAGGACCTTGTGCCCACCACCAGCAAACGCATCGCCCGCGGCGCCGCCTGGCTCGCGCTGCCCTTCGCGGTTGCGCTCGCTTACGCGCAGACCGAAAAGCACCCCGTGACCGAGCCCGAGATCCGCTACCAGGCGGGGGGCTCGCCGCTCGCCGCGGAGGACATGCACCAGGACGTGAACCCGAAGGCGCCGCCGATGAGCAAGGCGGAATTCGACCGCGCGCGCCAAGTGTACTTCGAGCGCTGCGCCGGCTGCCACGGCGTGCTGAGGAAGGGCGCCACCGGCAAGCCGCTCACCCCGGACATCACGCTGCCCAAGGGCACCGAGTACCTGAAGGTGTTCATCAAGTACGGCTCGCCCGCGGGCATGCCGAACTGGGGCACCTCGGGCGACCTCACGGACGCCGAGGTCGACCTGATGGCGCGCTACGTGCAGCAGACGCCGCCGACCCCGCCCGAGTACGGCATGGCGGACATGAAGAAGACCTGGAAGGTGCTGGTGCCGCCCGAGCAGCGGCCGAAGAAGAAGATGAACAAGTACAACATCGACAACATCTTCTCCACCACGCTGCGCGACACGGGCGAGGTGGCGCTGATCGACGGCGACACCAAGAAGATCATCAACATCGTCAAGACCGGCTACGCGGTGCACATCTCGCGCCTGTCGGCCTCGGGGCGCTACCTGTACGTGATCGGGCGCGACGCCAAGATCAACCTGATCGACCTGTGGATGGAGAAGCCCGACAACGTGGCCGAGATCCGCATCGGGTTGGAAGCGCGCTCGGTGGACACCTCGAAGTACAAGGGCTTCGAGGACAAGTACGCGATCGCCGGCTCCTACTGGCCGCCGCAGTACACGATCATGAAAGGCGACACGCTCGAGCCGCTCAAGATCGTGGCGACCCGCGGCATGACGGTGGACACGCAGGACTTCCACCCCGAGCCGCGCGTGGCGGCGATCGTCGCCTCGCACTTCAAGCCCGAGTTCGTGGTCAACGTCAAGGAAACCGGCAAGATCCTGATGGTCAACTACGCCGACATCAACAACCTCACGGTGACCGAGATCGGCGCCGCGCGCTTCCTGCACGACGGCGGCTGGGACTCGACCAAGCGCTACTTCCTGGTGGCGGCCAACCAGTCCAACAAGATCGCGGTGGTCGACGCCAAGGCGGGCAAGCTCACGAAGCTGGTCGACGTCGACAAGATCCCGCATCCGGGGCGCGGCGCGAATTTCGTGCACCCGAAGTTCGGCCCGGTGTGGGCCACGGGGCACCTGGGCAGCGAGAAGATCGCGCTGATCGGCACCGACCCGGTGAAGCACAAGAAGAACGCCTGGAAGGTGGTGCAGTATCTCGACGGCCAGGGCGGCGGCAATCTGTTCATCAAGACCCACCCGAAGTCGAAGAACCTGTGGGTGGACACGCCGCTCAACCCCGACCCGAAGATCGCGCAGTCGATCGCCGTGTTCGACATCAACAATCTCGACAAGCCGGCGCAGGTCCTGCCGATCGGCGAGTGGGCCAAGCTCGGCGAGGGCGCCAAGCGCATCGTGCAGCCCGAGTACAACAAGGCGGGCAACGAGGTGTGGTTCGCGGTGTGGAGCGCGAAGAACCAGGAATCCGCGCTGGTGGTGGTCGACGACAAGACCCGCAAGCTCAAGGCCGTGATCAAGGACCCGAGGCTGATCACGCCGACCGGGCACTTCAACGTCTACAATACGCAGCACGACATCTACTAGAAAGGATGCCCGGAACATGAAGAGCGTGATCTTTGCAGCGGCCGCCGCCGCCGTGGTGCTGGCCGCCCCGGCGCGCGCCGACGAGGCGATGGCCAAGAAGTACAACTGCCTCGCTTGCCACCAGACCGACAAGAAGCTGGTCGGCCCGTCCTACAAGGACATTGCCAAGAAGTACAAGGGCCAGGCCGGCATGGACGTCAAGCTCGCCGAGAAGGTGAAGAAGGGCGGGCAGGGCGTCTGGGGCCCGGTGCCGATGCCGCCCAATGCGGCGGTTCCCGACGCCGACATCAAGAAGCTGGTGGACTGGATCCTGAAGATGGGTTGAAGCATCCGCGCCTGCTCACGAGGCGGCAACGGCGAGAGGGCGGGGGCGAAACCCCCGCCCTCTTCATTTTGGAGCGCTGACGCACATTGCGCGCCGCAGCATCCGCTCGTGGCTTGACGCAACTCAACACCTGTTTCCCGCAAAGGCGCATGGTGTACGCCTCGGAAAGGAGGACTGCCATGAAACCTTCCGGCGTTGCTGGACTGGCCCTGGTCCTCGCCGCTGCGCTCCTCAGTGCCCCTGCATCGGCGCAGGAGTCGAAGACGGTGGCCGACGTGACGATCCGCTACGGCCTGGTGAGCGCCATCGATGCGGAGCACATGGACGCGCAGCACGGCACGCACAAGGGCGGGCACGGCAGCGGCATGGAGCACCTCGTGGTCAGCCTGGCAGACGCGGCCACCGGCTCGCGCATCGCGGGCGCCCGCGTCGAGGTCGAGGTGCGCGACCCGAAGGGCAGGGTGCAACGCAAGAGCCTGCAGGCCATGATCACCGCGGGCGTTCCCGACTACAGCGAGGTGTTCGAGTTCGGCTGGTCGGGCCGCTACACGATCCGCATGTCCATCCTGCGCCCGGGCGTCGCCCGGCCGCTCAAGGCGAGCTTCACGCACCACCACGCCATCTGAGGCGCTCCGCCGAGCGCGTTGAGCGCGTTGCGGATCTCCAGCCGGAGCGCGGTGTCGTCCTCGGCGCGCGCGCGTCGGCGCCTGCGGACGGATTCGTTGACGCACGTCAACGCGATGACCGGGGACGCAGGTAGCATCGCCGTTCCATTCCCGATCTCATCGAGAGAGGCGCCCACCATGCCCACCACGATGCGCGGTCTGTTGCTCCTCACCCTGATCGCGTTCCCGCTGGCGCAGGCGCTGGCGGACGACTACTCGGACACCATCAGTGTGTTCCGCAAGGCAGGCCAGAGCGCGAAGTATTTCGGCAGCAGCTACGGCTACGCCGTGTTCCCCACCATCGGCAAGGGCGGCGTGGGGATCGGCGGCGCGCACGGCAGTGGGCGCGTCTACGCCAAGGGCGCGCACGTCGGCGACACGTCCATGACCCAGGTCACCATCGGCATGCAGTTCGGCGGCCAAGCCTACAGCCAGATCATCTTCTTCCAGGACAAGCGCGCCTTCGACACGTTTACCGGCGGCAACTTCGAGTTCGGCGCGCAGGCCACCGCGGTGGCGATCACCGCGGGCGCGTCGGCGCAGGCCGGCACCGGCGGCGCGGGCGCGAGCGCGAGCGGCACGAAGAGCAGCGCCACGACGGCCGGCGGCTACCAGGGAGGCATGGCGGTGTTCACGGTCGCCAAGGGCGGACTGATGTACGAGGCGACCATCGGCGGCCAGAAGTTCAGCTACAAGCCGAAGAAGTAAGCGCGGGCAGCCGAGGACGGCGCGGGGGAGCAATCCATGTCGCTGCGCCGCTTCCTCGGCATCGTCCTCGCCATCGCGGCAGCGCTGCTCCTCGCGGCGGTGCTGTATCTCGCGTTCGGCAACCTGAGCCGCCACAAGGGCCGCATCGAGTCGCTGGTGACGGAAAGCATCGGCCGGCCCTTCGCCATCGACGGCCCGTTCGAGCTCGAGGTGCTGCCGGCAATCTACGTGCGCGCCGAGCGCGTACGCGTCGGCAACATCCCTGGAGGCTCCGCGCCGCAGATGGTCGAGATCGGGCACTTCTCTGCGCGGGTGGGCCTGTGGTCGCTGGTCTCGGGGCCGGTGGACGTGCGCTCGTTCGAGTTGCGCGACGTTGCCGTCGTGCTCGAGAAGGACGCCGACGGAAAGGGAAATTGGCTATTCGGCGACGATGTCGAGGCGCTGGAGCACGAGGACGCGCTAGCCGCGCAGGCCACCGAGGTCCCGGCCGTCATCCTGCAGGCCAAGCTCGACAACCTGCGCGTGGCGTATCGCGAGCCCGGCAAGCCGGAGCGCGTCGCGCTCCTCGAGACCTTCACCATCGCGTCCGCGGCGGACGGCCTGTTCGCGCTCGCCGGCAAGGGCAGGCTCGACGAATACCCGGCCACTCTGACCGGGGACGTCGGTCCGCTCGCCGCGCTCGTTTCCGGGCGGGACATGCGCGTGGCGCTCCAGGCCTCGCTGGGCAACCTGCGTCTCGACCTGAAGGGCGTGCTCGGCCGGCTCGATCCGCTGGACGGCGCCGACCTGGCGCTGAAGATCGAGCACCCCGACTTCGGCGCCATGCCGAAGAACCTGCAGCTCCCGGTGTTTGCCGCGGGCGCTCTGGCTCTCGACGCGCGGCTGCAGGACGCGGGCGACCTCACCCGGCTCGAGGTGGACGCGAAGCTCGACGGCATCTCGGCCAGGGTGAACGGCACCCTCGCCGGCCTCGGCCTGCCCGGCTCTGATCTGCAGTTCGAAGCCTCGGTGGCGGACGCGGCGCGTGTAGCGGCGGCGTTCGGCGTGACGGGCCTGCCGGCCGGCGCCGCCAAGGCTCGCGGGCGCATCGTGTCCTCGCGCACGGAGATCAAGCTCGACGGGGTGGGCGCGCAGTATGCCGGCGCGAAAGCGACGGCCGACGGGACGATCCGCACCAGCGGCGTGCCGGGCGCCGCCGTTCGCTTCAGGCTCGCCGCCGAGAGCCTGGCGAAGCTGGCGGAGGGGCTGCCCGCGATCCCCCTTCAAGCGAGCGGGAATTACACCGGCAGCCGGGCCAGGCTCGAGGTGAAGGACCTCAAGGGCCGCGTTGGCAATAGCGACTTCTCGGCGCGCGCCTCGATGTCGCGTAGCGGCACGCGCCGCGTAGAGGCCGACGTCGCTTCGCCCGTGCTCGACCTGACCCCGTTCCTGCCGGTCGAGGCGAAGACCAAGGCGAAACCGGCGCCGAAGGCGGCGGAGAAGAAATTCGTCTTCGGCGAGGAGCCGCTGCCGCTCGGGGAGCTGAAGGCGCTGGACGCGAAGCTGCACGTTGCGATCGGCGAACTGAAGCTTGGCGCAGGCTCCTTGAAGGACGTGGACGGCACGCTGGCGCGCCCGCGTATCGCGGTGAGCGCCACGGGCGCGGCCGCCGCCGCGGCGACGGGCGGCATGACGGTGCTGGCGCAGGGCCTGTGGGACCGGCTGCGCGGCGCGCAGGACCTCTGCAAACCGACGCTCGACGCGGCCGCGAAGTGACGCTCAGCCCCCGCCGCGCAGCCGCGCGAGGTCGGGAATGCGCACCGTGCGGCCCTGGATCTCGATCAGGCCGGCGTTGGCGAGCTCGTGCAGGATGCGCGAGAAGTGCTCGGGCGTCATGTTGAGGCGCGAGGCGATCACGCTCTTCCCGGGCGTCAGGCGCAGCTCGGCCGCGCCGCCCGCGGCGCCGTCGGGCGCCTCGGCGAGCAGATAGCCGATGACGCGCTCGTGGCTCGAGCGCAGCGTGTAGGCCTCGACGTCGCGCACCAGGCCGTGCAGGCGGCGCGACAGCCCCGAGAGCATGCGCAGCGCGAAGCCGGTGTCGCGGCCGAGCTCGGCGAGCACCGCGTGCCGCGCGACGTGCAGCAGCATGGCGTCGGACAGCGCCTGCGCGAACACGATGTAGGGCTTGTCGAGGAACATCAGCGCCTCGCCGAAGCTCTGCCCCGGGCGCACGATCTCGACCACCTTCTCCACGCCCTGCGGCGAGGTGAAGCCGAGCTTCACTTCGCCGTACACCACGACGTGAAAGCCCGTGCACGGATCGCCCGTCTGGCAGACGGCCTGGCCCTTCTCGGCATATACCGGGAGCGTCGCGGCGGCGACGCGGTCGAGCTCCTCGGCGCGCATCTCGCTGAACATCGGCAGGTTGGCGAGGAAGGCCTGGACCTTGATCGGCGGATGCTTCATGTCAGTGGCTGGTGCCTTCCGAGCGGCTGATCTTGTTGAAGACGTTGTACTTGCCGACGGGCTTCTTCATCGGGATGCGCTTCACCTCCGCGAGCGTCTGCGCGTCGAACACGATCAGCGCGCCGTCATCCTCCCACAGGCTGGCGAGCGCGTACCTGCCGTAGCGGTCGAACTCGATGTGCGCAAGCGTCTTACCGGGCACCGGCGCGAGCTGCGCCACCACCTCGAGCGATTCCTTGTCGATCACCTGCAGCGTGTCGCGGCCCTTGGGCCCGATCATCGAGTCCACCCACACGGTGCGCACGTTCTCGTGACTGCGCAGGAAGAACCCGGCGCCCAGCGTCTTTACCTGCGCGACGGTCTTCCAGTCGGCGACGTCGATCACGCTCACCACCGCCTCGCGCAGGTTGGGCGTGGCCATCACGCGCCGGCCCTGGCGCTGCCAGCTGATGCCCGACCCGAGGTGCGGCAGGCCGGGCAGGTCCACCGTGGCGATGGCGCGGCGCACGTCCAGGTGCACCACCTGGCCGCGCTTGCCGTCGCGGCTCGCGCCGATTACCTGGCGGAAGTCCGGCGTGAAGAAGAAGTCGTCGAGCACGTCCTCGAGCGGCGTGCGCCGCGGGTTGAGGAAGCCGGGCACGAAGGCGCCTTCCTTCAGGCGGTAGTCGTGCACCAGGCCCGTGGCGACGGCTTCCGCCTTCGGGTCGTAGGAGATCTCCCACAGCTCGGGCGCGTCCTTCATCGCGGCGATGAAGCTCCTCCGGGGCGCGGCGTCGTACACCGCCGAGACGCGCGAGGGCGCCTGCAGGACCTTGACCAGCTCGAGGTCCGCGTCGAGCACCACCAGGCTATGCGGCAGGTAATTGGCCACCATGACGTACTTGCCGTCGCCGGACACTGCGGCGTTCCGCGTGTTGATGCCGGCGCGCACTTCCGCCACCGTCTTCAGGTTCCAAAGGTCGAACTTGGAGATCCAGCCGTCGCGCGAAGCGAAGTAGACGAAGCGGCCGTCGGGCGAGAACTTCGGCCCGCCGTGCAGCGCGAAGCGCGTGGCAAAACGGTGGATCGGTTCGAGGCGGTCGCCGTCCAGGATCGTCGCGTGGTGGTCGCCCGCTTCCACCACGACGAACAGGTTGAGCGGATCGGCCTTGAATTGCGGTTTCGCCGGCAGCGTGCCGGCGGCGTGGTGCACGACGCGCGAGGCGTGAATGTCGGCCTCGCCCCAGGCGGGCGCGGGCGAGAGCGGCGTGTAGATCTGCTCGACGAGCTGCGCGACCTGCGCGTCGCTCAGCGTGCCGGCGAACGCGGGCATTTGCACGCCGGGGCGGCTGTCGCGGATCATGCGCGCGGCCTGCGGCTTCTTCAGGCGCGAGAGATTCTCCGGCAGAAGCGCCGGGCCCATGCCGCCGAGGCGCTTGTCGCCGTGGCAGCTCGCGCAGTGCTGCTGGTAGAGGTCCTGCGGCAGCGCGAGCGCCGGCGCGAGCAGCAGCGCGGCGACCAGCGCCCTCATGCGGGGACCGCCGCCACCGGGCTGGCGGCGATTTCGTCGTCGTCGAGGTAGCAGCCGGGATCCTCCGCCCAAGGGTCGCCCGTCACCTTCATGGCGCGCACGCGCGTGTTGCCGCCGCACACGTCGAAGTAGCTGCAGGTGGCGCAGCGTCCCTTGACCTTGCGCGGCTGCGCCTTGAGGCCCGCCATGATCGGGTGGCGCGTGTCGCGCCAGATGTCGGAGAACTTCCGGGCGCGCACATTGCCGAGCGTGCAGTCCCACCACATGGTGTCGGGGTGCACGTCGCCCAGGTTGTCGATATTGGCGACGTTCACGCCCGAGGAATTGCCGCCCCAGGCGGCGAGCGCGACGCGCAGGCGCGGTTCGTCGAAGCCGGGGACCGCGCGCCGCGCCCAGTGCAGCGCGTACACGCCGTCGGCGTCGTTGTTGCCGGTGACGAACTCCTTGTGCTGCCCGCGCCGCGCGTAGTCCCAGGCGCGCGCGTAGAGCAGCTCGAGCGCCTCGCGCGTCACGCGGAAGTGCGCGTCGCGCTTGCGGTTGACGTTGCCGCGGCCCGCGTAGTTGAGGTGCGAGAGGTAGAAGCGGTCGATGCGCTCGGCTTCCACCAGGTCGAGCAGCCCCGGCAGGTCGGCGAAATTGTCCTGCGTGAGCGTGAAGCGCACGCCGACCTTGATGCCCAGGTCGCGGCAGCGGCGCAGCGCCGCGAGCGAGGCGTCGAAGGCGCCCGCCTTGCGGCGGAACCTGTCGTGCGTCGCGCCCAGTCCGTCGAGGCTGATGCCCACGTAGTCGAAGCCGGTGGCGGCAATGCGCCGCGCGAGCGCGTCGTCGATCAGCGTGCCGTTGGTCGACAGCCCCAGGTAGAAGCCGAGCGCCTTGCCGCGCGCCGCGATCTCGAAGATGTCCTTCCTCAGCAGCGGCTCGCCGCCCGAGAGGATGAGCGCGCGTACGCGGAACGCCTTGAGGTCGTCCATCACGCCGAACACCTCCGCGGTCGACAGCTCGCCGGGGAAGTCGACGTCGGCGGAGATCGAGTAGCAGTGCATGCACGTCAGGTTGCAGCGGCGGATGAGGTTCCAGATCACCACGGGACCGGCGGGGCCGATGGGGCCGGCGGCCGGCGGCGCGGGATGCAGGATCCCGTTCATGAAGCGGGAGACGCGGAACATGTCAGGCGAGCCTCAGTCCGGTTTTCTTGAGGATGCGGGTGCTGTAGAGCACGTCGTGCGCGCGCAGCGCGGGCGCGAGCAGCGCGCGGATCTGCTCGACGTGCGCGTCGGTCTCGGCGCGGCTCTTGCCGTGCACCATGGCAAAGAGGTTATAGCGCCACTCGGGCAGCCGCCGCGGCCGGCGGTAGCAATGCGTGACGAAGGCGAGCGCCCCGACTCGCGCGCCGAGCGCGTCCACCGCGTCGTCGGCCACGTCCCACACCGACATGCCGTTCGCGGTGTAGCCGAGCCGGTAGTGGTTGGGCACCGCACCGATCCTGCGGATGCGCCCGTCGGCGAGCATCGCCGAGAGGCGCGCGAAGAGCTGCGCCTGCGTGATGCCGGCGGATTCCGCCACCGCGCGCCAGGGCTCGGGCACGAGCGGCAGCCCGGCCTGCGTGGCGCGCACGATCGCGGCGTCGGTCGCGTTCATGCCACGAGCCTCAGCTCGATGAAGTATTCCTGCTCGCGCGGCAGGTCGAGCACCGCGTAGCCGGTCTCGGCCTCGATCGCGGCGAGCAGCGGCGCGATTCTCCCGCGCGAGGCGGCGGCGATCACGAACCACAGGTTGAACTCGTGCGCGCGCGCGTAGTTGTGCGCCACCTCGGGATGCGCGTTGACGAGTGACGCCACGCGCTCGAAGTCGGCTTGCGGCACGCGCATCGCGCACAGCGTGAAGGCGCCGCCCATGCGCTCCACGTCGTACATCGGCCCGAAGCGCGTGAGCGTGCCCGCGGCGAGCATGTCCTTCAATTTGGCGATGAGCGTCGCCTCGTCGGTGCCGAGCTCTTGCGCTACCGCGGCGAATGGGCGCTCGGCGAGCGGAAAGCCGCCCTGCAGGCGGTTGACGATGGCGCGCTCGAGCTCATCCATAGCGCGCGGCCCGCTGGCTGAAGCAGCGCGTGCTGAACAGGACCTCGCGCGCGTAGCCGCCGAGGCCGTGGCGCGCCGAGAGGCGCTCGATCTCGCGCGCGACCGGGTCGCGCGCGCGGCCGTGCACCATGCAGTACAGGTTGTAGCGCCAGTCGGGCAGCGCGCGCGCGCGCCGGTAGCACAGCGTCACCGCGCTGTCGCCTGCCAGTCGCCGCCCGGCGGCCGAGGCTTCGCCCTCCGGCACGTCCCACACCACCATGGCGTTCGCTTCGTAGCCCAGGCGCCGGTGGCGCACCACCGCGCCGATGCGGCGCACCACGCCGTTGTCCAGCCAGCGCCTGAGCGTGCCGATCAGTTCCGCCTCCGGCAGCCCGAAGGCGGCGAACGGATGCTGCGCGAGCGGCAGCCCGGCGGCGAGCCGCGCGGCCAGTGACCGCTCCTCGTCGCCGAGCGGGGCGACCGCCTCGTCGCGCGCCGCGCGCGGCGCCGCGTGCGTCCGCAGGTCGAAGCCGAGGTCGATGTGGAACTCCTCCAGCAGCGGCAGGCGCAGCACCGGCAAGCCGGTCTCGTGCTCGATGCAGGACAGGGTCCATTGCAGCGCGGCCGGCGAGGACGCGGCGGCCACGAACCACAGGTTGACGGGATTCTCGCGCTCGTAGTTGTGGTTCACGCCCGCGTGCGCGCTCACCTGCGCGGCGACGCGCGCCAGGCGCTCGGGCGGCACGCGCATCGCGGCGAGCGTGCTCGCGCCGACCGTGTTCGGGCGGAACACCGGCGCGATGCGGTCGATCAGCCCGCGCGAGCGCAGCTGCGCGAAGCGCGCCAGCACGTCGTCCTCGTCCAGGCCGCAGTCCGCGGCGATGCGGGCGAAGGGCCGCGGCACGAGAGGGAAGTCGCGCTGCCAGGCGTTGAGCAGTCGGAAGCCGGTGGCGTCGAGCATGCGCTAGAACCCGGTCATCGCGGCGCGCGAGGTGAGGAAGATGCCGCTCGGGCTCTCGGCCGGCAGGCGCGCGCGCTCGGCGAAGCTCGCGGTGTCGTAGACCACCACGGCGCCGTCGTCGCGCGAGGAGACCCAGGCCTGCTCGCCGCGCGGCGTGAACTCCATGTGCAGCACCGCGCGCCCGGGCTTGAGCTCCTTCACCACCTTCATCGCCGCGACGTCGATCACCTGCACCACGCCGTTGTCGGGGAAAGCGAAGTTCACCCATACCCGGCGCGCGCCCGGCTGCGCCACCGCGAACACCGGCTGGCCGTGCACCGCGATGCGCGCGGCTTCCGTCCAGGTGACGCTGTCGAGCACCAGCACCTCGTGGCGGCCGATCGCCGGCAGGAAGATGTAGCGGCCGGCGACCGCCCAGCCGCGCAGGTGCGGCATCTTGTAGACGGGCAGCGGCTCCTGGCCGCGGCCGTAGCCGTCGAGCACGCGCCGCGCGCCCGCCGTGGGGTTCCACAGGTCCACGAGCGCGAGGCCGTCCTCGCCGAACAGCCCGGCAAGGTAGTAGCGGCCGTTCGGCGTGACGAAGCCGTCGTACGGCTGCCTGCCGATGTCCGCGATCTTCTGCACCGCGGGCTGGCGCGGGTCGGAAGCGTCCACGATCCAGATCTCGCCCTTCTCGAACAGGCTGAACACGAACCGGTTGCCCGGCGCGTCCGCGATGCCGACCACCTTCGATCCGGTGGGCACTTCGGCGAGCGGCTCGAGCGTCGCCGCGTCGAACAGCCGCACGCCGCCCGGCTGGTAGTTGGCCACCGCCACGACGCGCCCGTCCTGCGAGATGGCGCCGCCGATCGAGTTGCCGGCCTGGATGACGCGCTTGTCGATCTTCGCGAGGAGCAGGTCCACCTTGGTCAGGCCGCCGTCGCGCCCGAACACGTACGCGTAGCGGCCGTCGCGCGAGAACACCGCGGCGGCGTGCGAGAGGTCGCCCAGGCCTTCCACGCGCGCGCGCGCGGTGCGGCCGCTCGTCTCGATCAGCATCACGCGTCCCGCGGCGCGCTCGACGACCAGGCCCAGGTCGCCCGTGCCGCGCGGCTCGGGCGCGGCGCAGGCAGCCTGCAGGAGCGCGAGCGCCGCTATCGCGAGCCGTCTCATTGCGGCAGGCCCTTCTTCAGCTGACCGACGATCCAGAGCGCCTCGGCCTCCGACAGGAACGTGCTCCAGGGCGGCATCGCCGTGCCGCGCCGGCCGTGCAGGATCACGAACTGCATCTGCTCCTCGTCCTTTTGCGCGAGCGTGGCGGGCTCGAGGGAGGGTCCGAGGCCGCCTTTCATCGTCAGGCCGTGGCAGGAGCCGCAGTCCTGCTTGACCAGGTGCAACAACTCGGCGCGGCGCGCAAGGGCGGGCTCGCCCGCCGCGGCGGCGGCGCAGGCGGCCGCAAGCGCGAGCCCCAGGAGGATTTTGACCATGATGCAAGGGTGCCCGAGGGGGCGGCCAGATCTTTAACCTAGATCAATGCTGCGGGGGGTCCGGCGGCTAAAGTCGTCGCATGAGCATGCGCCCGCCGCTCCCTGAGGAAGGCATCGTCAGCCTGGTGGGGGCCGGGCCCGGCGACCCCGACCTCTTGACCCTGCGTGCCTTGCGGGTACTGCAGCGCGCGGACGCGGTGCTGTACGACCACCTGGTGGCGCCCGCGCTGGTCGGCATGGCGCGGCCCGAAGCCGAGCGCATCTATGTCGGCAAGGAGCAGGACAACCACGCGCTCGGTCAGGACGAGATCAACGCACTGATGGTGCGCCTCGCGCGCCAGGGCAGGCGCGTCGTGCGCCTGAAAGGCGGCGACCCGTTCATCTTCGGCCGCGGCGGCGAGGAGATCGAGGCCCTCGCCGGACAGGGCATCGCGTTCGAGGTGGTGCCGGGAGTGACGGCGGCCGCGGGCGCCGCGGCCTACGCCGGTATCCCGCTCACGCACCGCGATTACGCGCAGACCTGCGTGCTCGCCACGGGGCACCTGAAGGACGGCAGCGCACGCCTGGACTGGGCCGCGCTCGCGCGGCCGCACCAGACCGTGGTGATCTACATGGGGGTGAGCGGCCTGGCGCAGATCTGCGGCGGACTGATCGAGCACGGGCTGGCGAGCGATCTGCCGGCGGCGCTCGTCGAGAAGGCGACCTGGCCGGGGCAGCGCGTCGTGGAGGGCACGCTCGCCACGCTGCCCGCGGCGGCCGCGGCCGCCGGGGTGAAGCCGCCCGCGCTGCTCATCGTGGGCGAGGTCGTGCGCCTGCGCGAGCGGCTCGCCTGGTTCGGCACGGAGCGCGTCGCCGCGGCGCTTTGAGGCATCATGGCGGGCGTGGAACCCACGCTCTCGGCGTATGCCAACCCGCTCGCGCGCTACTTCGCGGCCACGCGGCCGGCGTTCCTCAGCGTCACGCTCATCGGCGTCCTGCTCGGGCTGGCGAGCGCGCATGCCGGCGGCGTGGCGCTCAACCCGCTCACCGCCTTCGTCACGCTTGCCTTCGCGCTGGTCGCGCACGCGGGCATCAACGTGCTGAACGACTATTACGACGCGCTGAACGGCAGCGACGCGGCCAACACCGAGCGGCGCTTTCCGTTCACCGGCGGCAGCCGCTTCATCCAGAACGGGGTCATCAGCGTGAGCGCGATGGGCATCTACGGCTATGCGCTGCTCGCCGCGGTGGTGCCCGCGGGACTGTGGCTCGCGCACGCCTCGGCGCCGGGCCTGATCTGGATCGGCCTCGCCGGCCTCGCCGTGGGCTGGGCGTACTCTGCGCCGCCGCTGAAGCTCATGAGCCGAGGCTTCGGAGAGGCCGCCGTCGCCTGCGGCTGGCTGATCGTGGTGCTCGGCGCCGACTACGTGCAGCGCGGCGCATTCGCGTGGGGGCCGCTCGCCGCGGGCCTGGGCTACGCCCTGCACGTCGCCAACCTGCTGTTCATCAACCAGTTTCCGGACGTGAAGGCGGATGCCGCTGCGGGCAAGCGCAATCTCGTGGTGCGTCTCGGGCCGCAGCGCGCGCGCTGGCTCTATCCGGCGATCGCCGCCGCGGCCTACGTGTGGCTTGCCGGCGCGGTGCTCGCCGGCGCGCTGCCGCCGCTCGCGCTTGCCGCGATCGTGTCCGCCTTCCCGGCGCTTGCCGCTGCGCGCACGCTCGCGCGCCATGCGCTGCGTCCGGCCGCGCTCGACCCGGCGATCCGCGCCACCATCGGCGCGGCGCTGCTGCACGGCGCGCTTCTCGCCGCGGCGCTGTTTCTCGCGCGCTAGTCGCTTCCCAGGGTGTGCAGCTCGCGCGCGACGCCGCTCGCGCGCAGCAGCTCGAGGCTGCGCCATGCGCGCGCGCCGCTGCCGCGCACGCGCGTG
>JAOUIL010000078.1 GCA_029883975.1 Betaproteobacteria bacterium
TGGGAAGCCGGCAAGCGTGCCCCGCGCGTAGTCGGCAAGTTCGACGACAACGGCGAGTGGAGCCGCGCCGAGGGCCAGCCGGCGGGAACCTGGCTGCTGCCCGCACACTACGAGCACAACCCGGCGATCGTCGCGCGCGCCATCGCCACGCGGCTGGAGAAGCTCGGCCTCGCGTCGCAGCTTGGCGCGCAGTTCAAGGAGCGTCTCGCGTTCCTCGATTTCAAGGACGAGGCGCTCGCCAAGCCGCGCGTCACCACCATCCGCCAGCCGTATTTCTGCTCCGGCTGCCCGCACAACACCTCCACGCGCGTGCCCGAGGGCAGCCGCGCCACCGCCGGCATCGGCTGCCATTTCATGGCCGTCTGGATGGACCGCAGCACCTCCACGTTCACGCACATGGGCGCTGAGGGCGCGCCCTGGATCGGGCAAGCACCCTTCACCAAAGAGAAGCACATCTTCGCCAACCTCGGCGACGGCACCTACTTCCATTCGGGGCTGCTGGCGATCCGCGCCGCGGTGGCCGCCAAGGTCACGATGACCTACAAGATCCTCTATAACGACGCGGTGGCGATGACCGGCGGCCAGCATCACGACGGGCCGCTCGACCCGGCGATGATCTCGCGGCAAATCGCGGCCGAAGGCGTCACGCCGATTGTCATCGTCACGGACGAGCCGGAGAAGTATCCGTCGGGCACCAACTGGGCGCCGGGCGTCACCATCCGCCACCGCGACGAGCTGGATGCCGTGCAGCGCGAGCTGCGCGAGATACCCGGCGTGTCCGCGCTCGTCTACGACCAGACCTGCGCCTCGGAGAAGCGCCGCCGGCGCAAGCGCAACGCCTACCCCGATCCCGCCAAGCGCGCAGTGATCAACGAATTGGTGTGCGAGGGCTGCGGCGATTGCAGCGCGAAGTCCAATTGCCTGTCGGTCGAGCCGCTCGAGACCGAGTTCGGCAGGAAGCGCACCATCAATCAGTCCACCTGCAACAAGGACTTCTCCTGCGTGAAGGGCTTCTGCCCGAGCTTCGTCACGGTGGAAGGCGGGCAGCTGAAGAAGGGCAAGTCGGGCGGCCGCGCGGCCGGCGACGACTTCCCCGCGCTGCCCGAAGCGACGCCCGCCTCGCTCGATCAGCCCTGCGGCGTGCTCGTCACCGGCATCGGCGGCACGGGCGTCATCACCATCGGCCAGATTCTCGGCGTGGCGGCGCACCTCGAGGGCAAAGGCGTGTCGGTGCTCGACATGTCAGGCCTCGCGCAGAAGTACGGCGCGGTGATGTCGCACGTGAAGATCGCCGCGAGCGCGAGCGACGTGCACGTCGCGCGCCTGGGGACCGGCGACGCGCGCCTGGTCATCGGCTGCGACCTGGTGGTGACCGCCAACGGCGATGCGCTCGACA
This sequence comes from Betaproteobacteria bacterium, assembly GCA_029883975.1. Lineage (GTDB taxonomy): Bacteria > Pseudomonadota > Gammaproteobacteria > Burkholderiales > SG8-39 > JAABQT01. The sequence goes on from JAOUIL010000078.1 coordinate 1,397, forward strand.
AGATGGATGCCGGCCGCACGCGCGCCGTGGTGAACGCCACGACCTCGCCTACCGCCGCGTTCGTGACGAACCCCGACTGGCAGCTGCCCGGCTCGAACCTGCAGCACGACATCGCGGAGGCTTGCGGCGGGCGCAATGCGGAGTTCGTGCCGGCTGCCGAGCTCGCCACCGCACTGATGGGCGACTCCATCGCCACCAACATGTTCATGCTCGGCTACGCCTGGCAGAAGGGCTGGGTGCCGCTCAGGCGCGAGGCAATCGAGCGCTCCATCGAGCTCAACGGCGTCGCGGTGGAGTTCAACGTCAAGAGCTTCCTGTGGGGCCGCCGCGCGGCGGTGGACCTCGAGCGCGTGCGCCGGATCGCCATTCCCGCCGAGGTGGTCGCGATCGGCGAGCATTTCTCGCGCAATCTCGAGGAGCTCCTCGAGCGCCGCGTGAAGTTCCTCACCGGCTACCAGAACGCGGGCTACGCGGCGCGCTACAGGGCGCTGGTCGAGCGCGCGCGCGCCACGGAGCAGGGGCGCGTCGGCGGCACGAAGCTCGCGGAGGCGGTGGCGCGCTACTACGCCAAGCTCCTCGCCTACAAGGACGAGTACGAGGTGGCACGCCTGTTCATCGACGGCGCGTTCGCCAAGAAGATCGAGGGCATGTTCGAGGGCGATTACCAGGTCAAGTTCCACCTTGCGCCGCCCCTGCTCGCCAAGCCCGACCCGCGCACGGGCGAGCCGAAGAAGATGCAGTTCGGGCCGTGGATGCGCGGCGCGTTCACTGTGCTCGCCAGGCTGAAGTTCCTGCGCGGCACCGCGCTGGACGTCTTCGGCCGCACCGAAGAGCGGCGCATGGAGCGCGCGCTCATCGGGGAGTACGAGCGCACCGTGGAGACGCTGCTTGCGGGCCTCACGCGCGAGAACCACGCAGTGGCCGTCGAGATCGCCTCGCTGCCCGAGACGATCCGCGGCTTCGGCCACGTCAAGGCGAAGAGCGTGGAGGCCGCGCGCCGCAAGCAGGCGGAGCTGATGGGCCGGTTCCGTGCGGCGCCGGCGCGCGCCGCGGCCTGACTACAGGCCCAGCTCGCCCCACATCGCGTCGACTTTCCTGCGCACCTCGGCATCCATGCCAATCGGGCGCCCCCAGGTGCGCGACGTCTCGCCCGGCCACTTGGACGTCGCGTCGATGCCCATCTTCGAGCCCAGGCCCGCGACCGGGCTGGCGAAATCGAGGTAGTCGATCGGCGTGTTCTCGGCGATCAGCGTGTCGCGCGCGGGATCGACGCGCGTGCTGATCGCCCACACCACCTCCTTCCAGTCGCGCACGTCGATGTCCTCGTCGACGACGACGATGAACTTCGTGTACATGAACTGCCGCAGGAAGCTCCAGATGCCGAACATCACGCGCTTGGCGTGCCCCGGGTATTGCTTCTTCAGGCTCGCCACCGCCAGGCGGTAGGAACAGCCCTCCGGCGGCAGGTAGAAGTCGGCGATCTCGGGGAACTGCTTCGCCAGCAACGGAACGAAGATCTCGTTCAGCGCCACGCCGAGCATGGCCGGCTCGTCGGGCGGCTTGCCGGTGTAGGTCGAGTGATAGATCGGGTCGCGGCGCAGCGTCACGCGATCCACCGTGAGCACCGGAAAGCGCTCGGCCTCGTTGTAGTAGCCGGTGTGGTCGCCGTGCGGACCCTCGAGCGCGGTGTCGCCCGGCGCGATGTGTCCCTCCAGCACGATCTCCGATCGCGCCGGCACCTGCAGGTCGCTGCCGATGCAGCTGGTCAATTCCGTGCGCGCGCCGCGCAGCAGCCCGGCGAACTGGTACTCGCCGAGCGCGTCGGGAACGGGTGTGACCGCGGCGAGCGTGGTTGCCGGATCCGCGCCAAGCGCCACCGCTACGGAGAACGGCGCGCCGGGGTGGGCGAGCTGGTGATCGCGAAAGTCGAGCGCGCCGCCGCGATGCGCGAGCCAGCGCAGGATGACGCGATTCGGCCCGATGACCTGCTGCCGATAGATTCCCAGGTTCTGCCGCGGCTTGAGCGGACCACGCGTGACGGTCAGCCCCCAGGTGATCAGCGGACCCGCATCGCCGGGCCAGCAGGTCTGCACCGGCAAGCGGGCTAGGTCCACGTCCTTGCCCTCCCAGACGTGGGCCTGGCAGGGCGCACCGGACACCATCTTCGGCGCCATGTCAAACACCTTGGCCGCGAGGCGCGCGAGCTGCGGGAGCTTCTGAACGGCGTCGCGCAGGCTCTTCGGCGGGTCGGGCTCGCGCAGCGCCGCGAGCAGCCGTCCGAGGTCGCGTAGCGCCGGTTGCGCCGGCTTGCCCGCCTCCACGCCCATCGCCAGGCCGATGCGCTCGACGGTGCCGAACAGGTTGCCGAGCACGGGAATCGCATGTCCCGCCGGGCGCTCGAAAAGCAGCGCCGGGCCGCCCGCGCGCAGCACCCGGTCGCAGATCTCGGTCATCTCCAGCCGCGGCGACACCGGCGCGCCGACGCGCTTGAGCTTGCCGAGCGCTTCCAGCCCGGCGAGAAACTCCCGCAGGTCGGCGTAGTGCATTTCAGTGCGCGCGCTGCGCGACGCGCTCGGCGAGCAGCTCGGCGAAGTCCACGAGCATGCGGCTCTGCCCGCGCACGCTGTAGGCGCGCTCCGCCGCGGGCAGCGACAGCACGACGGTCGTCATGCCGATCCAGCCGAACGCGGCGAGCGCGCCGCCCCCCAGCAGGGCCGCGACGCCCGCCGCAGGCAGCACGCTCGCGAGCGCGCCCAGGGCGTGCAGCGTGCCGCGCAGCAGCTGCGCGACCGCGTTCTTGCCGGTGATCTCGGCGGCCGCATCGGCGGCCAGCCCGGAGAGCGGACCCGCGGCAAGGAAGAGCAGGGCTGCCGCAACGATCAGCACGCCGCCCCAGGTGATGCGCGCAACGTCGCGCTCGAAACCCACCCGGACCGCCGCCACCGCCGACAGCGTGATGCTCTCCATCTGCCCGGCGCCCTGGTGCAACAGGCGCGCCGCGTACAGGGCGAGCTGCGTGCCACGCAACGGCCCGTTGCTGAACTGGAAGGACGCGATCGGAGTCTCGAGTGCCATCGGCGCAGCTTAGCGCAGCCAGTAGTGCACGGCGATGCCGGCGAAGACTGCGGCGCCTACCCAGTTGTTGTGCCGGAAGGCCGCGAAGCAGCCTTCGCGCGTGCGACCCCGGATCAGGCGGAAGTGGTAGGCCATCATGGCGGCGGCGACCGCCAGCCCGGCGTAGTACGGCCAGCCAAGCTGCGCCATCCGGCCTACCCAGCCCAGCAGCCCGAGCATACCCGCGTACGCCAGCATGACACCTGCCACGTCGTAGCGGCCAAGCGTCAGCGCCGACGTGCGCATGCCGAGCTTGGCGTCGTCGTCCCGGTCCACCATCGCGTACTCCGTGTCGTAGGCGAATGCGTAGCAGATGTTCGCCGCCAGCAGCACCCAGCATTCCGCGGGAAGACGGTTCTGGATCGCCCCGTAGGCCATGGGGATGCCGAAGCCGAAGGCCACCCCGAGATACAGTTGCGGCAGCGCGAAGAAGCGCTTGGTGAGCGGGTAGGTCACCGCGATCGCCAGTGCTGCGAAGGACAGCAGCAGCGCTGTGCGGTTGAGCATCAGCACCAGAGCGAACGCGGCCGCCGCAAGCAGCGTCGCGAGCACCAGGGCCTCCGCGGGGCGGATCTCGCCGGCCGCGAGCGGCCGGTCGCGCGTGCGGTCCACGTGCCGGTCGAAGCCGCGGTCGAAGAAATCGTTCACCGCGCAGCCCGCCGAGCGCATCAGCAGCGTGCCGACGCAGAAGATGGCGAGGATCTCGGTGCGCGGCGCGCCGCGCGAGGCGAGCCACACCGCCCACAGCGTCGGCCAGAGCAGCAGCAGCGTGCCGATCGGCTTGTCGAGCCGCAGCAGACGCTCGTAGGCGTCGAGACGACGTTCGATCGCTGGCCAGCTCACGAGCGGAGTCTAGACCCGATGGAAATCGGCGCGTGCGCCGAGCCAGCGCTCGATGTGGCCGCGCGCGAAGTCCTCGCCTGCGTCGAGCAGCTCTTCGGCTGCGGCGCGCGCCGCGAGCACCAGCGGCTCGTCCGCCGCAAGGTCCGCGAAGCGCAGCGGCAGATCGCCGCTCTGGCGCTCGCCGAGGAACTCGCCCGGCCCGCGCAGGCGCAGGTCGGCCTCCGCGATGGCAAAACCGTCGGCGCTCTCGCGGATCACCTTGAGCCGCTCGCGCGCCGCATCCGACAGCGGCTCCTGGAACAGCAGCACGCACTCGCTGGCGCGCGCGCCGCGCCCGATGCGCCCGCGCAGCTGGTGCAGCTGCGCCAGCCCGAAGCGCTCTGCGTGCTCGATCACCATGAGCGACGCGTTGGGCACGTCCACGCCGACCTCGATCACCGTGGTGCAGACCAGCAGCTGCGTCGCGCCGGCAGAGAACGCGTCCATCGCCGCCGCCTTGTCCTGCGGCGCCAGGCGCCCGTGTACCAGGCCCACGCGCAGGCCGCTCAGCTCGGCGCTCAGCTCGGCGTGGGTATCGAGGGCGGCTTGCAGCGCCTCCTTGGATTCATCGATGACCGGGCAGACCCAGTAGGCCTGCTGACCCTCCGCGCAGGCTGCGCGGATGCGGGCCAGGACCTCGGCGCGTCGCGCCGCGGCATAGGTATGCGTGATCACCGGCTTCCTGCCGGGCGGCAGCTCGTCGATGGTCGAGACGTCCAGGTCCGCGTCGCGCGTCATGGCGAGCGTGCGCGGAATCGGCGTGGCGCTCATCATCAGCTGGTGCGCGAGCGCCGACTCGGCCTTGCGACGCAGCTCGAGGCGCTGCTTCACGCCGAAGCGGTGCTGCTCGTCGACGATGGCGAGGGCGAGGCGGGCGAATTCCACGCCCTCCTGGAACAGGGCCTGCGTGCCGACGGCGATGCCGGCCTCGCCCTTGGCGATGGCGGCGCGCACGCGCCGCTTTTCCGCGGCAGGCAGCGCGCCGTGCAGCCAGGCGATGCGCACGCCGAGCGGCGCGAGCCAGGCCGAGAACTTGCGGTGATGCTGCTCGGCGAGGATCTCCGTGGGCGCCATCACCGCGGCTTGCGCGCCCGCGTCGACCGCGGCAAGACAGGCGATCGCGGCGATGATCGTCTTGCCGCTGCCGACATCGCCCTGCAGCAGGCGCTGCATCGGGTGCGGCTGCACGAGGTCCTTCAGCAGCTCCGCCATCACGCGCTGCTGCGCGCGCGTGAGCCGGAACGGCAGCTTGCCGAGAAAGCGCCGCAGCAACGGCCCGTTCGACGGCAGCGCGAGGGCCAGCTTCTCGCGACGCTTGCGCCGCGCCAGGCGCAACTGCAGCTGCTGCGCCAGGAGCTCGTCGAACTTCACGCGCCGCCAGGCCTCGGCGAGGTCCGCGCCCGGCGCCGGCGCGTGCAGCAGGCGCACGCTCGCCTCGAGCGGCGCGAGCCCGTGCCGCTCGCGCAGAAAGGCCGGAAGCGTGTCCTCGATCGACTCTTCGGCGAGCCCCTGCTGTACGAGTTTGCGCAGTGTCGCCTGGCCGAGGCCGGCGGTAGTCGGGTACACGGGCGTCAGCGTTGCCGGCAGCGGCTCGCCCGGCGCGACGAGGTGGTAGCGCGGATGGATCATCTCCGCGCCGCCGCGCGCCGGCCGCAGCTCGCCATAGGCGCGCACGCGCAGCCCATGTGCAATCGCGCGCTCGAACGCCTGCTTCTGGTTCGGGTAGAAATGCAGGAAACGCAGCGCGATGCCCTCGCATTCCACCAGCATCTGGCGCTTTCCCCGGTATACGACCTCGACGCGCCGCACCGGGGACTCGATCAACACCGGCGTTCCCGGCGGCGCCTGTCCGGGCGGCGTGAGCCGGGTCTCGTCGTCGTAGCGCAACGGCAGGTGCAGCACCAGATCGCGGCGCGAGCGGATTCCCAGCTTGGCGAGCTTGCTCGCCGTGGCGGGGGCGAGCGCGCGCGTCAACCGGCGTGCAGAATGGCGTCGATCTCGACCAGCGCGCCGCGCGGCAGGCTCGCCACGCCCACGGCGGCGCGCGCCGGGAAGGGCTGCGGCACGTACTGCGCCATGATGTCGTTCACCTTTGCGAAGTGCGCGAGATCGGTCAGGTAGACCGTCATGCGCACGACGTCCTCCAGGCCTAGGCCGGCCGCCCGCGCGACTGCCGCGAGGTTCGCGAACACGCGATGGATCTGCGCCTCGATGCCCTCGGCGAGCTGCATGCTGGCCGGATCGAGGCCGATCTGTCCGGACAGGTACACGGTGCTTCCGGCGCGCACCGCCTGCGAATAGGCGCCGATGGCGGCCGGCGCGTCACGGGTCTGGATCGGGACCTTCATGGCTGGCGGATCATTAGAATGGCTGCGGGCATCTTAGCGGAAATGACGACCGCGCTCATCGCCAGCCTGGAGAAGCTCCTCGGCACCCCGCGGGACGGGGCGCTGCTACGCTATTCGCTCGGCCGCGAGTACCTGAAGGCGGGCGACCACGAGCGCGGGGTCGTCCAGTTGCGCGAGGCGGTGCGCCGCGACCCACGGTACTCTGCCGCCTGGAAGGCGCTCGGGGGCGCGCTGGCAGCTGCGCACAGGATCGAGGAAGCGCGCGAAGCGTACACGCGCGGCATCGAGGTCGCGCGCGCCCGCGGCGACCGCCAGGCCGAAAAGGAGATGACGGTGTTCGCGCGGCGCCTGGACCGGCCGCCGCGCGCCTAGGCGCGCGCCAGCAGCCGGCCCGCCCCGGTCGCGCTCGCCGGCCGGCCGAAGTAGTAGCCCTGCGCCTCCGGGCAGTCGTGGCTGCGCAGGAAATCGACCTGCTGGCGCGTCTCCACGCCCTCGGCGACCACGGTGAAATGCAGGTTCTGCGCCAGCTCGATCACCGCGCGCACGATCGAAGCCGCTTCCGCGCTTTCGCCCGCGTCGCGCACGAAGCTGCGGTCGATCTTGAGCGCCGAGAGCGGCAGGCGCGTCAGGTACGACAGGCTCGAGTAGCCGGTGCCGAAATCGTCGATGGACATCTTCAGTCCCGCCGCGCGCAGGTTGTGCATGGTGCGCACCGCCACCTCCGGATCGTCGACCAGGCAGCTCTCCGTGATCTCCAGCTCGAGCAGCCCCGCCTGCACCCCCGTGCGCGTCAGGATCTCGTGCACCAGCCGGTCGAGGTCGCCGCGGCGGAACTGCTTGGGGGAGAGATTGACCGCAACCGGCACCGGCACGCGCCCCGCATCGCGCCAGTGCCGCTGCTGCGCGCAGGCTTCGCCGATCGCCCATTCGCCCACCGGCAGGATGAGCCCCGACTCCTCCAGCGCGGGGATGAACTCGTCGGGCAGGACATGGCCGCGCTGCGGGTGCTTCCAGCGCAGCAGCGCCTCGAATCCGGTCAGCGCGCCCGTGGCGAGCTTGACCTTCGGCTGGTAGTGCAGCTCGAACTCGCCGCGCTCGACCGCGCGCCGCAGGTCGGTATTGAGCTGCCCGCGCGCCACGGTGCGCGCATTCATCTCCGCGGTAAAGAAGCGGTAGCAGTTGCGCGCCGATTCCTTGGCGCGGTACATGGCGATGTCGGCGTTCTTGAGCAGCGACTCCGCGTCCGCGCCGTCGCCGGGGAACGTGGCGATGCCGACGCTCGCGGTGGCAAACGCCTCGTTGCCGGCCAGCAGGTACGGCGCGGACAGCTCATCGAGCACCCTCTGTGCCACGATCGCCGCATCGTCGGCGTGCGCCAGGTCCGCGAGCACGATGGCGAACTCGTCGCCGCTGATGCGCCCGACCGTGTCGCCCGGGCGCACACAGCGCAGAAGCCGGCGCGCCACCTCGGCGATCATCAGGTCGCCGGCGTAGTGGCCGAGCGTGTCGTTCACCAGCTTGAAGCGGTCGAGGTCGACGAACAGGGCGCTGGTCTGCCAGGACTTGCGCCGCGACTGCACGAGGGTCTGGGCAAGCCGGTCGTGCAGCAGCGTGCGATTGGGCAGCCCGGTCAGGGGATCGAACTGCGCCAGGTGCGACAGGCGCTCCTCGGCTTTCATCCGCTGCAGCGCGGTGGACAGCACGTGCCCCACGGCCTCGGCAAAGCGCACGTCGTCGGCGCCGAACGCGTGTTCCTTCTCGGCGTAGACGCACAGCAGGGCCGAAGGCGTCTCGTCGTGCCGCACCGGCGCGAGGATCGCGCTGCGCATGCGCTTCAGCCAGCCGAGCCAGGGTTGGTCGGCCGGCAGGCTCTGAAGATACTCGCGGCCGGCGATGCGCGCGGCGTTGTCGCGCAGTATCTCCGGCCAGACGCTGTGCGGCGCCATCGCTGCCGTCTTGCCTACGGCAGCATGCGGTCCGTCGCCCTGCGCCGCGCACACCAGGTACTCGTGCCGCTCGGCGACCATCTCCACCAGCCACGCGGCGTCCACGTCCTCGGCGCGCAGCGCGCGCACCGCCGCCGCATGCAGCTCGTCGACGCTGCGACGCCCGAGCGCGAACTGGCCGAAGCTCGCCAGCGCCGCCTGGCGCGCCGCCTGCGCGCGCATGCGCCGCTCTGCGCGGATCATCTTGGTGACGTTCCTCGCCACGCCCCGGTAGCCGGCGAAGCGGCCGCCCGCGTCGAACATGGGCTCGCCGCTCACGCTCATGTAGCCCTCGCCGCCGTCGGGCAACGTGCGGCGCAGGACCAGGTCCCTGAATGGCTCGTGGCGCTGCAACTGCTCGCGATGCGCCTGCCACGTCCCCTCGGCCGGCTGGAGGTCCGCAGTGTCCCAGCGCGCCTTGCCCAGGTATTGCGCCACGTCCCCATTGGCGAGCGCCGCGGCGCCGGGTCCCTGCAGGATCGTGAAGCGGAACTGCTCGTCCTGCTCCCAGTACCAGTCCGAGGAGAGCTCGGTCAGGCTGCGGAAACGCTCCTCGCTCCGGCGCAAGGCGACGAGCGCCTGCACGTTCTGCGTGACGTCCTTGGCCACGCCGCGATAGCCGCGGAACGCGCCCGCGCCATCGAACATCGGCTCGCCCGACACGCTCACGAAGTGCGCAGCCCCGTCGTTGCCGACGCGCCGGATCATGAAGTCGCGGAATGGCCGGCGCTCCGCGAGCTGCGCCTGGTGCGCGCGCCAGTCGCCCACCAGCGGCTCGGTCCCCGGCAGCTCCCAGCGCCGCAGGCCGACGTGCTGCGCCGCCGTGATCCCGCCGCGGTCCATGTGGGCGCCGCCAGTGGCCACGAAGCGCAGCTCGGCGTCCTGCTCCCAGTACCAGTCCGCCGAGAGCTCGGTCAGGCTGCGAAAGCGCTCCTCGCTTTCGCGCAATGCCCGCTCCGCCTCCTGGCGTGGCCGGATGTCGCGCGAAATGGCGACGATCAACGGCCCGCTCTCGGTGAACAGCACCCGCCGGGTGGACTCGAACGGAATCGTCGTGCCGTCCCTGCAGCGGTAGGCGCTGCTCATGCCGCGCACGGTCTGGGGATCCGCGACAAACCCCCGGTACTCCCTCTGCAGCGCCTCGCGCGCGACCGGCAAGAGGTCCTGCGGGCCCATCGCCAGCATCTCCTGCCGCGAGAATCCCAGCGTGCGGCACACGGCCTCGTTCACGTCCACGTAATGCATGGTGTGCGGGTCGACCAGCAGGATCATGTCGGCCGAGGCGTCCATGCCCGCACGGAAGCGCCGCTGCGCGTCCTCGCTGCGCCGATGCAGGAGATACTGCCCGATCTGGCTGCCGATCGTGCCCACGGCCTTGAGCACACGCTCGTCGGGGCGGCGCACGTCGGGGCTGGTGAAGGTGAGTACGCCGATCGTCCTGCCCTCGGCGAGCACCGGGAACAGGAACGCGCCACGCAAAGGCGCCACTGTCAACCCGTGCGGGTCGGCGCGCTCGTCCTTCTGCGCATCCGCGATCCACAGCGGCTCGGCATGCTCCCATACCCAGCCGGCCAGCCCGACGCCGCGCTGGAACGTCAGGGCCTGCAGCGCGGCCGCGGCGGCGGAATCCTGCGAGCCGGGCGCGTTCCACAGCCCGCCGAAGCGCAACATGCCCGCATCCTCGTCGACGCGCCAGTAGCGCCCCTCCTGCCAGCCGTGCATCTCGCAGATGGCGCGCATGACTGCCTGCAGCGCATCCTGCGCCGAGTCCGCGGCCGCGAGATGTCGCGCCACCGTGTGCTCGAGCTCGAGCACCTGCCGCGACACCTTGCGCTCGGTAATGTCCGTGCCGACGCCGCGGTAGCCGACGAACGTCCCGTCAGCGTCGAATACCGGCTCGCCGCTGATCGCGAAATGGCGCACGCTCCCGTCGGGCGTCGGGCGCGAGAACTCGAAGTCTTGGAACGGCTGGTGCGCGTCGAGCACCGCCTTGTGCGCCATCCAGGCCTGCTGGTCCGGCGAGTGGTGCGGCAGTTCCCAACGGCGCCTGCCCAGGCTGCCGTCCGCAAACGTCGACACCGCCGAGGCGCGCGCGCCGGCGCCGCGCCGCGCGAGCCGATGCTCGGCGTCCGTTTCCCAATAGAAGTCGGTGGACAGCTCGACCAGGCTCCGCAGCCGGTCCTCGCTTTCGCGCAGCGCCCGCTCCTTCTTCACGTCTTCCGACACGTCCTCGAAGGCGGCGATATCGTAAAGCGGCGTGCCCGAGGCGTCGCGCGCGAGGGACACGGTGAGCCGCACCCACACGGGCAGCCCGCCCTTGCGCAGATAGCGCTTGCGCACGCTGAACTGGGGGATCTCGCCGGCGCGCAGGCTGGCCCTCTGCTCGCGCGTGACGTCGACATCCTCCGGATGCGACAGGTCGCGCACCATGCGGCCGACCAGCTCCTCGCGCGTGTAGTCCAGCATCGCGCACAGGCGCCGGTTGGCGAGGCGGATGCGGCCCTCGAGGTCGACGTGCGCCAGCCCGAGCGGCGCATGCTCGAACGCGGCGTCGAAACGCGCGCGATACTCCTCCTCGCCGCCCACATCGCGATGGCTGCAGACCACCGCCGTGACGTCGGCGTCGTTCAGCCGGTTCACCAGGCTGCTCTCCAGCATCCGAGTGTCGCCGTCCTTCTGCCGGTAGCGCACGCGCAGCGTCGCCCGTCGCCCCGGCGCCGCGCACAGCCTCTGGAACGCCGCCTGGAACGCGGCGCGGTCCTCCGTCAGCACATAGCTCAACGCCGCCTGGCTCAGCACCTCGGTAGCGTCGTAACCCAGCAGCCGCCGCATCGCGGCGCTCGAGTACTCGATGCGGCCCTCGGCATCGAGCAGCATCAGCGCTTCCGAGCTGTTCTCGATCAGCGCCCGGTAGCGGCTGTCCACCGTCGCCTGCGCGCGACTGGCCTGCGCGTGCAGGCTGGCGAGCCTCAGGACCCGTCGCAGCGTGGCGGCATCCAGCTCGTGCTTGGCGATCACGTCGTACGCGCGGCGCCGGAGCGCTTCGTTCTCCAGCTGCGGATGGCCATTGCCCGAGATGACGATCACCGGCCCGGCGGCCGCATCCCGCATGCTTTCCAGCGTCTGGAAGCCGTGGCTGTCGGGCAGGTCCAGGTCGAGCAGCACCACCCGCACGTCGCGCGAGCGCGCGAGCGCGACGCCCTCGGCCAGGGTGCGCGCATGCAGAACTTGGGTGCCGTCGTCGCGCGCGTCGCTCAGGTAGGCCTGGAGGAGCTCGGCATCGTTGGCGTTGTCCTCCACCATCAGCAGGCACGGCGCGCCGGCCTGGGTCGCCCTTACCGTCGCGCTGGACCGCGCCCCCGCTTGCATGCGGCGCGCCTCAGCGGTCCGATCCCAGGCGCCGCAGCACGCCGGGTAGCTCGTCGGCAAACGACTCCTTGGACACGACCGCATCGATCCCGAGCCGTCGGGCCTCGGCGATCAGCTCCGGGGTGGGAAACAGCGCCAGGCCGATGACTACCTGCGCCGGATTGCCCTGCTTGACGCGCTGTGCGAGCTCGAGTCCGCCCAGGCTCAGGTCGACCAGGACGACGCCCGGCCGCACCGGGGCATAGCCGGTGAGGCGCTCGATGTAGTCGGTCGCCGCCGCGACGAACGCGGGACTGCCATCGAGAATGACGACCCCAGTGGGCGACGCGGCCAACCCCATGCCGCGCAATGTAGGCAGCGCGCCCCGCAGGCGTAATCGGGCCCTCCCTGACGCGGGCTAGGGGAAAACCCGGTGCGGGTCAACCCTATGTAAACGCTCAGGTTTCCGGCGGCACCAGGCCGGCGCGAATGGCGTAGCGCACCAGGCCGGCGACATCGCGGATGCCCAGCCGATCCATGATCTGCGCGCGGTGCGTTTCGACGGTCTTCACCGACAGGTTCAGCTCGAAGGCGATTTCCTTGGTGCTGCGGCCTTCGGCGATGCGCGTGAGCACTTCGCGCTGGCGCGGCGTGAGCGGGTCGGGCCCGACGCCCGAGCCGACGCGCTGCACATAGCCGTCGACGACCTGCCGCGAGATCGCCGGGCTGAGGTAGGTTTCTCCGCGCATGACGCTGGTCAGCGCGAGCGCGAGCTCGGAGGTGGCGGAATCCTTGATCAGGTAGGCGGAGGCCCCGGCGCGCAGGGCGAGCAGCACGTACTCCTCGCTGGTATGCATCGACAGGATGACGACCTTCGCCTCGGGCAGGCGCTCGCGCAGTCGCGCGGCCGCCTCCAGGCCGTTCATGCCCTTCATGGCGATGTCCAGCAGCACGACGTCGGGCCGCGACTGTTCCGCCTTCGCCAGCGCCTCGGCGCCGTCGCTCGCCTCGGCCACCACCTCGACGCCGGGAATGTCCCGCAGCAGCGAGCGCATCCCGGCGCGCACCAGCGCATGATCGTCCGCGAGCAGCACACGCAAGGCGGGCACTCAGCGCACCCCTACGGGAAACGAGGCAACCACGACTGTACCCTGACCGGGCGCGGAGTGAATCTGCAGGGTGCCGCCCGCCAGCGCCACGCGCTCCTCCATGCTGATCACCCCGAGGCTCTCGCCGACCGCCGCGCGGCGCTGCGCCGTCGCCACGTCGAACCCGGCCCCGTCGTCGCGCACGGACAGCGCCAGGCGCTCGCCGGCGACGAACAACCGCAGCCAGACGTTGCCCGCCCTGGCATGGCGCACGATATTGTTGATCGCCTCCTGCGCGACGCGAAAGCAGGCGATTTCGACCTCCGCCGTCAGCTTGGAAGGCATCTCCTGGATCTCGAAGTGCGGCGTCAGCCTGCCGAGCCTCGCCTGCCGGTCGAGGTGCGAGCGCAACGCCGCCACCAGCCCCAGGTCGTCCAGCTGCAGCGGCCGCAGGTTGATGGACAGCTGCCGCACGCGCTCGATGGTATGCCGCGTGGCCTCCAGCGCCTCGCCGACGCGCGTCTCCATCGACGAGCCCTGGCCGCGCGCCACCGACTCCAGGTTGAGCTTGATGGCCGTCAGGCCCTGGCCGATGTCGTCGTGCAGCTCGCGCGCCAGATGCCGGCGCTCGTCCTCCTGCACCTCGAGCAGGCGACGGGACAGCCGCTGCAGCCGCTCGCGCGCCGCGCCGAGGGCGTTCATCGCGCGCCTGAGCTCAGTCACGTCGCGGCCGACCACCTGGATCTCGAGCAGCGCGCCGCCGGCGTCGCAGATGCCGCGCGCGGCCCAGTGCATCCAGCGCTCGGCTCCACCCGCGTCCTTGACGCGCGCATCGCGCTCGTTGATGAGCGCGCCGGAGCCGATGCCCGCGAGGAACCGGCGCGCGGCGTCCTGGTCCTCCGGCAGCACGTGCAGCAGTACGCTGCGGCCCAGCATGCTTTCCCGCGTCAGGCCGAAGTAGCGGCAGTACGCGCTGTTCACGAACGTGATGGTCAGATCCGGCAGCATGCGAAGGATGGGATCGGCCTGGTCCTCGACGACGGCCCGATAGCGCCGTTCCGAGAGCTCGAGGGCCTCCTGCGTGGCGAGGTGCCGGCGCCGCTCGCGCGCCTCTTCCATCGCGCGCACCACAGCCGGCGCGAGGCGCACGAG
>JAOUIL010000012.1 GCA_029883975.1 Betaproteobacteria bacterium
ACAGCGAGCTTCCTGCGCCGATGCGAGGCGTCGGGCATGGCGATGATCGCGCGCTGCACGCCCAGGCCGCGCGCCACCGCGCCGAGCTGCTCGAGCCCGCCGAGGATCTTCACGCCCTGGATCGCATTGCCGACGCGACCCGCCTCGTCGTCGAGGATGCCCACCACGCGCCACTGCCGGCTCTGCGCGAGCTCGCGCAGCAGCCTTGCCGCCGCGTCGCCGGCGCCGAGCACGAGTACCGGCTGCGCGCGCGGGTGGCGCATCATGCCCAGCAGCGTCCCCTCCTTCCACGCGCGGTACAGCAGCCGGCTGCCACCCATGGCGGTGACGACGAGCACCGGGCAGAGGAGGTAGACGGAGCGCGGGATCACCGATGGAAACGCGACCAGGGTGAAGAGCGCGGGCGTGGCAAGCGCGGCGAGGCCGACCGCGATCAGGATGCGCTGCAGGTCCGGCAGGCTCGCGTAGCGCCACAGCCCGCGATACAGGCCCATCAGCCAGAAGACGACCGAGTGCACTGCGATCACCATGGGCAAGGCGACGAGCGCGGTATCCCAGTACAGGCGCGGCGGCATCTCGAGGTTGAAGCGCAGCCAGTAGGCGCCCAGCCAGGCGAGCCCCACGGCGGCCACGTCATGCAGGAACGCGAGCGTCGCCCGCGCGGCGAAGCGCAGCCCCGGGCTCACCGCGGTGCCCGCCAGAGGTGGTCGATCCAGACGGCCCCGCCGAGCAGCGCCACGCTCGCCCAGAGAAAGGCGAAGGCCTGCACGGCCGGACTCTGCCCGAGGACTGCGAGCGCGATCGCCGCGCAGCCGGCCATTGCGGCGTACTCGATCAGGGCGGTGCGCCGGTGGCCGAAGCCCAGGCGCACCAGGCGCTGGTAGTAGTGCTCGCGGTGCGCCTGCCAGACGCGCTCGCGGCGCCACAGCCGGCGCGCGAGCGTGAGCGTGGCGTCGCCCACGAACGGCGCGAAGACGAGCAGCGGAAACCAGAGCGGCCAGCAGCCCGTGCTCCAGCCCTGCACGCCCAGGGCGCCGGCAAGAAAGCCCAGGGGCACCGAGCCCACGTCGCCCATGAACAGGCGCGCGGGCGGGAAGTTGAACAGCAGGAAGGCAAGGCAGGCGGCGGCGATCGAGGCGCACAGCGTGGCGAGCGGCGCCGCGCCCGCGAGGTACGCCGCGAGCGCGTAGGTGCCGAATCCGATCACCGCCATGCCCGCCGCCAGGCCGTCGGCGCCGTCCATGAAGTTGTAGGCGTTGGTCATCCAGGCGATGGCGAGGGCGACGGCCAGCGCGGCGAGGAAGGGCAACTCGAGCTGCAGCGCGACGACCGCGCCCGCGGCCGCGAGGTGCATGGCAAGGCGCAGCGCCGTGGGCAGGCCCATCGCGTCGTCGGCGAAGGAAATCACCGCCAGCGCCGCGGCGAGCACCAGTGCGCTGCCGGGCAGCGTCAGCGCCGCGACGCTCGAAGCCGCGACGCCCGCGGCGATGGCGATGCCGCCGGTGCGCGGCAGCGGGTGCGAGTGCAGCGAGCGCTCGTTCGGCACGTCCAGCGCGAAACGCCGCGCGGCCGGGAGCAGCAGCAGACCCGCGGCGAGCGCGGCAACGACGAACGCGGCGAGCGGCGCCAGCGCAGACATGGCGGGCATTCTAGCGGCCCTGCGCGCGATACCACTCGGCAGTGTGCCGCAGTCCCTCCTCGAAACCGAACGGTGGCCGCCAGCCGAGCTCGCGGCGCAGCGCGCCGTCGTCGACGACGAGCGAGTCCGCGAGCCGCGCGCCGCCCGGCGCGAGCCTGAGCAGCGCCGGCGGAAACGGCCACAGGCGCACTGGCTTGTCGAGCGCGCGGCCCAGCATGCGGCAAAGCTCGGGCGTCGAGACCGGCGCGCCGTCGGTCACGCCGTAGATGCGCACGCCCGGCGCAGCAGCGAGGCAGCGCAGGACGGCGTCGGCGAGGTTGCCCACGTAGAGCAGGCTGCGCCGGTTGCGAATGCTCGCCAGCGGCAGGGGCCAGCCGCGATCCACGGCGCGCATCAGGGCGAGGAAGTTCGCCTTGACGCGTGGCCCGTAGACGAGCGGCGGGCGCAGGATCACGGGCTCGAGGCCCGGCATGGCCATCAGCGCCTGCTCCGCGATGCGCTTCGCGTGGCCGTAGGCATCGTCGGGACTCCCCGCCTTCGCCGAGCTGAGATACACGAAGCGCCGCGCACCCGCGGCGAGCGCGGCGCGCGCCTGCGCGATCGTGCCCTCTACGTTCACGCGGTGCAGCTCCGCGGAGCTCGCCCGCGCGTGCGCGATATTGGCGAGATGCACCACTGCGTCGCAGCCCTCGACCGAGCCGCGCAATTCGTGTCCGGCGGCGGCGAGCGCGGGGCACAGGTGGCTGCCGATGAAGCCCGAGGCGCCAGTCACGAGGATGCGCATGCGGCGCGATTATCGCCTTTAGAATAGCGGCCTTTCTTTCTTCGGGGTTCGCCTTGGGCGCATCGGTGGTGCCAGTGATCCTGTGCGGCGGCGCCGGCAGCCGGCTGTGGCCGATGTCGCGGCGCCTGCTGCCCAAGCAGTTCCTGCCGCTCGTCACCGAGCGCACGCTGCTGCAGGACACGGCGCTGCGCGCGCGCGGCGTGGCGGGCGCCGGCGCGCCCATCGTGGTGACCAATGCCGAGCACCGGTTCCTGGTCGGCGACCAGCTGGCGGAGCTCGGCATCGTGCCTGCCGCCGTGCTGCTCGAGCCCGTGGGGCGCAACACCGCGCCGGCGGTCGCCGCGGCCGCGCTCTTTGCGATGCGCGCCGACCCCGAGGCGGTGCTGCTGGTGCAGCCGGCCGACCATCGCATCGGCGACGAGCGCGCGTTCCAGGCCGCCGTAGGCGAGGCGGTGCAGCAGGCGCGCCGGGGATTCCTCGTCACCTTCGGCATCCCGCCGACGGAGCCCGCCACCGGCTACGGCTACATCGAGGCGGGCGAGCCGCTCGGTGCTGCTGCCTTTCGCGTGCGCCGCTTCGTCGAGAAGCCGCCGCTCGAGCGCGCGCAAGCGTTTCTCGCTCAGGGCGGCTTCTACTGGAACAGCGGCATGTTCGTCTTCCAGGCGAAGCGCTATCTCGAGGAGCTCGGGCGCGCGCGGCCCGAGATTCTCGCCGCCGCGCGCACTGCGATCGAGCGCGCGGCACAGGACCTCGATTTCCTGCGTCTGGACGCCAAGGCATTCGCCGCCAGTCCCGCCGATTCGGTGGACTACGCCGTGATGGAGCGCACCGAGGCGGGCGCGATGGTGCGCGCGGACATGCATTGGAGCGACGTAGGCTCCTGGGACGCGCTGTGGGAGGCCGGCGACAAGGACAGCGCCGGCAACGTGTCCCGCGGCGACGTCGCGCTCGGCGACGCGCGCGGTTGCTACGTGCTCGCCGCGGACCGGCACATCTCGCTCCTCGGCGCGCGGGACCTCGTGGTCGTGGAGACCGACGACGCGGTGCTGGTCGCGGCGCGCGACCGCGCTCAGGACGTGAAGGAGATCGTCGAGCGGCTCGACCGCGCGCAGCGCACCGAGCACGTCTCGCACACGCGCGTGCACCGTCCCTGGGGGTACTACGAGGGCGTGGACGCCGGCCCCGGATTCCAGGTAAAGCGCCTGATGGTCAAGCCCGGCCACCGCATCTCGCTGCAACGCCACCGCCGGCGCGCCGAGCACTGGGTGGTGGTGTCCGGCCTCGCGCGCGTGACGCGCAACGACGAAGTGATCGAGCTGCAGCCCAACCAGTCCACCTACATCCCGGTGGGCATGCGCCACCGGCTGGAGAACGCCGGCGCGGAGCCGCTGCTGATTGTGGAAGTCCAGTCGGGCGACTACCTCGGCGAGGACGACATCGAGCGCTTCGAGGACAGCTACAACCGGGGCTGAATCAGCCGCCGAGGATTTGCCGGTAGCGGGCCTCGAGTGCGCCGACCAGGCGCTCTTCTGCAAACTCTTTCAGCGCGCGTTCCCGCGCGGCGGTTCCGAGGTGCTCGCGCAGCGCCTCATCCCCGAGCAGCCGCCGCAGATGCGCTTGCAGCTCGCCGACGTTGCCGGGCTCGAAGAGCAGCCCGGTCTTGCCGTCCTGCACTGCGTCCACGATGCCGTAGATGCGCGAGCCGATGGCCGGCAGCCCGGCCGCGGCCGCTTCGATGACGACCGCGCCGAAGCCCTCGCGGTAGCTCGGCAGGCACAACAGGTCGGCAGCCGCCATGTAGCGCTCCGGTGTGTGGGTATAGCCGACGACGCGCGCGCGTTCGCCGCACAGTCGCCGCACTTGCGCGCCGAGGCCCTCTTCGTCGGGCCCGACCACGAGCAGCACGGCCTCGGGATACTCTGCGCCCAGCACGCCGAAGGCCTGCGCGAGGTCGAGAACGCCCTTGTCGCGCGTCACGCGCCCGACGAAGAGCACGATCGGCGCCTGCGCGCCGATGCCGAGCTCGGCGCGCACCGCGGCCCGGGCAGCGGCATCGGGCCTGAAGCGCTGCGCGTCCACCCCGCAGACGGACCCTGCGCCGAGCACGCGGCAGTGCTCGGCCGCCACGATCCCTTCACGTATCAGGAAATCGCGCTGCGACGCGCTGTCCGCCAGCACTTCGGTGGCGCGACGCGCGGTGGCGCGGTCGGCGGCGCGCAGCAGCGCACGCATCGTCCCGCGGCGCGAGGCCCACACCTGGCCGGTAAAGGTGTGCAGCCGCGCGGGGACGCCCGCGCGCATGCCCGCCCAAGTCGAAAGCAGCCCCGCCTTGGGCCCGAACGAATGCACGAGGGCATATCGCCGCTCGCGAAAGAGGTGCGTCAGTCTCTGCAGCGCCCTCAGGTCGCCCAGCGGACGGATCCTGCGCGGAATCGTCACCGGCTCGACGTGCACACCGGGCAGGTCTTTCAACGGCGCCTCTCCCGGCAGCGTCACCGCCAGCGACACCTCGTAGCGCGAGGCGAGGCGCCGCAGGTGCGGCACGAGAAAGAAATTGACGATCAGCGGGCTCGTCGTGACGAAGCAGATGCGCTTCATGCGCCCAGGGCGAGCGACGCCACGTAGCGCCGCAGCCCCTCCTCGATCGAGACGCCGAAGGCGAACCCGAGCTCGCGCCGGATGCGCTCGGACGGATAGCGCACGTTGCGCGTCATCGCGTCGATGCGCGCCTCGGTGGGCGGCGAGCCGGGCAAGAGCTGCGCGAGGCGCGCGAGCCAGCGCAGCGGCGCCTCGGGGATCGTCCTCTTCGGCGCGCCGCGCCCGAGCGCCGCGGCGATCGCGGCGACGAAATCGTCCCAGGGACGGTCGTCCGACAGGTTGTAGCAGCCGCGCGCCGCCGCAGACGTGCCGCAGAGCATCAGGGCCTCGGCCACGTCGTCCACGTAGACGTAGGTGGCGGTCGCCGGACGCCGGCCGACGCGCGCGTAGATGCCGCGCCGCACGGCGGACACGAGCTGGGCGAGCGAGCGGTTGGGCATGCCCGGGCCGAAGACGATGGAGGGACGCAGCACCACGGCCTCGAATGCGCCCGCGGCGGTCACCAGCCGGTCGGCGTCCGCTTTGGTGCGCTCGTACTCGCCCTCCGGCGCGAGCGGCGTGGACTCGTCCACCACCCCTTCCTGCTGCCGCCGTCCGTACGCCCCCACGCTGCTCAACTGCACCCAGCGCCGCACGCGGCCAGCGGCCGCGTCGATCAACCGGCGCGTGCCCTCGACGTGCAGCGCGCGCATCGCATGCTCGCGCCGCAACTCGCCCGCGCAGTGAAAGAGCACTGTCGCGCCCGCCAGGAGCTCCGCGGGAACAGCCTGCGTGAGGTCGCCGCGCACGGCGCGTGTGCCCTCGGGCGCCTCCCGGCGCGTCAGCACGCGGATCTCGACGATATCGGGAGCGCGCCGCAGGCGAGCGACCAGCGCGCGGCCGATGAACCCGGTGCCGCCGGTAAGCGCGGCGATCACCTCAGGCCGTCCAGATTCGCGGCTTGCCGCGCGCCACGCGGTAGAAGTCCGCGCACCAGCCGTAGACGCGGTCGCCGAGGACGGCGCGGATCACGTCGCCGATCCAGGCCGCCGCAATCGCCAGGCGCAGCCGGGCCGGCATGCCGCGCAACCCGCGCTTCATGCGAGCGCGCTGGATTTCGCGAAGGTTGCCGAGGATGGCGCCCGGCTTCGAGCTCATGCCGCCAAAGCGCATGTCGACCGTCACGCGGTCGACGAACACCGGCTCCCGCGTCAGCACCTCTCGCAGAAGCAGGTCGTAGTCCCCCGCGATGCGGTAGGACTCGTCGAAGAATCCGTGCTCCTCGAAGAGGGAGCGATGGTGCAGCATGCCGGTGTGTGGAAGCATCGTTCCGGCAAGAAACGCGCGCCGCGCCTCGCGCCAGGGCTTGCCGAGCACTTCGCCGACCACGCCGTTTGCCGTGACGAGGTTGACGCGGCCGTGAATGACTCGTGCTCCGCCCGCGGCGGCGCCGAGCAGGCTGCGCAGCGCCTGCGCGTCGTGGAAGCGATCGTCGCAGCCGAGGAAGCAGATCCACTCCCCGCGCGCGCGTCGCAGTGCCTTGTTCCATGCTTCGTACAGCCCGCGATCCGGCTCGGACACGTAGTCGGTGATCTTGCCCGCGCGCCGGTTCGCTTCCAGCATCGCGGGCGTGCCATCGGTGGACGCGCTGTCGACGACGATGGTCTCGCGCGAGTCCCAGTCCTGGGCGGCCACGCTGTCCAGGCACCCTTGCAGCACGGCTGCGCCGTTCTTCACGCCGACGATCACGCTGACCGTCGGGGCGGGTCCCGGACCCCGGGGCGGCAGGTGGGCCTTTACATTTGATTTCATTGCACTTCCCGTGTCTAATGCACAATGCGTTCAGCGACTGAACACCATGACCCCGCCTGAGCCCGGACCCGCCGGCATGCTAACCGACGAATACCGCTACCGCATCCTGAAGCTGCTGGAAGCCGACCCCGGCGCGAGCCAGCGCAAGCTCGCCGACCAGCTCGGCATCAGCCTCGGGCGGGTCAACTTCTGCCTGCAGGCACTGATCGACAAGGGCCTCATCAAGGCGAACAACTTCCGCAACAGCGCCAACAAGCGCGCCTACCTGTACATGCTCACGCCCAAGGGCATCGAAGAAAAAACGCGCGTCACGATGCGCTTCCTAAAGTACAAACTTCAGGAATACGAGGCGCTCAAGCACGAGCTGGAGGAGCTGCAGAAAGAGGCGGAAAAGAACGGCGAGACGCCGGGGGATCGCAGTCATGCTGAATGACAAGTCCATCCTCGTGACGGGCGGCACCGGCTCCTTCGGCAGGCAGTTCGTGCGCACGGTGCTGCAGCGTTACAAACCGAGGCGCCTCGCGATCCTGTCGCGGGACGAGCTCAAGCAGTTCGAGATGCAACAGGAATTCAGCGCGCCGTGCATGCGCTATTTCCTGGGCGACGTGCGCGACGCCGACCGCATGGCGCAGGCCATGCGCGGCATCGACATTGTCATCCATGCCGCCGCCCTGAAGCAGGTGCCGGCTGCCGAATACAACCCGATGGAAAGCGTCAAGACGAACGTCCACGGCGCGCAGAACGTGATCTCCGCGGCCATCGAGAACGAGGTCGAGCGCGTGATCGCGCTCTCCACCGACAAGGCGGCGAACCCCATCAATCTCTACGGCGCCACCAAGCTCGTCTCGGACAAGCTCTTCGTCGCCGGCAATAACCTCGCGGGCGGTCACCGCACCCGCTTTTCCGTCGTGCGCTACGGCAACGTCGCCGGCTCCAGGGGATCGGTGGTACCGGTATTCCGCAAGCTGCTCGCGAGCGGCGCGCGAAAACTGCCCGTCACCGACCCACGGATGACGCGCTTCTGGATCTCCCTCGAGCAAGGCGTGGACTTCGTGCTCCAGAGTCTCCAGCGGATGCAGGCCGGCGAAACCTTCATCCCCAGGATCCCCTCGGCCAGGATCACTGATCTGGCGGAAGCGATTGCCCCCGGAATTCCCCTGGAAATTATCGGCATTCGGCCCGGGGAGAAGCTGCATGAAGTGATGTGCCCTAAGGACGATTCGCACCTGACGCTCGAGTTCGCGGATCACTACGTCATCCGTCCGACGATCCTGCTGAACGTCCCCGTAGACCATGCGCGCAATGCGCTGCGCGAGCAGGGTCGGCCGGTCGCCGAAGGTTTCGAGTACAACTCCGGGACGAACCCGCATTTCCTGACGGCGCAAGAACTGAGGAAGCTCGTCGCGGCATGAGGCCCATCCCCTACGCACGGCAGAGCGTCGCGCAAGCGGACATCGACGCGGTCGTTGGAGTACTGCGCTCGGACTGGCTGACCCAGGGTCCCGCGGTCGAGCGCTTCGAGGACGAGGTGGCCCAATCTTGCGGCGCCGAACATGCGATTGCAGTGAGCAACGGCACCGCGGGCCTGCACCTGGCGTGCCTGGCGCTCGGGCTTGGGCCCGGAGACTTGCTGTGGACGAGTTCCAACACCTTCGTGGCGTCCGCGAATTGCGCGCGCTATTGCGGGGCCGAGGTCGATTTTGTCGACATCGATCCACGTACGTACAACCTGTCGGTCGAAGCGCTCGCCTGGAAGCTCGAGCAAGCCAGGCGCGCCGGCCGATTGCCGAAGATCGTGGTGCCCGTGCACTTCGGCGGTCGGCCGTGCGACATGCCGGCGATCGCAAAGTTGGCCGAGGAGTACGGATTTCGCGTGTTGGAGGATGCGTCGCACGCCGTGGGTGCGGAGATCGGACACGCCAGGGTAGGCGCCGGCACGCATTCCGATATCACCGTGTTCAGTTTCCATCCGGTCAAGATCGTGACCACCGGCGAAGGCGGCATGCTGCTCACTCGCGATTCGGGCCTTGCCAGCCGGCTGCGGCTGCTGCGCACGCACGGCATTACCCGGGCTGCGGAGCAGATGGAGGGAAAAAGCGAGGGCCCCTGGTACTACCAGCAGATCGCGCTCGGCTGCAACTACCGCATGACCGACCTCCAGGCGGCGCTCGGCTCCAGCCAGTTGCGCCGCCTCGATCAGTTTCTGGCGCGCCGGCGCGCGCTCGCGGCCCGCTACCACTCCACGCTGCAGGGTCTGCCGCTCTCGACCCCGGTCGCGGATGACTCGACGAGTTCGTCCTGGCATCTCTACGTTGTCCAGCTCGATCTGGAGTCGTTGCGCCGCTCCAGGCGCGAGATCTTCGAACGCATGCGCGAGGCTGGCGTCCAGGTGAACGTGCACTACATTCCAGTGCACCTGCACCCCTATTACCGCAACCTCGGATTCCGCAAAGGCGCCTACCCAGCGTGCGAGCGCTACTACGAGCGGGCGATGAGCCTGCCGATGTTCTTCGAGCTGTCCGATGCCGATCAGGACCGCGTCTGCACGACGCTGCGCGAGAGCCTGCACTGAGGGGCCAGCATGATGCCGGCGGACATCTTCGGAAAGTACGGCGCGCTCCTCGAGCTCGGCGCAAGGCGCCGCTTCTACGCTTTGTGCGGCCTCGCCGTCGTTGCCGGCCTGCTCGAGGCAGCTGC
This sequence comes from Betaproteobacteria bacterium, assembly GCA_029883975.1. Classification (GTDB taxonomy): domain Bacteria; phylum Pseudomonadota; class Gammaproteobacteria; order Burkholderiales; family SG8-39; genus JAABQT01. The sequence goes on from JAOUIL010000012.1 coordinate 9,510, forward strand.
GGTTGCGTCCGTCATGCCTTTCCTCGCCACAGTGGCGGGCGAGGGGCTCGTCCCGGGGAATGCGCGGTTCGCCGGGCTCCTGGAGCCGTTGGGAGCATCGAGCCCGTCGTCGCGGCTCGCCTGGCTGGGCGGCGCGGTGCTTTGCCTTCTTGTGCTGGCAAATGCGGCGTCAGCAGCCACAACCTGGTCGATGCTGCGCTTTGCCAACCGGCAGGGCCATGCGCTTAGCGTCCGGCTGCTGGCGAGCTACCTGGCCAAGCCCTACGCGTTCTATCTCCATCGGAACACTGCAGAGCTGCAAAAGAATGTCTTCGGGGAGGTATACCGGGTGACCAGCGGCGCGCTCATTCCAGCCGTGCACATTGTCACCAAGCTCGCCGTGGTCTTCTCCGTCTCCGCGCTCCTGGTGCTGGTCGACCCCTTGATGGCCCTGGCCGTCGCCGCCGTCCTCGGCGGCGCCTACGCAATCCTGTACAGGTTCGCGCGCACTGCACTGCAAGACGCGGGGCAAGTGTCCGTCGAGGCCGGGACGGTGCGCGCGCGCCATGCCATGGAGGCACTCGCCGGCGCCAAGGAGATCAAGCTCCTCGGTCGCGAATCCCAGTTCTTGCAGCGTTTCCGCGAACCCTCATTGCGCTGGGCGGACGCGCAGACTCGGGCGCAGGCAATCAGCCAGCTGCCGCGGTTCGCGCTCGAGGCCGTGGCCATCGGCCTCATCCTGATGATTGCGATCTACCTGCTCGGCGCGGGGCGCGGCATGGGCGAGACGCTGCCGCTGATCGGCTTGTATGCGTTCGCGGGCTATCGCCTGATGCCTGCGCTGCAACTGGTGTTCGCGGGATTCGCGGCTATCCGCAACAGCCAGCCAGCCCTGCAAGCCGTGCTCGCCGATCTTCAGGCCTCATATGCGCCGGACTACGCAGCGCGCGACGGGGCGCCGCGTATCCCCCTGGAGAGCGCCGTCGAGCTGGTGAATGTCCGGTATCGCTATCCGGGAGCGGCCGGCTGGTCGTTACAACCGGTGGACTTGCGAATTGCGCGCAACACGTCCGTTGCCCTGGTGGGCACCACAGGCTGCGGCAAGACGACGGTCGTCGACCTCCTGATGGGATTGCTGCGTCCGGAGGGAGGTTCGTTGCGCGTCGATGGGGTGGATATCGACGATACCAAGCTGCCCGCGTGGCAGCGCAGCATCGGCCACGTGCCGCAGCAGATCTTCCTTTGCGACGACAGCATCGCGCGCAATATCGCGTTCGGACTGCCCGACGCCGAGATCGACAGGTCGCGCGTCGAGCATGCGGCAAAGCTCGCGCGTCTGCACGACTTCGTCACCGGCAGCCTGCCGAAGGGCTACGATACCGTGGTCGGCGAACGCGGCATACGGCTGAGCGGCGGCCAGCGGCAGCGAATCGGTATCGCGCGCGCGTTGTACGCGGACCCGGATCTCCTGGTGCTTGACGAAGCGACCAGTGCGCTGGACAACGTCACCGAGAATGCCGTGCTCGAGGCGCTGCAGGCGCTCGCCGGACGAAAGACCATCGTGATGGTGGCGCACCGCCTGTCCACCGTGCGCGCATGCGACCTCATCTGCGTCATGGAGCAGGGACGCATCGTCGAGCGCGGCCGCTACGAAGAACTCATCGGCGCGAGCCCGCGGTTTCAGGCGCTCGCCGCGGCTGCGGGCGCTTGATCCCCGTGCGCGTGGCTTTCATCCCGGCGCGCGGCGGCAGCAAGCGCATTCCGCGCAAGAACATCCGCCCCTTCTGCGGCAAGCCGATGATGGCCTGGCCGATCGAAGCGGCGCGCGCCTCGGGGCTGTTCGAGCATATCGTCGTCTCGACCGACGACAAGGAGATCGCTCGTGTCGCGAAGGCGTGCGGAGCCGAGGTGCCATTCGCGAGGCCGGCCTCGCTCGCCGGCGATCATGCGGGCACCGTCGAGGTGATCAGCCACGCGACACGCTGGGCGCTGGATCAGGGCTGGCCGCTAAGCGCCGTGTGCTGCATCTACGCGACCTCACCTTTCCTGCACGCGTCGGATCTGGAGCGCGGCCTGCGCACGCTCGAATCCGGCCCCTGGGCGTTCGCGTTTTCGGCAAGCGAGTACACATCGCCGGTTTACCGCTCCTTCCGGCGATCGGCCGACGGTGGCGTCGAGATGCTGTTCCCGGAGCACGCGCGCACGAGGTCGCAGGACCTTCCCGCCGTGCTGCATGACGCGGCGCAGTTCTATTGGGGGCGCCCCGAGTCCTGGCTGGAGGGAAAGCCGATCTTCGGGCGCCATTCGGCCCCTGTGATCGTCCCATCCTGGCGCGTGCAGGACATCGACCGGGAGGAAGATTGGCAGCGCGCCGAGGTTGTCGCGCCCGCGATCCTTCGCCTCGGACCCTCGGGTCAGGGGCCTGGGAAGCAATCCTCATGAGCAGCATGCGGATTCTCGTGAGAACGGATGCTTCCGTGGCCACCGGTACCGGCCACCTCCGCCGTTGCCTTACGCTTGCCGCGGCGCTGCGCGACGGGGGGGCAACGGTCAGTTTCGCTTGCGCCGCTCCCGCCCCCGAAGTCAGGCAGATGGTGCTTGACCGCAGCTTCCCCTTGGCGACTGTTGCGCAGCTACCGATCGACAATGACGGCGTAACGGCTGAACTCGCGCCGGGTGCGCAGGAGGTCGATGCGTCGGCAACGCTTGCGATCGCGGAGCCGCAAGGATTCGATTGGGTTGTCGTCGATCACTACGGGCTTGCGGCACCGTGGGAGCGGCGCATGCGTGCCGGTGGCCGGCGCATCATGGCGATCGACGATCTCGCCGACAGGCCGCACGACTGCGATCTCCTGCTTGACCAGAACCTGCGCGCGGAAGGCGAGACGGCGTACGCATCACTGGTTCCTCCAGGTTGCGATCGCCTGCTCGGCCCGCATTATGCGCTGATCGATCCCGCGTTCGCGAGTGCCCGCGCCGCACTTCGACCCTCGCTTCGCGACGGCATCCTGATCAGCTTCGGCGGGAGCGACCCCCGGTCGCTGACCGTCCGAGTCCTGCGCGCACTGCTGGCAACAGCGCCGGTGGACTTGCGCATCGACGTGGTCGCCGGTGCGCTGCAGCGCTCAGCCGCGGAGCTCGCGGAGATCGCCGGTGGCGCGTCGAACGTTCGTTTCCATCACGCGACGCGCGAGATGCCTCGCCTGATGGCCGGCGCGAGTCTGTTCCTCGGCGCGGGCGGCACGACGAGCTGGGAGCGTTGTTGCATGGCACTTCCCGGCGTGGTGGTGTCTGTCGCGCCAAATCAGGAACCGTTGTGCCGGGCTTTGGCCGAGGCGGGAGGCCACGTCTATTTGGGCTCTGCGACCGATGTCGAGCCGGACGCCATGGCGAAGGCCGCCTTGCAGTTGCTAGGCTCGCCTGATCGCCTCGCGCAGCTCGCAGAGCGCTCCGCGGCCCTCGTGGATGGCCACGGCGCCAGGCGCGTCGCTGCGCGCATCCTGTCTGGAGAAGTCCGCCTGCGCGCGGCGACTCCCGAGGACGCAGACCGGATTCTCGAATGGCGGAACCATCCGGAAGTGCGGCGCCATGCAGGCAATTCGCAGGCCATCGAACAGGCCACGCACGCACGCTGGTTCGCCAGTGTCCTCGCCGACCCCGATCGGCATCTGCTTGTCGCGGAGGACTCGCAGGGGGCATGCGGGGTCCTGCGCTTCGATGTGTCCAGCCGCACGGCGAAGATTTCGATCTACGCCGTCCCGGAGCGCATCGGGCGCGGAATCGGCGCGGCTCTTCTCTCCGCGGGAGAGCGCTGGCTTGCCGCACGGCGTCCAGAGGTCACCACGCTATGCGCCGAGGTACACGCGGCAAATGTTGCTTCCATCCGGATCTTCGCCGCGGCGGGGTATCGGGCGCGGGAATCCACCTATGTGAAGATCATCCCCGGTCGGGAGGCCGCGTGATCCGGATCGCATCCCGTGCCGTCGGCGCCGGCGCGCCGCCGCTGGTCATCGCGGAAATGTCGGGCAATCACAACCAGAGCCTCGAGCACGCCCTGCGGATCGTCGACGCGGTGGCCGGCGCGGGCGCGCATGCGCTCAAGCTGCAGACCTACACGGCGGCGACGATGACGCTCGATCTCGACCAAGGCGAGTTCTTCATCTCCGACCCCGCGAGCCTGTGGAAGGGCGCGTCCCTGTACAGCCTCTACGAAAAGGCGCACACGCCGTGGGAATGGCACGAGCCGATCTTCCGCCGCTGCAGGGAGCTCGGCCTGATCGCCTTCAGCACACCGTTCGACGCCTCGGCAGTGGATTTCCTGCAATCGTTCGAGGTGCCCTGCTACAAGATCGCTTCGTTCGAGAACACGGATCTGCCGCTGATCCGCAAAGTCGCGGCCACCGGCAAGCCGGTCATCATCTCCACCGGCATGGCGACGCTGGCCGAGATCGGGGAGGCGGTGGCCACGGCCAGGGAGGCCGGCTGCCGTGAACTGATCCTGCTCAAGTGTACGAGCAGCTACCCCGCGAACCCGGCCTCCTCCAACCTTGCGACCATCCCGCACCTGCGGGCGCGATTCGACTGTGAGGTCGGGCTTTCCGACCACACGCCCGGGCTCGGCGCCGCCGTGGCGAGCGTCGCGCTGGGCGCGACGGTCATCGAAAAGCACGTGACGCTGCGGCGCGCCGACGGCGGCGTCGATGCGGCGTTTTCCATCGAGCCGGCGGAGCTCCGCCAGCTGGTCGCCGAGACGCACGCGGCATGGCAGGCCACTGGTGCCGAGCACTATGGCCCGACCGAAGAGGAGCGCGGCTCGCTCGTGTTCAGGCGCAGTCTCTATGTGTGCGAGGACCTGGCCGCGGGAGACGTGCTGACGGCACACAACCTGCGCGCGATCCGGCCCGGCCTCGGACTGCCGCCGAAGCACCTCGAGCAGCTGCTCGGCAAGCGCGTGGCTCGCGCCGTGAAGCGCGGCACGCCCATGAGCTGGGATCTGGTCGCATGACCGACATCGGCTGGCTGACCCGGCAATTGCCCGCGTATGCACAGATGCCACGCAGGACGGAAGCCGATTACTACGGCGCCAGCGATTTGATTGCCGCCGCTCTCGGTTATGATGCGGCACCGCCCAGCGTGGCCTCATGGAAGCATGGCGTGTCCTATCTGGGGCAGCTGCACCACCCCGCGCTGATGCTGACCGAGGGCAACCGGACGACGCGTCATCTCGTTGCCAACGCCGAGCAGGCACAGCAGCTTCGTCAACGTGGATTCCTGCGCGTGCATGCTGTAGGCGCCCCCTTTGCGTATGTCGGGGCCACGCCGGTGGCGCGGGTGCCGGGGAGCCTTCTCGTCATGCCCGCGCACGGCGTGTTCAACTCGGCGCACGCCTTCGAAGAGGATGCTTACGTCGAGCAGCTGCAATCGATCCGCGGCCGGTTCGAGGTCGTGGTCGCCTGCATCAGCGCCGCCTGCGCGCGCAAAGGCCAGTGGGCGCCGGCATTCCAGAGGCGCGGCATTCCGTGGATCGTCGGCGCGGACTCCACTGATCGCAATGCACTTCGCAGGATGGCGCGCCTGTTCGACGCATTCGAGTACGTCACGACCAACACCTTGGGATCGCATGTCGCCTATGCAGCGCACCGCGGGTGCAAGGTGTCCCTCTGGGGTCCGATTGCCACCTACCGGCTGGAGGATTTCAAGGACGTGCCGTGGTACCGGAAGAACTGGGACAAGGCAGCCGAGATCATCGATGCGCTGTCCGAGCAGAGCCTGCGGCGCGCGCACCCGCATCTTTTCGCTCACCCTGCCGAGGCGCGGCCGCTACAAGCCTGGTCCGCGCCCTATCTCGGCGTCGCGCACCTGAGACGCGCCGGGGAGATCGCCCGCCTGCTCGGCTGGACGGCGCTGGGTCAGGCCGAAGCACTCGCGCACCGGGCTGCGCGGCGCTTCGGCGAATTGGGCCGTGCCGCCCTGCGCAGAATCCACCGTCCTTCGACCGCTTGAAATCCCTGCTCAAATCCGTCCTTGCCAGGCTCGGCTATCGCATCTCCCGCATCCCGAGCGGCTCCACCGTGCAACAGCAAATGCCGGTGGAATTCTCGCCCGCCGACGCGGCGATCGTGGAGCGCGTCCTCGAAAGGCAGCTGACGATGGTGTCGCGGGAGCGGCTCTATGCAACGTTAATGGCCTGCCGGCATGTCCTTACCCAGGAAATCCCGGGAGATTTCGTCGAATGCGGCGTCTGGCGCGGAGGCAACTCGCTCATCGCCGCGGACGTCTTTGCTCGGGAGGGCGCGCAGCGCGGGATTCATCTCTTCGATACGTTCGCCGGCATGACCGAGCCGACTGCCGACGATGTCAAGGCGCGCGATGGCGGGGACGCCATGCCGGAGTACCTCGCAGCCCAGCGCGGCGACCACAACGAATGGTGCTACGCGTCGCTCGAGGACGTGCAGCGGAACTTTGCCGAGGCGAAGCTGCTCGGCCCGCGAGTACGCTTCGTGCGGGGCGACGTCGTCGAGTCCCTGAAGAACCCGGCCAACGTGCCCGGCGCCATCTCGGTGCTGCGGCTCGATACCGACTGGTACGAATCCACGCGCGCCGAACTGGAAGTCCTGTATCCGCGCCTCTCGCCCGGTGGCGTGCTGATCCTCGACGACTACGGCCACTGGGGAGGAGCGAAGAAGGCGGTGGACGAGTACTTCCGCAACCGCCCGCGGCCGCTGCTGCAGTACACGGATTACACCGGGCGCATGGGCGTTAAGCTGCGCTAGTGTCGCCGCGCCTCGATCCGCCAGCCTTCCACAGCCGCTGGCACCACCTGCGCGCGCTGCGCCGCGCGCTTGAGCGCGAAGCCGCAGCACTCGAGGGCAAAGGCACCCTTATTGATCTCGGTTGCGGCGAGATGCCCTACCGGCCCCTCTTCGAACCGCGGGTGAAGCGCTACATCGGTGCCGACCTGCCGCGCAACCCGAAGGCGGACGTCTCCCTGGACGAGTCCGGCGGCGCTGCCGTGGCCGACGCGTGCGCGGACATCGTGCTGAGCTCGCAAGTCCTCGAGCACGTGCCCTCGCCCCCTACCTACCTCGCGGAAGCGCACCGCGTGCTCAAGGCGACGGGCACGCTGCTCCTCTCCACGCACGGCTACTGGATGTACCACCCCGATCCGACGGACTACTGGCGCTGGACGCGCGAGGGTCTCGTACGGCAGATCGAGGCCGCGGGATTCGAGGTGCAGTCGGTCTGCGGTGTCATGAACCTCGCCGCGTCCGGGCTGCAGCTCTTCCAGGACGGCGTGGCGGCGGCTCTGCCTGCCGCGCTGCGGCCGGCATTTCATTTCGCAATGAACCGTGCGATGTGGCTGGTCGATCGATTGGGCAGCGATGCCTCGCGGGATCGCGACGCGGGCGTGTTCATCGTCCGCGCAAGCAAGCGCGCGCAAGCGGCATGAGCGGCCCGCGCGTCGCGGTGATCTCGCCGAACCGGGGCGCGCCTTCGGAAACGTTCATTCGCGCCCACATCGAGCGGCTGCCCTTGCCGACGACCGCAATATACGGCGGTGGCTGGCGGCGCTTTACCGGGAGCGGTCCGATCTGGCCGCTGCTGCGCTACCCGGGCCGCGCGCTCGGGCTCATCGCGCCCGCGGCCGCGGGGCGACTCTACGCCCGTGCGCTCGCCGCCAAGCTCAAGGCCCTGGGCGCGGACGTCGCGCTCGCGGAGTACGGCACGACGGGGGCGGAGGTGCTCGATGCTTGCGTGGAAGCGCACTTGCCCCTAGTTGTGTACTTCTACGGCTTCGACGCGTGGCGCGAGCCGATCGCTCGCAGGTATCGTCCGGCATACGAGCGCATGTTCCGCGAGGCGCAGGCGATCGTCGCGGTGTCGCGCTCGATTCGCGATCTTCTCGAGGCCTGGGGAGCCCCCAGGGAGAAGCTGCACCACGTGGTTTGCGGTGCGGATCAGGCCGCCTTTCAAGGCGCCACGCCGGCCGAGGCGCCACCGCATTTCCTCGCCGTCGGCCGGTTCGTCGACAAGAAGGCACCACAACTCACGGTGTCCGCATTCCGTGACGCTCATGCGGTGGAGCCCGCCGCCACGTTGACGATGGTGGGCGACGGCCCCTTGCTTGAGCACACGCGCAGGCACGCCGCATCGCTCGGGCTGCAGGACGCCATTTCGTTTCCAGGCGTGCTCGCGCCGAAGGAGGTCATCGGCCTGATGCGCAATGCCCGCGCGTTCGTGCAGCACTCGGTTGCCGCGGCGGACGGCGACCGGGAGGGCACGCCCGTGGCGCTCCTCGAAGCGCAGATGGCGGGATTGCCGGTGGTGTCGACCCGGCATTCCGGCATCCCGGAGATCGTGGCGGACGGCGAGACCGGGATCCTCGTCGACGAGCGCGACGCCGCGGCAATGGGCCGGGCCATGGCTCGTCTCGCGCAGGACCCGGGGCTCGCAGACGCCATGGGCAAGGCTGCGCGCCAACGCGCCCTGGCGCACTTCTCCCAGAGGCGCACGCTCGCCCAGCTGGCCGAGATCCTCACCCGGGCCGCGCAGTCGTGATCATCGGCGGCGGCATGATGGCGCAGGCCTTCGCCTCGTTCCGCGAGGATCCCAAGGTGCTTGTCTTCGCTTCCGGGGTCTCCGACTCGACGGAGACGCGTGTCGCCGCCTTCGCTCGGGAGCGCGATCTCCTCGCCCACGCGCGCGCGCAGCACGCCGGCAAGCTCCTGCTCTACTTCGGCACCTGCAGCGCCGACGATCCAGAGCGCCGCGATTCGCCCTACGTCGCACACAAGCTGGCGATGGAGTCGCTCCTCGAGGAAGCCGGACTGCCCTGGATGGTCCTGCGCCTGCCGCTCGCCATCGGTCCGGGCCACCGGGGCCGCACGCTGGCGCAGTATCTGCACGACCGCATCGCGCGTGGCGAGCGCTTCGAGGTCTGGCAGCACGCCACGCGGTACCCGGTGGACGTCGTGGACGCGCTGCGCGCCGCCCGCTACTTTCTGGCCAGGCGAGAATTCCACAGACGGCGGATCAACGTCGCGCTGCGGGCATTCCCGGTGCTGGAGTTCGTGCGCGTGATGCAGGACATCGTTGGCAAGACCGCGCTGTACGACATCGTGCCCAAGGGGCGTCACTACGCGATTCAATGCCCGGAACTCGCGGCGGCGGACGCGCTGGAGCTCGATTTCAGCGACGGCTACCTGAAGCGGGTGCTGCGCAAGTACTACGGCGGCGCAGGCGCAGGGTCGTGACGTCGTCCCTCGCCACCCCAGTGCTGCTGCTGGCCTTCAATCGGCCGGAGACCACTGCGCGCGTCTTCGAGGCGATCCGCGAGGCACGTCCCGCCAGGCTCTACGTGGCGGCCGACGGACCGCGCTTGTCGCGCGCCGGCGAAGCAGAGCGCTGCGCCGAAGTGCGCAGGCTCGCCACCGCGGTGGATTGGCCCTGCCGCGTGCAGACGCTCTTTCGCGCGGAAAACCTCGGCTGCAAGCATGGCGTGAGCACGGCCATCGACTGGTTCTTCTCCCGGGAGGAACGGGGCATCGTGCTGGAGGACGATTGCCTGCCGAGCCAGAGCTTCTTTCGCTTTGCCGGGGAGCTGCTCGAACGGATGAAGGACGATCCGCGCGTATTCGCCATCCAGGGAAGTTTCTTCGGCAGCGCCCCGATGCCCCGGGCTTCCTACCTCTACTCCAAGATGTTCTACATGTGGGGCTGGGCGAGCTGGGCCGACCGCTGGCGGTCTGTGAACGTGGAAACCCTGGATCTCGCGGGCATCCGGGGCGCGCTCGACAAGGAGCACTGGCTGGGCGCCGGCTACTGGTTGCGAAATTACTGGCTCGACGTCGTCGATCGGCAGGCGGCCGGCAAGATCGATTCATGGGGCAATCCGGTGCTCTTTCATTGCTTCTCCCGCAGGCTCTACAACGTCACGCCGACGCGCAACCTCGTGCTCAACATCGGATTGGGCCCCTCGGCGACCAGAACGGCGAGCCTCGCGCTCGGGCCGTTTCACCGTGAGGCGCAGGACGCCGACTTCCCGCTCGTGCACTGCGCGCGCTACGAGGGCCCCGAGGCGATGTTCCGCTTCGAGCAGCGCTGGCGCGCGCAACTGACACCTTGGGTCGTGTTCCGCCAGGTGATGCACCGGAAGTTTCCGCGGCTATACGCGGCACTTCGTGGAGCGCTACAAGCAGCAAGGCCCGGGGGAAGCTCCCAGTGAAGCGCGTCCTGTATCTCTTCCTGCAACGCCTGGGTTTCGACCTGCACCGCCGTCAGGTGGCGCCTAGTTCGGCAGCTGCGTCGCGGAAGTCGGCGTACGCCTTGCGAATGCCTTCGCGCAGCGCCAATCTCGGTCGCCAACCCAAGGCGTCCAGGCGTGCGGTATCCAGCAGCTTGCGCGGCGTCCCGTCGGGCTTCGACGCATCGAACTCCAGCCGCCCGCGAAAGCCCGTCACCTCGCACACCAGTTCGGCGAGCTCGCGGATGCTCAGGTCCTTGCCCGCGCCGATGTTGACGAGCGGCACAGTGGCGGGCGCCACAAGCGGCGCGTAACGCGCCTCCGGCAGGCCGAGCAGATAGACGCAGGCGTCCGCCATGTCGTCGCTGTGCAGGAACTCGCGCTTCGGCTCGCCCGTTCCCCACACGACCAGCCTGTCCTCGCCGCGCGCCTTCGCCTCGTGCGCCTTGCGGATGAGCGCCGGCAGCACGTGCGAGGTCTGCAGGTCGTAGTTGTCCCCGGGGCCGTAGAGGTTGGTCGGCATCACGGCGAGAAAGCGGGTGCCGTACTGCCGGTTGTACGCCGAGCACATCTCGATGCCCGCGATCTTCGCCAGCGCATACGGTCGGTTGGTGGGCTCGAGCGGGCCGGTCAGGAGGTACTCCTCCTTCATCGGCTGCGGGCAATCGCGCGGGTAGATGCACGACGAGCCCAGAAACAGGAGCCGCTTCACGCCCGCGCGCCAGGCCTCGTGGATGACGTTCGTCTGGATGGCGAGATTCTCGCGGATGAACTCCGCGGGCATGGTGTCGTTGGCGAGGATGCCGCCCACCTTGGCGGCGGCGAGCACGACGTGCCGCGGGAGCTCCGTCTCGAAGAAGCGCCGCACCGCGGCTGCGTCTGTCAGCTCCAGCTCGGCGTGCGTGCGCAGCGCGAGGTGCTCGTAGCCCGCGGCGCGCAGGCGGCGCACGATCGCCGAACCGGCGAGCCCGCGATGCCCGGCGACATAGATCTTGTCGGCCTGCTCCACGCTACTCGTGCTGGTGGTGCACGCGGTGACCGTGCTGCTTCACCAGCGCGTCGCGCTCGGCCTCGCGCAGGTCTTCGCACGTCATCTCCTCGACCAGGGAATCGAAGCTCGTCTTCGCACTCCAGCCGAGCTTCGCCTTCGCCTTGGACGGGTCGCCGAGCAGCGTGTCCACCTCCGCCGGGCGGAAGTAGCGCCGGTCCACGGCCACGACCTTCCTTCCCTTGTCGTCCAGCGCATGCTCGTCGGCGCCCTTGCCGCGCCAGGCGAGCTTCAGTTCCAGCTTCTGCGCAGCGAGGTTCACGAAGTCGCGCACGCTGTACTGCCTGCCGGTGGCGATGACGAAGTCCTCCGCCTGCGACTGCTGCAGCATGAGCCATTGCGCCTCGACGTAGTCGCGCGCATGACCCCAGTCGCGACGCGCGTCCAGGTTGCCAAGGTACAGGCAGTCCTGCAGACCCACCTTGATCCGCGCGAGTGCCCGTGTGATCTTGCGCGACACGAAGGTCTCACCGCGGATCGGCGACTCGTGGTTGAAGAGGATGCCGTTGCAGGCATACATGCCGTAGGACTCGCGGTAGTTCACCGTGATCCAGTAGGCGTAGAGCTTGGCCGCGCCGTAGGGCGAGCGCGGGTAGAAGGGCGTGGTTTCCTTCTGCGGCGTTTCTTGCACCTTGCCGTAGAGCTCGGAGGTCGAGGCCTGGTAGAAACGCGTCTTCTTCTCCATGCCGAGGATGCGGACCGCTTCCAGCAGGCGCAGCGTGCCGATGCCGTCCGAGTCCGCGGTGTATTCGGGCTCTTCGAAGCTCACCGCCACGTGGCTCTGCGCGGCCAAGTTGTAGATCTCGTCGGGCTGCGACTGCTGCACGATGCGCGTCAGGCTCGAGGAGTCGGTCATGTCGCCGTAGTGCAGGACCAGGCGCCGGTCGGGCTCGTGCGGATCCTGGTAGAGGTGGTCGATCCGCTGCGTGTTGAAGCTCGAGGCGCGGCGCTTGATGCCGTGCACGACATAGCCCTTGGCGAGCAGGAACTCGGCAAGATAGGCGCCGTCCTGGCCCGTGATGCCGGTGATCAGTGCGACCTTGCCGCTCATGGTGCGGCCAATGTTACCTCGGCAAGCTGCTCCTCCCACGGCGGGAGGGCCACGCCGTGCTCGCGTCGCAGCTTCGAGCAGTCCAGGCGCGAGTTGCGCGGGCGCCGCGCGGGCGTCGGATAGTCCTTCGTGCCGATGGCATGCACCGGCGTGGCGAGGCCGGCGCCCTTGAGAATCGCGCGCGCGAACCCGCACCAGCTTGTCTCGCCCGCGGCCGCCATGTGATAGAGCCCTTGAGCGTCCTGCTGGAGCAGTTGCACCGTGGCGCGCGCGATCGACAGACTCGAGGTGGGTGCGCCGACCTGGTCGTTCACCACGTGAAGCTCCGGCCGCTCCTTCGCGAGGCGCAGCATCGTGAGGTAGAAGTTCTTTCCGCGCGGCCCGTACACCCAGCACGTGCGCAGGATCAGGTACCGGCCGCCTGCGGCGGCGACGGCGCGCTCGCCCGCGAGCTTCGATGCGCCGTAGACGTTGATCGGATTGGTCGCGTCGGCCTCCACGTACGGCGCGGGCTTCTCGCCGTCGAAGACGTAGTCCGTAGAGTAGTGCACGAGCAGCGCGCCGGAGCGTCTCGCTTCTTCCGCCAGCACGCGCGGCGCCGTGGCGTTGACCGCGAAGGCTGCGTCTCGCTCGGTTTCCGCCTTGTCCACGGCAGTATAGGCGGCGGCATTGACGATGACGTCGGGCTGCAGCGCCCGCACCGAGGCGACGACCGTAGGCGCGTCCGCGAGGTCGAGCCCGAAGCGGTCGAAGGCCTTCACCTCACCGAGCGGCGCCAGGGTCTTTCTGAGCTCCCAGCCGACCTGGCCCGTAGCCCCGGTCAGCAGGATCTTCAAGCGAACACCTCCGCGGCGGCGAGCGGCGCGCCGCGCCGGTCCTTATCTGTAAGAATCGGCGACCCCGCGAGCGGCCAGGGAATGCCGAGCTGCGCGTCGTTCCACAAGAGAGTGCGCTCATGCTCCGGCGCGTAGTAGTCCGTGGCCTTGTAGAGCACGTCGGCCGATTCCGAGACGACCACGAAGCCGTGTGCGAATCCCGGCGGGATCCAGGCTATGCGTCTGGATTCCGCCGACAGCGTAAACCCGGCCCAGCGTCCGAAGTGCGGCGAGCTGCGGCGCAGGTCCACGGCGACATCCCAGATTTCGCCCACGCTCACGCGCACGAGCTTGCCTTGCGACTGGCGCACCTGGTAGTGCAGGCCGCGAAGCACGTTCCTCTTCGAGCGGGAGTGGTTGTCCTGCACGAACTCAACATCCACCCCGGTCGCTTTGTGGAACGTGCGCCGGTTGTAGGACTCAAAAAAGAATCCTCGGTCGTCGCCGAAGACCCTCGGCTCGAGCAGCAGAACCCCCGGGAGCGCGGTTGGTACGACCTGCATCAGTAGAGCTTCTCGGCCAGCACCCGCAGCAGGTACTCGCCGTACCCGCTCTTGGCGAGCGGCCGCGCGAGGGCCTTGAGCTGCCGCGCGCCGATGTAGCTTTGGCGGAAGGCAATCTCCTCCGGGCAGGCCACCTTCAGCCCCTGGCGCTTCTCGATCGTCTCGATGAAGTGCGCGGCCTCGAGCAGCGACTCGTGCGTTCCGGTATCGAGCCAGGCGTAGCCGCGTCCCATCGGCACCACCTCGAGCGCGCCCCACTCCAGGTAGCGGCGGTTGACGTCCGTGATCTCGAGCTCGCCGCGCGCCGAGGGCTCGAGGCTCTCGGCCACCTTGACCACGCGGTTGTCGTAGAAATACAGGCCGACCACCGCGTAGCGTGACTTCGGCTTCTTCGGCTTTTCCTCCAGGCTCACCGCCCGCCCCTTGGCATCGAACTCGACCACGCCGTAGCGTTGCGGATCGTTCACCGGGTAGGCGAACACTGTCGCGCCGCGCTTGCGGGCCGCCGCCTTCGACAGCAGCGCCGAGAGGTCGTGCCCGTGGAAGAGGTTGTCCCCGAGGACCAGTGCCACCGGGTCCTTGCCGATGAACTTCTTGCCGATCACGAACGCCTGCGCTAGGCCTTCGGGCCGCGGCTGCACCGCGTAGGAGAGCCTGATGCCCCACTTGCGCCCGTTGCCGAGGAGCTCCGCGAAGCGCGGCGTGTCCTGCGGCGTGGAGATGACGAGGATGTCGCGGATTCCCGCGAGCATGAGCGTCGTCAGCGGGTAGTAGACCATCGGCTTGTCGTACACCGGCAGCAGCTGCTTGGAGACGACCTGCGTGACCGGGTAGAGCCGCGTGCCCGAGCCGCCGGCGAGGATGATGCCCTTCATGCGGCCTTGCGCTCGCGCTGCTCGAGGTACCAACGCACGGTCTTCTTGAGGCCCGACTCGAAGCTCTCCGCGGGCCGCCAGCCGAGCTCGCGCTGGATCTTGCGCGAGTCGATGGCGTAGCGCCGGTCGTGCCCCGGTCGGTCCTTGACGAACGAAATGAGGCTCGCGTAGCTGCCGCCGGTGCGCGGTCGCGCGTCGTCGAGCAGCGCGCACAGAGTGCGCACGAGGTCAATATTCTTCATCTCGGCGTTGCCGCCGATGTTGTACACCTCTCCCGGACGCCCGCCGGCGAGAACCGCGCGCAGCGCCGCGCAATGGTCCAGCACGAACAGCCAGTCGCGCACGTTCTGGCCGTCGCCGTACACGGGCAGGGGCTTGCCCGCCAGCGCGTGGTGGATCATCAACGGGATGAGCTTCTCCGGGAACTGGTGCGGCCCGTAGTTGTTCGAGCAGTTGGTGATCAGCACCGGCAGGCCGTAGGTGTGGTGGTAGGCGCGCACCAGGTGATCGGAGCCGGCCTTGGAGGCGCTGTAGGGGCTGTTCGGTGCATAGGGCGTGGTTTCGCTGAAGGCCGGGTCGCCGGGCCCGAGCGAGCCGTACACCTCGTCGGTGGAAACGTGCAGGAAACGGAACGCGCAGCGCTCCGGGTCGGCGAGCCCCGACCAGTAGGCGCGCGCTTCCTCTAGCAGGGAGAACGTGCCCACGACGTTGGTCTGCACGAACGGCGCCGGCCCCTCGATCGAGCGGTCCACGTGGCTTTCCGCCGCGAAATGCACTACCGCGCGCGGCCGGTTGCGCTCGAGCAGGCCGCGCACCAGGGCCCGGTCGCAAATGTCGCCCTGCACGAAGACGTGGCGTGCGTCGCCGCGCAGGCTCTCGAGGTTGGCGAGGCTTCCGGCGTAGGTGAGCTTGTCGAGATCGACGATCGGCTCGCCCGACTCGGCGATCGTCGACAGGACGAAATTGGAGCCGATGAATCCGGCGCCACCGGTGACGAGCAGCATGGCGTGATTATGCCGTCGCCTCGGCCGCCTCGGTGGCGAACTGGATGCGGTGCAGGCGCGCGTAGGTGCCCCCGCGCGCGAGCAGCTCGGCATGGCGGCCGATTTCGATCACCCGGCCCTGGTCGAGCACCGCGATGCGGTCGGCGTGCTCCACGGTGGACAGCCGGTGCGCGATGACGATGGTGGTGCGCCCGCGCATCAGGGTCTCGAGCGCCGCCTGCACGTGGCGCTCGGACTCCGAGTCCAGTGCCGAGGTAGCCTCGTCCAGGATCAGCACCGGCGCGTCCTTGAGCAGCGCGCGCGCGATCGCCAGGCGCTGGCGCTGCCCGCCGGAGAGCCGCAGGCCGTTCTCGCCGATCAGCGTATTGAGGCCCTCCGGCGTTTCCTCGATGAAGCTCATCGCGTGCGCGGCTTCCGCGGCGGCGATGACTTCCTTCTCGGTCGCCTCGCCCAGGCGACCGTACGCGATGTTGGCAAAGATGCTGTCGTTGAAGAGCACCACGTCCTGCGACACGATCGCGATGTTGCCGCGCAGGCTGTCGAGCGTCAGGTCCTGCAGGTCGTGCCCGTCGAGCGTGATGCGCCCTGCTTGCGGCGCGTAGAAGCGCGGCAGCAGGTTGACGAGCGTGGTCTTGCCGCTGCCCGACATGCCGACCAGGGCGAGCGTCTCGCCGGCGCGCACGCGCAGCGTGACATCCTTCAGCGCCGGCTCGGTGCGCGTCTCGTAGGTGAAGGTCACGCCCTCGAAGGCGATGTCGCCCTGTGCGCGCTTGAGCGCCACCGTCCCGCGGTCGTCCTCGACGGGCGAATCGATCATGCCGAACACGCTCTCGGCGGCCGCCAGGCCGCGCTGCAGCACCGAGTTCACCTGCGTCAGGTGCTTGATCGGCGAAAACAGCATCAGCATGGCGGCGAAGTACGACGCGAACTCGCCCACCGATGTCTGCGCGGCGAGCGCCTCCTGCAGCGCAACGTAAACGATCACCGCGGTCGCGGTAGCGGCAAGCAGGTGCGTCACCGGCGTGATGAGCACTTCGGGCACCTTCTGGCGCATGTTGAAGCCGCGCAGCTTGCCGATCGCCTGGCGGAAGCGTCTGCTCTCGTAGTCGTGGCCGCCGAACACCTTGACCACGCGATGGCATTCGATCGTCTCTTCCAGCACGTGCACCAGGTCGCCCATGGCGTGCTGCGAGGCGCGCGCCATGCTGCGCAGCCGGTGCGAGAGCACGCGCACCAGCGCCGCGGCGAGCGGGGCGACGACGATCGCGATCAGCGTCAGCTTCCAGCTCAGGTACAGCATCCACAGCAGCAGGCCGGTGATGACGATGCTCTCGCGCACCAGCACTGTGATCGCCGTGGTCGCCGCCGCGCTCACGTTGGCGACATCGTAGGCGACGCGCGACAGCAGCGCCCCGGCGGTCTGGTCGTCGAACACGCGCGTCGGAAAGCGCACCATGCGCGAGAACATCTGCGCTCGCAGGTCGAGCACCACCTTCTCGGCGACCCAGCCCATGAAGTAGTTGCTGGTAAACACCGCCATGCCGCGCGCCAGGAAAACGCCGACGATCGCCGCCGCGAAGGCGATCGGCGGCCAGGCCGCGCTGCCGCTCGCCGCCTGGGCGAAGCCGCCGTCGAGCAGCGGCTTCATCAGCATCGGGAAAAGCGGCTCGGTGGCGGCGGCGGTGATCATGGCGAGCAGCGCCACCACGAAGGCGAGGGTGTAGGGCCGCACGTAGGACAGCAGCCGCAGGTAGAGCTGCCGGCTGGTGTGGCTGTGCGTTTGGGACATCAGCGCATTGTACCGGCGCAGACGGCTATGTCCGTCCGCCTGCGGGGCGCAGCCCCGCGTAGAGCAAGCCGCTCAGCCAGGCATGGAACAGCGCCTGCGTGTGGTCGCTGAGAAAGGAATTGAACAGGCATCCGACCAGCATCAGGATGACCAGGCCGCGCGCGAGATCGACTTCGGCGCGCATGGCGAGCCGCGCGGCGAGATGCCACTGCAGGGCAAACAGCGCGAGTAGCGCGGCGAGACCCACCGCCCCGAGCTGCACCGTCGTGAGGAGATACTGGTTCTCCGGCTGTTCCAGGGGAGGCATGGACGTTCCCTCGACCTGCTTCGCGTACGCCGCGCCGAAGCCACCGGTGCCCACTCCGGCCAGTGGATGCTCGCGGACGATCTGCACGCTGTTGCTCCAGGCTTCCAGCCGCGCATTGACGAGGCGATCCGTCTTGCCCGCGCGCCAGTCGTTGTATTCCTTGACCGTCGCCAGCACGCGGACGTGCAGCGAGCTCGAGGGGATCAGGTAGGCCGCAGCCCCGATGACCATGCCTGCTGCCGCCGCCACGAGCACGCCGCGCCGGCCGAACGCGACAAGCAGAAAGTGAAGCGCGAGCGCAATCAGCACGAGCTGTCCGGTCCTGCTCCACACCATGAAGAAGACATTGAACGCGGCGAGCCCCGCGAACAGCCAGAGAAGCGCCCGCTGCCTTGCGCCGGTCGCCTCACGCGCGGCGAGAGCCAGCACGAAGGCGCCGAAGGCCATCAGCACACCGTGGCCGATCTTCTTCTTGAAGACGACAGGGTCGTATGGGTACCCCTTGATGAAGTCGAGCTCCGGCATCACCCCGAACCAGACCGGAAACGAAAGGGCGAGCGTCAGTGCAAGCGCGGCAAGCAGCGCGACGAGCGCGCGGCGCCGCCATTCCTCGCCGGGCTGCAGCGAGACGAGGACCGGGACGAGCAGGATGGTTGCCGCCTTGTCCAGCGCGTGCAGGATCTCGCGCACCGATCCGTGGCTGTAGGCGGCGCCGGCAACGTGCAGCAGGAAGAACGCAGCGGCGGCGAGTGCGACGGCGTTGCCGCGGATGGCGCCCCACTTCTCGCGAAACCTGCCGCCCGCCACCCAGCAGACGAGCAGCGCGGCGAGCAGCAGACCGTCGAGCGCCGTCGACACCGGAATGGAGAAGCCCAGCGCCACCGCGATCCATAGCGCCGCGCGATTGAGCCGGTCGCCGGCAATCCAGGCCATATCGAGCCGGATTCTAATGGCGCAGCGACAGGTACATTTCCCGCACCTGCCGTGCCATGCGTGAGGTGGTGAACAGCTCCTCGAAACGGCGCCTGCCGTTCTCGCCGAGCGTACGCGCGAGCCGCCCATCGTCGAGCAGGCGATTGAGCGCGTGCGCCAAGTCGTGTGGCCTGCACGGCTCGACCGTCAGTCCGGTCACACCGTCCTGATTCACCCAGTCGATGCCCGAGCCGTGGATACGGGTCGACACCACGGGGCGCGCGGCGCGCATCGCCTCGACCTGCACGATGCCGAACGCTTCGGACTTGTCCGCGGACGGCAGGCAGAAGACATCGCAGGCGCGCATGTAGAGCTCGACCTCGCGGTCGGTGACCGACCCGAGCAGCCGGACGCGATCGTGCACGGCGAGCGCTTCGATCAGCGACTCCAGATCCCGGCGCAAGGGGCCCTCGCCCGCGATCAGGATCTGACCGTTGCTGGACAGCTCCGCAGCGCTGCGCACGAGGTACTCGAACCCCTTGTACGGCACGAGCCGGCCGAGCGCGAAGACGAGCGCACGCCCCGCATGGCGAGCGCGCAGCGCGGCCGCCTCGTCTTCGCCGATCGCGTGCGCGGCCTCCCCGGTGCCGATGGGGATAGCCATGGCCTTGTCGCGGAACCCTTCCAGCGCCGCGGACTCCGCGAGAAGCTTCGGGGAGGTCACGCAAATACGATCGGCGCGCCGCAGCAGCCAGCGCTCGAGCGGCCGGTACAGGGCGTACAGCTTGCGCTGTCGCACGATATCGCGATGCCAGTGCACGACCACCGCGCCGTCGTAGTGGCTGAGCAGGAGATTGAGGTCGCTTTGCGGCCAGGGGGCGTGCACGTGCACGATGTCGTAGCGGGGGGCGATGCGCTGCCATGTGCGCAGGTCCTGCCACGACAGCGACGCGTTTGAGAATGCGAAGTCGCTCCGGACCTGGTACACCGTGCCGCGCGGGGCAAGAGCGTACTGGCGGCGCTCCGGCCCCTGGCACAGCACGTCGGCCTCGAGGTCCGGGCGGCCGTTCAGCTCCGGGACCAGATCTTCGACCACGCGCTCCATCCCGCCGTGGGTGGTACGGAAGAATTTGATGTGCTGCAGGACCCTCAGCATCGCGGCAGCAGCGCCCGGGCATACGCGCCCATCGTCTGCTCGATCATGGTATCGAGGCCGAATCGTTCCCTTACGATGTGCGCACCCTTGGCGCCGAGCTCAGCGCGCCACGCGCCGTTCGCCGCGAGATCGATGACGGCGTCCGCGAGCGCCTGTGCGTTTCTCGGTGGCACCAGGACCCCTTCGGCGCGATCGGCGATGACCTCCCTCACTCCGTCGACGTCGGTAGCCACGACGGGCACGCCCGCGGCCATCGCCTCGAGCAGTACGTAGGGCAATCCCTCCCATAGGGAGGGCAGAACGAAGAGATCGAACTGGCGCAACTGCTCCGGGACGTCATCGCGTGCCCCGAGGAACTCGACGACGTCGTCCACCCGGTGCATGCGCGCTTGCGCCTCCAGCTGCCCACGCAGGGGTCCGTCGCCGATGATCCTGAATTGCACCTGCGGAAGCGCGCGGCGCACGAGCGCCGCGGCCTCGAGAAGGTGGGCGTGCCCTTTTTGTTCGTGCAGCCGGCCCACCGTGCCCACGATGAACCGGTCGTGCGCCCGGCCTTTGGCGCCGCGCGGCTCGAATCGCGAAGGCTCGATGCCGTTGTAGATGACGGAAACATGATCGGGTAACGCCAGCCCCTCCTTTAGCGCGAGGTCCCGGTCGCTCTTCGCCACGCAGATGACCTCGTCGGTCCAGCGGAGCAGGAATCGGTCGATCGCGCGATGCAGGACGCGCTTGTGGACGCTCTTCTGGTGCAAGTAGTGAATGCCGTGATAGGTGTGTACGGCGCGGACATCGCCCGCCCGGCGCGCCGCGAGCCGTCCGTAGAATCCAGCGGTGCCGCCGTGCGTGTGCACCAGCCTGGCGCCGCTGGCCCGGATGACCCCGGTTGCGTCGGCAAGCGCGCGCAGCGACGGGCGCTCGGGCTGGCGCAGCGCATGGTGCGGAATCGCACGCCGGTGGAGCTCGTCCACGAGATAGCCGCTCGCCTCGCACACCACCGCGACCTTGACTCCCCGCGCCGTCAACCGCTCCGCCAGCGTGAGGACGTGCTGCTGCCCTCCGCCGATGGACGCATCATCGATGACGAGCAGAATCGGCGGCAGCATGTTCTGCGGGGTATTTTCCCCCGAGACGGAGATACGCGCCGAGCAGCCCTTGCTCCAGCCTCGGACGGTGCAGGCGGTAGTACCGCACCTGGCTCGCGCGGTAGATCCGGGCGGTGCGCGGGTTCGCGCTGCCTCCGCGCAGGTGGCGAAGCTCGGCCGCCGGCTCGAACCACACCTCGAAGCCGGCCTGCCGCACGCGCGCGCACAGATCCTTGTCCTCGAAGAACATGAAGAAGGACGGATCGAAGCCCCCGAGCCGGTCGAACACGTCGCGCCGCACGGCCAGCGCAGCCCCGGTCACCCATTCGACGGACCTCGCCGTGGCGAACCCGCGCTCCACGAGGCGGCGCGCAGTCCGATTGCCGCCGTCTATCGCGGCCGCGATGGCCTTGTCGACAATCTCCCGGGCAAAGCTCGGCAGCCGACCGGCGGACAGCTGGAAGCTGCCGTCCGCGTTGAGGAGCTTCGGGCCCACGATCGCCGCGCGGGGACATTCGTCGAACCGGCGCAGCAAAGGCGCCACGAGGTCTGCCTCGACCAGCGTGTCGTTGTTCAGGAACAGGAGGACGTCGCCGGTCGCCCTTGCGGCGCCGGCATTGTTTCCCCGGCTGAACCCGCCGTTCTCGGCACACGCGACCAGCTCGATGTCCGGAAATTCCGTGCCGAGTTCGCGAGCCGCGGGCTCGGTGGAATGGTTGTCCACCAGGATTAGCTGGTGTCGCCGATCGACGTGCGCGCGCAGCGAGGCGAGGCACTGGCGCGTCAGGTCGGCATGGTTGTACTGCAGGACGATTATCGAGCAGGTCCGCGCCATCTGGTTTCCCGTGACATCCCCGGCGTGCGGGGGACGCGGTGTCAGTACGCCCCTTCGCGCCGCAGGACCACGCGAACCGTCTTCACCAGAATGACGACGTCGTACCAGAGCGACCAGTTGCGCACGTACCAGCTGTCCAGCGCCACCCGATCCTCGTAGCCGGTGTCGTTGCGGCCGCTGATCTGCCAGAGCCCGGTGATGCCGGGCCTCGTCTCGAGGTAGTAGCCGACCTGGTCGCCGTAGCGCTCGAGCTCGTCCTCGATGATCGGCCGCGGTCCCACCAGGCTCATTTCTCCCTTGAGCACGTTCCACAGCTGCGGCAGCTCGTCGAGGCTCGTGCGCCGCAGGAACTCGCCAATCCCTGTGATCCGCGGATCGTCCTTCAACTTGAAATCGCGCTCCCACTCCGCGCGCGCGGCCGGGTCCGTCTCCAGCAGTGCCTTCAGCACCTCATCCGCGTTCGGCACCATCGTGCGGAACTTCAGGCAGCCGAACGGCCGGCCGTACCGTCCGACCCGCGTATGGCTGAATACCGGCGCCCCGCCGGTCTGCCAGATCCGCCAGACGAGGTACGCGAACAGCGGCGCAAGCACGAAGAGGAAGGCGAACGCTCCGACGATGTCGAACAGCCGCTTCAGGAACCGCGGCAGCGGGCGCGCCAGGTTGTTGCGCGCCGTCAGCATCAGCACTTCGTGGGTGAAGAAGTGTGTCATCTCCATGCCGTAGAGCGGTAGCCCGCGCAGCGGCGGCACGATGCTCAGGTCCACGTAGCGCGCCGACAGGCGCTGCAGCAGCTTCTGGTAGGGCATCAGGTTCTCGGCCTCCAGTGCCACCATGAGGTGGGGCGAGTCCATGCGCTCGAGCGTCGCCTCCAGGTCGTCGCCCGCCGGCAGAACCTCGATGCGCTGGCCGTCCACCTCGGTTGCGGCAGCGGGCGGCGCTTCCCCATTCGGCGCCAGGAACGCGACTACGTCGAGCCCCATCAGCGGCTCGCTGCGCAATGCTCGCGCCGCCTCGCGCGCGTTCGGTCCGGCGCCGAGGATCACCGTGGGCCGCTGCCAGCGCCCGAGACGCATAAGGCGTTTCTTTGTGATCGTCCGGGCGAGCGGAAGGATAACGACGGCGAGGCTCCATGCCGAGATAAACCACGCTCGCGAGAACTGCGTCTTCGTCAGGTAGGCGAGGACCGAGTCGACCACGACGACGAGCAGGAACACCTTGAGCGTGTCCAGCACCTCGTCCGCCGCCGGCCGTCTCTTCGAGTAGTGGCCGCGCGCCGCGAACAGGACGAGCACCAGGGCAAGCAGCAGGAAGAACTGCGCGGCGCGGCTCTCTCCGGAGTCCACCCACCAGGCGACGATGCCCTGCCACCAGTCCTCCGGTGCGAGAAGTCGCAGCAGTCCGAGCGCCAGCAGCCAGGAAAAGACGAGGCTCGCCGCGTCGCTGATTGCGAGCCAGCCGCTGACTCTGCGCAGCACCGCCGAGCGCCGTTCCCGGGTGGCCGCGCGGCCCGCTCTGGCCATGTCGTGCGGGTCATGCTTGCCGGCGGAGCGTGCGTCGCCTACGGATCTCATGGCTTCGGGACTGTGCATTCTAGTCTCGCAGCCCGCGGGCGCGAAACCCGAGCTCCCGTGTTGTCGCTTGCGCGCGCGTAGAATCCGGCGCTGCGTGTCCCCGGCGCCAAACACTCGGCTGTTGAGCTCGATGTCGTCGTCCTCATTCGTAGGGACTAGCCGATAGAGCGGATGCGCGCGGCCGTCAAGCAGAGAGTTTGCGTAACGCGGTCTTAACTACCCTCTTGAGGCCGAAAAAACCGAGCAGGCGGCGCAAGGCCTCGTGCAGCAGAGAATACAGGTAGATGCTTGTCGGGAAATACTGCCTGGTGAGGCGATTTCGGTCTTTTTCCAGGACATCGTCAACCCGTGAAGAACTCGCCCCGGACGAATCGTTGTAGATCGCCACGAGCTCCGGAACGTAGGTGAGCGACAAGTCGGGGTCCGCGTAGCAGCAGATGTTGAGGTGATAGTCGGCCAGCGTCTGATACCGGGTGTCGAAACGATACTTCTTGAAGACACCTCGCGGATAGAAGATAGCTTGCTGGCAGATATTCCTCACGACGAGCTTGAAACCGTTGAACGCGCCGTCGTACAGTCGATGCTGATGAATCAGGTATACGTCACCGTAGTAGAGTACGTCGCGTCTTCTGAAAAGGAGTGCGAAATTGCGCAGATCATTCACCAGGAGATCGTCGCAACCCAGGAAGTAGATTCGGTCCCCAAGCGCGACGTCTAGCGCCTTGTTCATGGCATCGTAGATGCCTTTGTCCGGCTCACTCACCCAGTAGTCGATCGCGTGGTCGTACTTCTTAATGATATCCAGCGTCCCATCGGTGGAGCCACCGTCGATGATGACGAATTCGATATTGTCGTAGCTTCGGGTAATGACGCTGATGATCGCCTGCTCCAAGGTCTTTGCCCCGTTGAATACAACGGTAATGACCGTGACCAGGGGGCGCCGGCTTTCGTGATCGCCGCCCGTTGCCGCATCGTCGTCGGTACCTGCCGCCGCCTTGACATATCCCCGAGTGCGCAGACCACCTTCCCCCTTGCGCTCCGGGTGTGGCGGCAAGAACAATTTCCTGGCGAAATCGGCGCCTGGGGTCTCTCGAGGAAGTCGAGAAACACGGCTGATACGGCGGGTAGTGCTGTACTCGGGATTGAGGCAGAGCAGTTCACTCACCCGCAAATTCTCCATTCGTTCTTGTGCCGGCAATATCTGTTCCCCGGCGTAGAAAGAGTCCATCCACCTGCAGGGTGCGGCCGGTGATTTCATGGACATAGCCGGGAAAGATCGCGAACAGCTCGAAATCCATCGACTCGATCTTCGCGCGCAGGTCGTCGAAGAGCGGTTGCCCCGCGTAGAGCGGCACGAGGGACATCTCGGTCTGGATGGCGGCTATGCGGTCGATGACGCCCGTCGCCCCGACGAGGACCCTGTCCTCGTACCCCTGCGTGTCGATCTTGAGCAGGACCGCTCCCGCACCCTCCAGATAGTCCGGGGCCACGCGGTCGAGCCGCCGCAGCGCCGCGGTCTCGCTGCCCACGTATCCGGACCCCGGCGCCGCCCGCCGGTGCTCGGGAAGCATGTCGAGCACGGAGCTGCTGAGGGAATTGCCGGCGACATGGATCAAGACTTCGCCCTCCGAGTCGCCCAATGCCATTCTGGGCGCGACTTGCCACCCGTCATCGCCCTGCGCGGAGGCAACCAGCCGCGCATGCGCTGAGGACAGCGGTTCAAAGGAAACGATGCGGCCCTGATAGCCGTGCTCGCGCAACGCGGTCGCATATTGGCCAACATTGCCGCCGATATCGAGCACCAGATCAATCTCGGTGCACTCGATGATTCGTGCAAGCTGTGCGGCGGCAGAGGTGTGGACGGAAGTGCGATACGCCTCGAATCCGGCGCGTCTCAGCAGCCTCCTGATCAGCTCACGCATGGCGTCAAACGTCTCGATTCTCGGAACAACGGGGAATCACTTTCCTGCGGAGGGTATCCCGATCACTCGGGCGGAAAATGCCGATGGAGTACGACCGACCGACACCCGAACGGATTGCGGGGATGCACGTTCAGTCACCGAGAAGCCTTGCCAGAAAAGCTTCTCGGCTGGTCGCGCCGCCATGTGCCTGGCGGAAACGCTCGACGCCGCCAAGCAGGGTCCGGTATGCGGGGTCCCCGGGGTGGGGCAGCCCGGAGAAGAACCGTGCGTCCGGGCGACGTTGTCTTGCTACGCTTATGCCGCAGCCGAACTCGCGCACCATTCTCCCCGGCCAGCCCTCATCGTACACGATCACCGGCCGGCCTACGCGCGCGGCTAGGAACATCGTTGCCGCCTCCATTCGCGGATCCCAGTTGTCGTAGAGTGCCAGCACATAGTCCTGTGCGCCGGCGGCCGTCAGCATTTCGCTTTCGGCAAGAAAACGATTGTCGAAATTCGGATAACTCTCGAGCATCGCCAGCCTGGCACGATGCTCGGCATTGGTAAACGTCCCCGCCACGAGAAGCTCCCCGGGTGCGGATGCGCCCTGGAACAACGGTACGAGCCATTCGAGGCCCTTTCCCGGGCGCACCTGGCCGATAACGCCGAAGCGAACGCGCGTGGCCTGCTCCCTCGGCGGCACGACATCCCGCTCGTCCAGAATCTCGAGCGAGGCAATGGTGTCGATACGGCTCGCCGGAATTGCCGGAAACGCCGTTCGCCATGCGTCCGCCAGCTCATCCGTCCGCAGGAACAGCCGCCTGCCCGGAGCGGAAACAAAATGCGCCACGATGCGGCGCTTCAAGGCGTGGGCGGCGATCGGCTCCGGTCCGGCCAGGTATATCAGGCCGAGTGAGCGCACGGCGCGCAAGCGTGCGGGGACGAGCGGCCACAGCGCGGCGAGCGTGAGCAGGTGCGCGTCCAGGAAAAAGACGCGCTCCAGTTCCGAGGTGCGGCGCGCGAGTCGGGCCAGCGCCGCGACGGCGAGCAGCGTCCCCATTCGCAGAAAACCTTCCGGCGCACGGAAGCCCACGACACGGCCGTAGTCGGCGATCCCGGCCGAGAATGGCTCGAACACGCTTGCGTGCGGGTTGGCCACGAGGTAGGCCACATCGTGCCGCTTGCCAAGTGCCTTCGCGGTATTGAGCGTGGACTGTGCCGGATGTCCGATCTCCGTGAACCAGGGCTGTACGATCACGGTCTTAAGAGAACTCATCTCGCGACGCGCCGACACGCGCTCAGGCGCCTGCGCAAATCGCACGGTGCCACGTGCTCCAGGTCGCGATCGCTCTCTGGAGCTTCATGGCCCGACAATAGCGGTGCCGCTTGCGATGAGACGGAGCGCCAGTCGGATGCGGCTCAGTGATTGGCGCGGGCCCGGCATGCCGCGATCCGCGGCAAGAATCGATTGCGCGTCCGCCGAAAGCCGCGACACTCGACGCTCGGCCAGTGCAAGATCGCACAAGTACGGCCGGTAGATGCTACGCCGCACCAGAGGCGAAAGATTCACGCCGTACCCATGCAGGCCACTGTCATAGAGGCGATAGAGCACGCGCCGCAATCCGTGAAAATGAAAGAGAACCAACGGCTTTCCGTCCACAGCCACACTGTCACCGGACTGCCGAATGTCGACTTCGTCGAGATTCCAGGGCGCCAGGTTTGCGCCGGGGTGATCCAGGATCGACACGTGAGAAAAGAGATCCGGCACCCGATCCAGATACCTCTGGTCTGCGAATTTATCTCCTTGCACCTCGAGTCGACACCACTCCATGCAGCGCGCACGCCACCAATCGATGAAACGTCGACCTTCTGCGCCGCAACTGGCACTTACCCATCCCGCATTGAAGCGCCCGAACCGGATGCGATCGGCCAAACGAGGAGGGAAACGATGCGGCGTCAGAACGATCGCGTCGTCCGCGTGTTCCCGCTCCAAGAACCCGGGATCCGAAAAATAGAACAGGTCCGAATCGTGATAGGTAATCCGCCGAGTGTCCGGGTACCGATGCGCGATGAACTTCATTAGAGCCGGCTTGCAGGTAAAGTAGTACTCCACCGGCAATCGTTGTGGCCGTGCACGCTTGAGCTCCGGATCCGAGTCCTCCAGCGAGGACAATGGAACCACTTCCACATTCTGCAGGGCGAGAGCCGTCAGGACGTCGGAAACGGCTTCGTCAAGACAAAGGACGACCAGCCTGAATTCCCTGCAATGCCTCGACAGCGAACCATGCAGCGCGAGACCACGCGTAAGATAGTTCCGGTCAAACAGCGTGCAGTACAGGTGCACTAAAGAGGCAGCTGGACGTTTTTCTGGAGATCGCGGGTGGCGGCGGGCTTGCGCCCTTCCATATACAGGGAATCCGGCTTGCGTTCGCGACCGCGGATGATTTCCAGTTCGTATCCGGCGAAGCCAGGAATGTCGCTTTCGCCGGCGAGGCGCTCTTGGATGGATGCAAACCCCACCTGCCGGAGCACCCTTGGCAAGGAATAGCGATCATACATCCATTGATGCACTTCGCCCACGTTCCGGAACAGGCCCTCGCGCAGCGCCGCCGCCCCTCTGGGACCCAGGAACACCGAGGCGGAGGCAATGGCTGCCGTCCTGCGCATGGAGTCCGCCATCGATCGCAACTTTCTCAGGACGCGGGACGTGATGGAAAAGCCTGACGGCTGACTTGCCATTGCCCGGGAACCTTCGCATCCGATACGTTCCGCAACGAAATGCGATCTTGTGCGGTCCCCGTGTTCGGCCATGTATGCCGCCATCCTTCCGCCCGAAACTTTTCTGACGGCCTGATCGTAGAGTTCCAGCATGAGCCAGTCGTAGCGCGTTTCCGACTCCCGCTCTCCATTCAGCGCACCCTCGAGGGAAGATAGATAGAGTCTTGCAATGGACTCCAGATCGGGGACGGCTATCCTTATGATGCCTCCCGGCTTGAGGATCCGAAAACCATCCCGCAATACCTCTTCTGCCACAGCTGGCTCGAGATGCTCCAAGACATGGGACCCGTAAGCCGCGTCGAACGTACTGTCGGCGAATGGGAAACGCCGCGTCACGTCATGCGCGATGACGGCGGGCGATACCGGGGAGGCGTCAAGATTGGTCCAATCCGGATGGAAGGTCCCTCCACATCCGAAGTTCAGCAATCGAACCGGCCCACCCGCATTCCCGGCATTTGGAGAGATGTTCACTCGGCCTTCACGGCGATGCGGCCGGTATAGTCGATCCTGTTGAGGAGGAGGTGGATGCCTTTGGTCCTCAGGTACTCGTCAACCGCCTTGCGAGCACCCTTCCAGTGTCCGTAGTCGTCGACAATCAGCACGCCACCCCTGACCAGCCGCGGGAACAGGTGCTCGAGTTCGTGGCGCGTCGATTCGTACCAGTCCGTGTCAAGCCGGAGGAGCGCGATTTTCGGCGGGGCTTGCCCGGGTATCGTATCTTCGACCTTGCCCCGCACATATTTAACCTTGTCTGGGCCGTAACCGGTGCCCGCCATCGCGTCCCGCACCTGTTCGAGCGTGGCGTAGCACCATACGGCATCGGATTCCGTCTTCTTGTGTGTATCAAGAAGACTGCTTGCCGATTGCCCGTCGATCGCGACATCGTGCTCCGTTGGAGGGGACATACCCTCGAAGGTGTCGAACAGGAACAATTGCCGCGAGGAATCGTTGCACTCGATCAGAGTGAGCGCGGCCGCCATCATGCTGCCCCCTCGCCATACTCCGCACTCGACGATATCGCCCGGGATAGATGCCGCCGACACGTAGCGCACCGCCTGGATGCGGGAATACAGGCGCTCCGGCGACGTCATGGTATAGGCGCGCACCTTGCGAATGACGTCGGCAGCATCGCTGTCGAAATCTGCAGGAAGCGGGTATTGGCCGCCCCGATAACGTACCACCTCCACACCGAGCCGCCGCAGCCAGCCACGGACGACGGCCGTCAGCGCGCTCACCGACTCCACCCGCGGGAATTGACCATCTTCTTGCCTCTCAGCAGGACGTTGGGGGAAAGGCGAGGTACCGACATCGAGCTCGACGAACAAGAGAAAAGCGATACAGCCGCATGCAAGTTCGCAAACAATCTCGTGCACGGAATGCTTGCGCAGTTCATCTTTGGCTCACATCGTGCAACGGCGACCGCTTCCCGCTACCCCCCACCGCGGCGCAAAATGTGATGCCCGATTCTACTCAAGAGTTTCCATGGACGGCGGGCCAGGTGCATGAAACCTTGACGGTCTGTCGGGTCGAAAATAGCGCGAAAATTTTCAGTCACTCTGGGGTCTTCGCTTTCGGTCGGACAATAGACCTTGGGCAACCACGAACGGTCCAGTGATCCGCTGGAATATCGAGCGTCGCTGCTGTGCGTGCCGGTATCGTCCAGGCCGATGTTGCGAATGAGCGATTTGACCGGGTAGATGCAGCGCATGTTGTTGGTGTAGTGGGCATAGCAGAAACGAATTGCCCAGGAATCGACCTTCTTCTCGTATTGAAGGCGCAGCAGCACGCTCATGTCCTTGCCGCCGCGGTTGAATTCTTCCTGTGCGGCCACATCCTTCGAGAAGGAATCAAAGTAGTCCATGTCCCAGCGGACGCGCCGCCAACGGTCCTCCCATGTCCCCCACCCCCAGGAGGAGCAGCGGTATCCCGGAAAGGTGTCGTACGGGTAGTCCGGCGGCACTTTTATCTGCTCGGGAGGGTATACGAACCCCGTCACCGAGAAAACGTGCGGGTCGCTCCGGTAATGCTCAAGCGCGGCATTCATATAGGCGAGGAAATGTGGGGAACTCACGAGATCGTCTTCCAGAACGATTACCGTGTGATGCGAGGCCAGCATTTCGCTGACCCCGGCGATGATCGAGTTGGCAAGCCCCATGTTGTCCGGTCGCTCGACGACTCGGACCGACCCAAACCCAGGCAGATTCCTCGCCACTTTTCGCACTTCAGCAACGGCTTGGCGGTCGGATGCTCCCCTGGCACCGTCGCTGAAGACATGCAAGTCGGTTTGGCTGGCGAGAGTATTGCCGGCCAGTGCCTCCAAGGTGGCTCGGGTGTGGCGCGGCCTGTTGTATACAAACAGTGCAACTGGCACGGGCATCTTTAGCGGTCTCGTCCCTTGTCCCGGCCAGGAAGCAAGCTCACGAAATAGCCGATTTGCCACATGAGCGGCCAGAGCGCTCGGTAGGCACGGGACTTCGCATGGAGATCCCTCACGCGGACGAGTGCAACCAGCGCTCCGAAGAAGCCGCGAATCAGCCTAGGAATGTAAGAAGACCAGGTGACCTGCCCGTCGAGGTCATGGCCATACAGGCCGGAACGGCCATTTCGATAGGACGACGCGAGCAACCAGCGCAGACGCATCTTGTAATCGAGTATCGCGTGCTCGACAACAATGTCCGGGCAGTAGTGGATCTCCAACCCTTGCCTATGCATGCGTATCATCAATTCCGTTTCCTCCCCGTAGCTGATCGTTGATCCGCGCATACCAAGCGACCCCTCAAACCCGCCTAGTTTCTCAAGAAGCGCCTTCTGAAAGATCATGTTCGTCCCATTGAGGTACTCCGTTCGTGCGAGCACGCGAGTTTGCGCACCCAGATCCCACGATCCGTAGTCCCGGGGAAACCAATCCGGAAGGGGCGTCAAGGTAAATGCGCGATACGGGCCCCCAAATGCAAGCGCCCCCGGCCGGGCATCGAGGAAGTCGTTCATGGCCGCTATCCAGTTCGGGCACGGCCTCGCATCGTCGTCGATGTACGCGACGTATTCCCCGCGCGCCTCACGCCAGCCGCGGTTGCGCGCATGCGCGAGTCCCTGCCGTTCCTCGAGCACGACACGGAACGGGGAGCCGGATCCGCAAAATCGCTGTGCGACCTCGGCCGTATCGTCGGTCGAGTTATTGTTCACGATGATAACTTCCGATCGGGTCGCGGGGCCCGCCTGACCTGCGAGCCGCGATAGGCATTCCACGAGCAGTCGGGGGCGATTGAAGGTGCATACCACGACGCTGACGCGGATGGCGTGCACGGTCATTAACCGATCCGCCGGCGGGACGCATTTGCCCGGCGCGTCTCTTCGTAGAAATCGATCAAGGCCCCGATCCTGTCCTCTGACTGGGCGCGTTTCGCCGCTGCGAGAACGGCGTCGCGCATGCGCACGGCCTCCGACTGCGTCATCGCGAGGCAGCGCTCGAGGCTCTGGCGCAGCGAGCGGGAATCACTGTTGGTGGCGAGAAACCCTGTCATCCCGTCCTCGACCATCTCATCGATGCTGGAGTCCAGCGTGCCGACGACCGGAACGCCGAGGGCCTGCGCTTCGAGGCAAGTGTTAGGGTAGTTGTCGACCCGAGATGGCATGACGATCGCGGTCGCTCCCGCGACGAATGGGAGCAGCTGCGGCTTGGGCAGCGCCGGGAAGTAGGCGATTCTGGACAGCGTCGTCGGGGCCCGCGACCGGACCAGGTCCATGCAGCGGCGCCCGTCCGGCAAACCGTCATCGCGGCCGATGAAGACGAAGCCGAGATCAGCGTGGGCCGCGAGCAGCGGTTCGATGATCTCCGCAATGAGATCCACGCCTTTGATGCGGCTCAGCGTCCCGAAGAAGAGCAGGTAGCGCCGGCCGACCGGGCGGTGCTTCTCGAAAAAAGACCTGTCCTGGCCTTCCACGGAGAGGCGAACGTGCGATCGCATGACCCGCGGCGCCGCCGTCCCCAGCCTCGCGTACACGTCGGCGATCAGTCGGCTGGGTGCGAAACTGGCATCGGCGCGCGCTACCTGCCGCCGCTCGAGCCTGTCGCTCAGCCGGTCCGCTAGCGTCGCGCGCTGCCCATATGCCCTGCGCAGCAGCGGTGTGTAGCTCGAAGCTCGGCACACGACCGGAACGCGACCGTTTCCGAGAAGGTAGTAGCCCGGCGCCCGGAAGCTCGATGCCTGGGCGATGTCGAATGGGCGCTCCGCGTGCAGCCGCCAGAATGCGCGTGCCATTCTTCGGCAAGCCGAGTACTGCCTGAACAGAGGATGGAGCCTTGCGAGCAGGGGGACGCCTTTCGCGAGCCGCCAGTCGGTGCTCGCAGTTCCCACGTCGCAAACTTCGATGCCCTCGTCGCTCCATGTGCGGTCGCGGTCGGAAGCGACAATCACCGTTGGCTTGTGCCCGCGCTCGAGCAGGCCCAATGCCGTCGTTCGGACGTAGTTGGCCAAGCCGCCGTCCGGAGCCGTCTCGCTCACGTATTCCGGCGTCAGGAACGCGATGCGCATCGGCGGAGTCGAAACTGGGCCCGGTCGGGCGCCATGGGCGCCGGGCATCCTCGCTCAGGCGGCGCTCCGGGCGGCGGCCCGCGCGCCGCGGAGCAGCATGACGGTTTCACGGATTCCTTCGCGCAACTCGCCCTCGAAACCGAATCCCAGCGAGCGGAACTTGTCCACGAGCACGGTGTAGGACAGCTGATTCATGATCCGGGAATCGACGAACTCGATGCGGAGGTCAGGGACAAACTCGCGGATCGTCTGGACGATGTCGTTGACCGTGACGTTGTCGGTGACCACGTTGTAGATGCGATTGTCGAAACGGTCATTGGCGATGATGAACCTCAGGGCGCGCACGGCGTCTCCCAGCTCGAGATAGGGCCGCTTCTGGTGCAGGGCGGTGCGCCAGACCGTGATCGGCTGGCCCACGCTTGCCTGCCACACGAACTTGTTCACTGCCGTGTGGAAGCGCATCCCGGGCGACGTCCCATAGATCGTGCCGAACCGGCAGGTGACGTAGCGCAGGCCGCGCTTGTCGCCAAGCGCCTGCAGCTCCTGCTCGGCCCTCATCTTGCTCTTTGCGTACGGGCTCTGGGGCTTCAGCTGCTCGGGGCTGCAGTCTTCGTCGACGGTCTCCTCCTGCGTGCCATAGATGCTGGTCGTCGACAGGAAGATCATCTTTGCACTGGCCGCGATGCAGGCGTGCGCGACGCGCACTGCACCCTCGTAGTTGACTTGCTCGACCTGCTCCTGGATGTCGAAGCTGCCCGCGGCGTTGGCGATGGCGGCGAGGTGTATGACGACACTGGCCTCGCGGAAGAGTGCGCCGAGGTCGGCGCTGGTGATGTCGGCCTCCACGAACCGGTAGGGAACCCCGTCGGGCAGACGGAACAGCGAGCTGTAGCGCTGGGTGGAGAGATCGTCCACCATCAGCACCTCGTCGAATTCGCTCGGGCGCAGGTTGTGTATTAGCCGGGACCCGATGTGCCCGAGTGCCCCCGTGATCACCAGCTTACGCATCGGCGGGCACCCGTGGCGACGAAGGATCCAGCACCGAACGCAGGCGCCGGTATGATTTTTCCACGGAGAACTCCGAACGGACCGTGCTGAGCGCCTCGGCGGTGATCCTCCGCCGCAATGATGGATCGGCGATCAATCGCTCGATCTTGGCCTCCCATTCGTCCGGAGTGGCCGCGAGCATCCCGTTGATCCCATCGCGAATCAGATCTCGACATTGCCCCACCGGGGAGCACACCGCGACTGCCTCGCCGCTCATGTAGACGGTCGCCTTGAGGACCCCTCGCACCCGGCATGCCTCGACGTCCTGAAGCGGGAAGAGGCCAATATCCATTCGCAGCACTTCCTCGACCATCTGAGCCTGGTCGTAGCTTGGCGTACACGTATAGCGTATGCGCTCAAACGGCGGCAAGTCGCCGGGCGCTGCGCCGACGAGGCGAAGCTCAAGATTCGCATGTCGGGCGAAAATCCGCTCCAGGCCCTCCCACGCGACGTAGAGATTGTACGTAGTGCTGCGCGTACCGACCCAGCCGATCACGATGCGGTCTCCGTTACTTCGCTTTGCAATGCGAACGCGCGCGCGATCGAAGACCTCTACTTGCGGACAATCCGGAATGACAGTGCAATTCGGGTTGAACTGCTTCGCGTATTCGGCCGTGGTGACGTTGTCGGTGGTGACCGCGTCGACTGACCTGATCAGCTGATCGAAGCGCTCGATGCGATAGCGCGGCAGCCAGATCGCGTCGCCGAAATCGAGCACGATCCGGGCGGCGGTCGCGCGACGCATGCGCTCCACGAATCCGAATGAGGTCACCTTCGACATGTAAACGGCGTCGAAACCTCTGGCCATGGCCAGCGCCGTGTTCTCCGTGTTATGGGTAAGCTTCCGGCCAATGTACTCGATCAGACGCGAGGTCACGCCGAACCGCTGGAGTAGGCGCAACCAACGCGGTGGGGCATTCATCAGCCGCACGAACGGAACGTTAAGGCGACTTACGAACTTCACGAAGTGACCATCACGCTCGAGGTACTCCCGATAGATCAGGCCGCGGATAATCCCGCTCGGGTAAAGGTCGCCTGCTTCGAGAACCATCAGGACGCGCAGCTTCTTTTGTCCGGACTGCGCCATGCCCGCGTCTATAGGTACTTGCTCAGCACCGGCCTGAAGTAGGCACCGGTCTTCTTCATGCCCTCCTCCAGGCTGAAGCGCGGCTCCCAACGCAGGGTGTCCTTGACCTTCGCATTGCTAATCACCGCATCGCCGATTTCCAGCGCGGCCCTGTCCCTGGGCCATTCCACCCTGCGAATCGAGCCGCCGATATGGCTCACAATAGCAGCCGCGAGTTCGGAGACCGTGTGCTGGCGATCCGCCGACGCGAAAAACACCTGACCGTTACTCGCCGGGGATTCGGCCGCGCAGATCAGTGCCTCGACGGAATCCTCGACGTAGCTCACATTGCGCAGCTGACGGCCGTCTCCGAATACCGTCAACTCCTTTCCCGACAGAGCGAGGCCGACGAAATAGTTTATGAACCCGAAGTCGGGCGTGCGGATATTCGAGCGTGGCCCGAATACATTGGCAAGCCGGATGACGGTGGTTTGCATCCCATAGTAACTGCCGTAGATGAGCACGTACTTTTCGGATGCGGTCTTGTTGGCGGAGTAGATATCGAGCGGAAACTCCGGGTGCAGCTCGTCCACCGGGCTGTGCCGCATTCTGCCGATCTGAGTGCTCGTGCCGACCTGCACGATCTTCACGCCGGGATTGAAGCGCCTCGCGGCCTCGAGCACATGCATGACACCCTTGCAGTTCACTTCGATGTCCACTATCGGGTCGGTCATCGAGTTCGGGTGCGACGTATAGGCCGCGCAGCTGAACAGGACGTCCTGCTTTCTGACTGCGGCGCTGATGCCCTCGAAATTCCGGATGTCGTTGAGAACGATATCGATGTCGGCCTCGATATCGTGGATATTGAACATGTTTCCGCCGGAGCGCGGATCCAGGCAGTCGTATACGGTCACTTTCGCACCGAGCTCGACGCAGCGCCGCGCGAGATTGCTGCCGATAAAGCCGAGGCCGCCGGTAACCAGCACGTTCTTGCCGCGCAGGTCGGAGGCGCGAGATGCGGCAGCGCTCATGCGCTAGGCGCGCTCGGCCAGCACCCTGCGCACGGCCCCGCACACGAAGTCGATCTGCTCCTCGGTCAGAAGCAATGCTCCCGGGAGATTGATTCCCCGCGAGCAAACGTCGTACGCGACCGGATTGCGCGCCCGGTGCGCGGCTTCCTGCCCCGGGTACGCCGGGAGCGAAGAAAGCGGGTAGAAGAACGGTCGTGCGGGCGCACCAAGGGCTTTCATCTTTTCGATCATATCCAGCTTGCCGAGTTTGTAGCGCTTGCCTATCAGCAGGCCCGTGATCCAAACGCTGTTGAAACCCTGGTCGGGCTCGGGATTGAACATGATGTCGTCGATGTCCGAGAGCTTTTCCTTGTAACGCTCGAAGATCCAGCGTTTCTTGCGGATCAACTCTTCAATGCGCTGAAACTGTGCGTATCCCACCGCCGCCTGCAGGTTGAACGGCATGTACTTGTACGTGACCTCGTAATTGTAGTAGGCCGGTCCACCCGGTTTCCTGCCGTGGTCGCGCAGAAACATGCAGCGCTCGTAGAGTCTTTCATCGTCGAGGAGCAGCATCCCGCCTTCGCCGGTAACTACGGTCTTCGTGCGGTGAAAGCTGAACACGGAGCCGACGCCGAATTTCCCTGCCCGGACGCCCTTATAGGTTGAGCCGAGGGCTTCAGCCGCGTCGTCGATGAGCGGAATTCCGTGTCGCCGCGATATCTCGGCTAGACGATCCCAGTCGGGCATGTTGCCGAAGATGTCGACCGCGATGATCGCCTTGGTCCGTGGCGTGATCGCGCACTCCACCGAGGCCGGGTCGATGCACCAGTGCACTGGGTCGATGTCGCAGAACACGGGAGTCGCGCGCAGGTAGCTGATACCTGCCCCGCTCGCGATCCAGGTGCACTCGGGCAGGATCACCTCATCGCCGTCGCCTATGCCCATCGCCGTCAGTAATAGGTGGATTGCGTGGGTGCAGTTCGGCGTCATGATGCCGAACTTCCTGCCGTGATAAGCGGCGAACTCGCCCTGGAATTTCTCGACGTAGCCGTAGTTGTACCAGCCGTTGCGCATGCAGTCTTCGACCACCTTGATCTCGTGCTCGGTGATCCACGGCCCCGCCATGTGTATCGTGTCCAAAACCCTCTACCCCCGCGTCCTCGACAATGGCCGCGCCGGCACACCTACCACGGTTGTGTTGGCAGGCACGTTTCTGATCACGACAGCGCCTGCTCCCACGATGGCGTCGTCCCCAATTTCTATCCGTGGCAGAACTGTAGCGCCCGCGCAAATCCAGCCGCCCACGCCGACCTGAACCAGGCCGCAAAGCGTTGCGCCCGGACCAATTTCGACACCTTCTGCGAGCACGTCTTCATGATCGACGCTGGCCCGCGTGTTGATGATGCATTGCCTGCCGATCCTGGCCGAGGCGCAAACGACGGCACCTGCCATGATCTGAACGCCTTCGCCGATCCGTGCATTGTCGGCGATCCATGCGGTCGGATGGATGGCGGGCACGGGCGTCAGGCCCGCCTTCACAAGCTGATCATGAAGTCGCAAGCGCGCCCGGCCATGTGGATTGCCGATGGTGATGCAGAATCCGGTAGCTTCGGCACCGTGGGCACGCATCCACGACTCGAATCCGGCCCAGCCGAGCAGGAGCGGCACGTCCGGGAAGGGCGCGGGGAGACCCGGAGTGTCGTCGATCACGGCGGCGACTTTGCCGCCCCAGTGCTCGATGATTGGCCTCACGACCTTGGCCTGTCCGGTGCCGCCCCAGAGGACTACCCGGCGAGAGACTTCTCTACGCAGAATCGCTTCCTTTCTTGTAGCAGGCCACCGTGAACAGGGCTGCAGCAGGTGCTTGGCATTCTACGGCTGATCACCTGTTTTTTCGAGGGAAAAGAGAAGGTTGCAGGCCCTACCCAGGCGGTGCGTCGCCGGAAAATCATTCTGCTCGTAGATCCGATCGAGCAGTCCCCTGAAGACAAGCGCGTAACCTTGGTCGCGCATTGCCCCAATGAGTTCGTGGACGTTGAGGAAGCGGTACGGAACGACCATGCCGGTTAGATTGACCTGCTCCGTGGTGTAGGTTGGGATTGTTCCCGCCGAGAGTTTGACGAAGAAGACGAACGGTGCCCGGTAGGAACACAACTTCGTAATCACGGCGCGCCAGTCGTCGACGTATTGCAGCGCGCTGCTCACGTACACAACGTCGAGCGCGCCGACGCCCGACGGGAAGTCCTCGCAAAAGCGCAGCGAGCCGTGGTCCGCGAAGAGGCCCGCGGCGCGCGCGCACATCGCCCGATTCTCAACCACGTAGTAGTCGACTGGAATGTGATGGTCCAGGCAACTCCGCAGCGAGAAATAGCCCACGCCCATGCCGCCGCCGAAGTCGAGCACTCGCAGCCGCGTCGGTCGGGTCGCGCGGCTCGCCAGGTGCAGCGCG
The DNA here is from genome assembly GCA_029883975.1 of Betaproteobacteria bacterium. Lineage (GTDB taxonomy): Bacteria > Pseudomonadota > Gammaproteobacteria > Burkholderiales > SG8-39 > JAABQT01. The sequence goes on from JAOUIL010000012.1 coordinate 47,529, forward strand.
AGCAGGGTTTGCTCGCACGCGAGATGCGTGGGAAGCGTGTTCACGCTTCCGGCGGCCAGAGCCGACGTGAACTCAGCGGTCTCGGCGATCAGGCTCTCCGCCGCATATCCCGGCCCGCGCCCAGGTATCTCCGCGAAGTCACGATGGATTCCCCGCCAGATGGCAGGCGCGGCAGGCTGCGCGGAAACACCGACAGCTGCGAGCACCTTGCGGATGACGGACAGGAGCATGTCCCTCAAACGATGATGCCGATCATCGCGGCAAGCCGAAGTCGCGCACGGCCTTCACCACGCGCTCCACGTCCGTAGACCCGATTTCTGGATACATGGGAAGTGATACGACTTCGCGCGCGGCTCGCTCCGTCTCCATGAGCAAAGCCCCATCAGGCGATCGCTGCCGGTAGGCCGGTTGCATGTGGACCGGTACCGGGTAATGCACGAGCGCGCCGATGCCGTGCGCCTTGAGATGGTCAAGGAGCGCGTCACGCTGCAGGCTGCGAGCTACGTAGAGGTGGTAGACGGCTGAAACGCCCGCGGATTCCTTAGGCAGCGCAAGGCCCGTTCCCGCCAAGCCCTCCGAGTACCCGGACGCCACGCGCTTGCGCGCGGCATTGTCCTCGTCGAGATGCCGCAGCTTGACGCGGAGAATTGCCGCCTGGAGCTCGTCGAGCCTGCTGTTCCATCCTGCAACTGAGCTCACGTAACGCTCGGCCCAGCCGTACTCCCTTAGCAAGCGCATGGTATTGGCGAGCTCGGGATTGTTGCTTGTCACCGCTCCGCCATCGCCGACGGCTCCGAGGTTCTTTGTGGGGTAGAAACTGAAGCAGCCGACGTCCCCAAAGGTCCCGACCTTGCGGCCGGCGACCGAGGCGCCGTGAGCCTGGGCGCAATCTTCGACCACCCGCAATCCGCGCCGCTTGGCAATCGCGACGATGTCGACGATGTCCGCGGGATGCCCGTACAGATGCACCGGCACGATCGCCTTGGTGCGCGGCCCAAGCGCCGCTTCGAGCCTCGTCACGTCCATCGTGAACGTGTCCGGCCGGATGTCGACGAACACCGGCCGAGCGCCGCAGAGCTCGATAGCGGCCACCGTCGCGACTGCCGTGTGCGAGACCGTGACGACTTCGTCGCCCGGACCCACGCCGCAGGCAGCGAGCGCAACGTGCAGCGCCTCGGTGCCGCTGCCGACGCCGAGCGCGCTCGCGGCGCCTATGTAGCGGGCGAACTCGTTCTCGAAGGCCTCAACCTCCGCGCCGAGGATGTAGCGGCCGCCCTCGAGAACGCGTGCCACCGCGGCGTCGATCTCGACCTTGTGGGCGAGATACTGCGCCCGGGGATTGCTGCACAGGAGCATCAGAGCACGGCTACCTTCGGCACGTAGCTGATCCACTTGCCGCCTGCGGCGACGAAAGCGCCCTCCTTGGCCATGATCTCCTCGCCATGGTTCCACGCGAACAGCAGCGCGTAATCCGGGTAGCGCGAGGCGAACTCCGCATATGGCTTGACCGGGATATGCACGCCCGGGCTGAACTTGCCCTGCTTTATCGGCGTCGTGTCGCTGATGAACTCCACCAGGTCGGGCGTGATGCCGCAGTAGTTGGTGACGGTCGTGCTCTTGGACGTGGCGCCGTAGCCCACGACGCGCTTGCCCTGGTGCTTCAATTCGCGCAGGAGCTTCATGAGCTCGTCGCGCGAGCGCTCGATGTTGCGGCTGAGGTGCTTGTAGGTGGCCGGCTGGTGCAAACCAAGCGAATGCTCCTTGGCGCGCTGACGCTCGACCGCCTGCGACACAGGACGCGCGCCCTTGTGGGCAATGACGTAGCGCATCGATCCGCCATGCACGTGCTGCGGCGCGACGTCCACCACCTCCATACCGTGCGCGCCAAAAAGGTGGCTCACCGACGCCACTGAGAAGTAGAAGGCATGCTCGTCGTAGATCTGGTCGTACGAGGTCTTCTCGACGATGTCCCCGAGGTAGGGGTCCTCGTAAATGAGGACGCCGGTCGGTTTCAAGAGCAGGCGAATGCCTGCCGCCACCGAATGCAGATAAGGAATGTGGCACATCACGTTCGCACCGAGGAACGCGTCCGCCTGGCCGTGTTCGGACACAATTTCCCTCGCAAGCGCCTCATCGAAGAATCGGCATACTGTCTGCACGCCTTTTCCGCGCGCGACCTCCGCAACATTGGCCGAAGGCTCGATGCCCAGGTGCCTGATGCCGGCCCCAGCGAAATGCTGCAGCGTGATGCCGTCGTTGCTGCCGATCTCTACGACAAACGGATCTTTCCCGCCCAGATGCCGCGTGCGCACGTCCTCGGCGAGTTGCTCGAAATGCTCCGCCATGCGCTTTGAAGTCGAGGAATAAAAAGCGTAATTCTCATGGAACATCTTTTCGCGATCTACGTGCTCGGTCAGCTGGACCATGCCGCATGCCGGGCAGTGAGCGACCTTCAGCTCGAAGAAGTATTCCGAGGCGAACTGCTCGGGCAGCAGAAAGCCGTTGGCGATCGGCATGCGGCCGAAGGAATGGAACGGCTCGATGGGGGTAGAACAGACGAGGCATTGGTTTGGCATGGCACCAGCCGTCTAGCCGTTGTGGCGTGAAAGACGAAATACCCTTCGGAGCAGGGTCTTGACGAGCCGAGGCGTGTTTTTCCGCGCGAACTTCACGAGCGACGCGCGATAGTCCTTGGGACGTCGACCCAGGCATTCGATGATCGACTCCGCCCGGATATCGGCCTCCTTCCTCACGATCACCCAGCCACACAGGTCGCCACGGTAGTTCTTCTGTATTCGGTTTACGTAATATGGCAACCGGAACCGATTGATCACTTCATCACAACCTTTCTTCACCGATTCGTAACTCAAGTAATCGTGCGCCAAAAAATAGCCACCAACGGGCAGCAGGCTCAGTGCCAGGTAGCAGTCTTCGCGCACATTGAGAAACTCGTGGCTGCCATCGACGAACACGAAATCGAAACTCCTGCCGACCGATGGCAGGATTCGTCCGGAGGTCGAGATGAGGAGATCGATCCCGTCCTTCATACCGGTGCTCAATATGTTCTCGTACCACTCCGCGAGCGAGGCCAGTCCGTCATTGTCACCGGTGCGCAGAAAAGGATCTACGCACGTCACGTCCACGGGCGTGCCGTTGTCGCGCATGGCCAAGGCCATCGTCATCGCAGATCCCCCGACCTGTGTCCCGATTTCGAGCACTGAACGCGGCCTCAGATGACGTACGAGGCGATAAAGCGTGTACTGAGGCGCCGAGGAAACCGGGATCGGACGGGATCCGTCCGGCAGCTCCAGGGCCTGCTCGTGGTTATCGTCGTCAAGCAGGTTCGAGGACAGTTCTATAGGCATGGGTACAGTTAACGGGAACGGAGCTACACCAAATCAGCGATCTTCCTCGGTAGCCGGGTCATCAGCGCTTCGCCGACGGAGAGCGCTCGGACGTAGCAGGAATGATGCCGCATCGCGTGCAGGTAACCGGTTTCGGCAATCGACTCTCTCTCCTCCGCGTGGCGAAGGTAATGGTCGATCTTGTCCATGATGTCCGACTGCGAGACTTTAACGCAATTTACGCCGTCCTTTAGCCCCAGGGCATCGGCTCCCACGACGTCGTCCGTCATGAGAAGTGTCCTGGAAGCCAGTGCCTCGAAGATCTTGGGTTGAGCGTTGCGCAAGCGCCCCCCTGTCGTGACAAAGATCTTGCAACTGTTTATCGCCTTGGAGAAGTTCGACCCGACGAACGGATGCTGCTTCTTCCGCAATTGCCATCCTGGATGATCTGCCCAGAGATACCTGAGGTCGCGTCTCTGCAGCAGGAGCTTGTGAATAGCATGCCGCTCCGGATACCAGTCGCTGTAGTCGACCGTCCCGCTCGCCAGGAATCCGACGTCATGAACCTTCGGCTGTTGCCAGTCATTGAATATCGCGGGGTCGAAACAGGGAGGGCAATAGACGAAGCGGTCCGCTATGGCGGAGCCGGCGAAGAAATCGAGCGGTTGCAGAAAATACGACAGGATGAAATCCGCCCGATTGCCGACGACGAACTCGACGAACTCCCGCGGGTCGCTGCTCTCCGTCACATCCCAGTAGTCGCCCAGAACAAAGCCCTTCAGGCAATCAAGCGAGCCGAACCCTGAATAACGAAAGCCCGTCTTGTCATGAGGAAAGTAGCTGTCCGCCAGCAATACGTCGGGCGCTTCGCCGAACGTGCGGCGAATGACCTGATCGTAGCTGCGCAGGAACGGCCGGTACCCGGGATAGCCCTTTCCGAAGCATCTTGTATCGAACAGCCGCCTCAGCCCCGTTCGCAGCGCTTCGTGACATTTCGCCAGATACAGCTCGTAGCTCGCGCTCGCGATGAGTATGCGCATCTACCTGGCCGAAACGGTCCATGGAATCAATGGAGCGAGTTTTACCCCAACCTCACCGCCGTGCGCGTAAGCGTTCTTTTGCTGGCCGGAATCCTCGACGCGCAGAGTCATGACGCCTTCGTCGGGATAGCATCGCCTGACATTGTGAACCGTGGCCGAGATACCTATTCGGTACGTGATGGGCGCCAGCAAATCGGCCGGCAGCCGAGCGATCGCCCGATATCTCCCCGCTCGGGCCACCGGAATGGGGTCCACTTCGCTGTTCAGGAACGATCTGAACAGCGCCGTCCCCATGATGTCGTAAAGGATGAAATAGACGCGCAGGCCCTCGGTGTCCTGAAAGACGCTGTAGTCGATTAAGAGCTCCAAGTCCTTTCCGTTGACGACATTCTGGCGCTCCTCCCCGTCCTGGCGTATCGAGACGCGCTCGAAGCGCAGAGCGGGATCGGGAGGCAGTCGAGAAAGGTATTCGGTGAATTCGGCGCTGGAATCGGCATGCGGACCTTGTTGCAGATATGACGCAATCGCCGCGTCCACCGTGTCGTCAGATGCGATCGTTCCTGCGTCCAGCACGATGCACCGACTGCAAAGCTGCCGTATAGCCTGCATGTTGTGGCTAACGAAGAGCACGGTGCGGCCTTGCCTTCCGATGTCCTTCATCTTGCCGAGGCACTTGCGCTGGAACTCGGCATCGCCCACGGCGAGAACCTCGTCGACAACGAGTATGTCGGGCTCGAGATGCGCCGCCACCGCGAACGCGAGCCGCACGTACATTCCGCTCGAGTACCGCTTGACCGGCGTGTCGAGGAACCGCTCGATCTCGGCAAACGCCACGATTTCGTCGAACTTGCGCCGGATTTCCGTCCTGGGCATTCCCAGAATGGCGCCGTTCAGAAAAATATTCTCGCGCCCCGAGAGTTCGGGGTGAAAGCCGGTCCCGACCTCGAGCAGGCTCGCAATGCGCCCCTGCAGGACGATGCGACCGGTGGTCGGCTCGGTAATCCGTGATAGCAATTTGAGCAGCGTCGATTTTCCTGCGCCGTTCCGGCCGATCACGCCCACGCGCTCGCCTTCGGCGATGTCGAAGCTCACGTCCCGGAGCGCCCAGAACTCCTCGCGCGAGCGCGCTTCACGGGCGCCGAGCAGCTTCCGGCCTAGGCCGCGCGTGCCGTGCGCGAGCGCTTCGCGCAGCGTCGCGTAGGGCGCTTTCGCCTCGTGGTCGAGGAAATAGCGCTTGCCGAGCCTGGTTGCCGAGATGGCGGCGGTCACGGGTCTAGATGACGTCGGCGAAGGTGCGCTCGGTGCGGCGGAAATACCAGATCCCGGACGCGAGCAGCGCTACCACCAGGACAGCGGACAGCAAGAAGCCCGGCCAGTAGAGCGTCGCATTGCCGCCGAGGGTCGCCCAGCGGAAGCCGTCGATAACGCCCACTAGTGGGTTCAGCGAATACGCAAGCCGCCAGCGCTCGGGCACTATTGAACTGCTGAACCCGACCGGGGAGATGAACAGCCCGAACTGCACGATGAACGGGATCACGAAGCGGAAGTCGCGGTAGCGGACGTTCAGCGCGCCGATCCACAAGCCTGCGCCCAGTGCCGCGGCGAAGGCAATCAGGACGAACAGCGGCAAGGTGGCTACGCGCCAGCTCGGCGCGTAGCCGTACCAGACCATGAGGCCGGCGAGGATCGCCAGGGAGATGGCGAAGTCGACCAGCCCAACGATCACGGCACTCGCGGGAATGACCAGCCGAGGGAAATATACCTTTGAGATGATGCCGGCATTGCCGACGAGGCTGCCGCCCGCCTCGGAAAACGCGCTGGCGAAGAACTGCCACGGCAGCAGGCCAGCGCAGACCATGATCGCGTACGGCGCTCCGTCGGAGGGCAATCCCGCGAGCTTGCCGAAGACGATGGTAAACACGACGATCGCCAGCAGAGGCCGCAACAGCGCCCAGGCCACGCCTATCACGGTCTGCTTGTATCGCACCAGAATGTCGCGCCACACGAGAAAACCGAAGAGCTCGCGGTAACGCCACAGGTCGGCCCAATAGTGCCGCTCAGAACGGCCTGCCTCGATCACGTACGTGGGAGTATCGCGCTTGTCCATCAGCAGAATGTCGGCGAAATCGTGGTCCTTGCGCCAGTCATGAGTGCGCATGCGCATCAGCGCGCCGGGCAAGGTCCGATACCTCCTGTCCCTCGACGAATAGGCGCATCCAGACCTCGAGCAGGGTCGCGCGGTACGCAAAGCCGGCAGGGTTCCGTTGCTGCATCATGCGTGCAACGTTATCGCGGAATATGCCCCGGTTTACCAGGCTGCCGTTTTCGAGCAAGGGCCCGTACCGATCCTGTATTGCGCCCATCCATTCCTCGAAGGGGGGTGTAAATCCACGCTTGATGCGGTTCAGGATTTCGGCAGGAAGCAGGTCGCGCACGGCATCTGTAAGGAGCCGTTTATGCCCACTTTCCCAATCCTTGAGGCCCCCGCGGCGCAATCCGGTGACCAGGTCGGCAAGGTTCGAGTCGAGAAACGGAAGACGGGACTCGACCGAATGCGCCATGCTCACGCGATCGGCGAGGGCCAGGCAGTTCGACGTCAACCAGGTGCGATTCAACACGTCGAGCAGCCAGATCGGGACGCAGCCCCAATCGTCCGCCTCGAAATAACTCGTCCAGAGATTGCCGGAGACGGCTTCGGAAGCTGCGGGGGTCATCAGCTTCTTCGTGCTCGGGACTGCGGCACGCATCCACGGGAGGCTGTCGTAGAACACCGCTCTCCGGGGATTGCGGTCCAACAGTCTCTTGAAAAGACCGCGCGGACCTGCAGCGCGCTTCGCAATGCTTGCCTTGACGGCGTCTCGCACCCACGGGTAGCCCCAGAACAGTTCATCGGCACCGAGACCCGACAGAAGGACTGGAACGTCGTGTTCACGCGCCAGACGAGCCACGGCATGATAGCCATACGCCGCGATGTCCCCTATTGGATCGTCCATGTCGTGGACGATCTGGGGAAAGGACGAGGCAAACCCATCCGTGGAAAGCTCGATGTCGAAAAAGGGCATGTCGAGCCGTTTCGCGAATGCCTCCGCATGAAGTCGTTCGTCGCTTGCCGGCCGTCCCGGGTAGCCGACACTGAACGCTTTCATCTCCCCCGAGTGAAACTTCCGGCAAAGCGCCGCAATGATGCTCGAGTCGATGCCGCCGCTCAATGAGATTCCCACGGGCACATCGGAGCGGAGTGTCAGCCGCACAGCATCCTCGATGGATTCCCGTACCAGTGCCGCTGCATTGCCGGCGCGCGACGGCGCGTTCGCGTAAGTCCAGTAGGGATGGCTCGCAGGCATGCCGGATGTCGAGGCGAGTTGACCCGGGGAAATCTCCATGACATGTCCGGCCGGAAGCTTGCTCACGCCGGCAAACATGGTCCCCGGCTCCGGGATGAACTGGTAGATCATGAAGAGGTGGACTGCCTCCGGCGACAGTGCCAGGCTGTCCCCGCCACCGATGCCGGCAAGCAGCGCTTTCATCTCGCTGGCAAACCACAGTCGACCGGCCGCATCGCGGTGAAGATAAAGGGGCTTCTCCCCGAAACGGTCTCGCGCCAGAATCAATCGCTCGTCACGCGCGTCCCAGAGCGCGAAGGCGAACATGCCGCGCATATCCTCGAGACATCGAAGGCCCTTGGCGCGATATAGCGGAAGTATGGTTTCGACATCGCTGTTGGTGCGGAACGCGTAATCGTTCCCGCCGAGGCCCGCCCTCAGTTCCAGGTAGTTGTAGATCTCACCATTACAGACGATGACCAGATCCTGGTCCTTGTCTTGAATTGGCTGGTGGCCCCCCACGATGTCGATAATGCTCAGCCGGCGCATCGCAAGAGCGACCCGCGTGCCGATGAAATAGCCTTCGTCGTCCGGCCCGCGACGGGTCATGGCCCGGTTCATTCGCCGCAGCGCCACGAGCTGCTGCTCTTCCAGGGGCGTTGGGGAGACGATTCCCGCGATTCCACACATGATGGCGATTCCCACTACACCTTGCAGCACGTCAAAGGAGTTGATTCGTAGCGCCTAGAAACGAGTCCTGCGCCACTGCACCACGGATTCCAGGAAATGCTCTAAGCGAGGTTGCAGATCTCGCTCACCTCGACGTAGAGCGGAAAGGTGAAGTCGCGGCGCATCAGATCGAAGCTCGAATTCGAGACAGCAACCGCTTTCTGCTTGATACCCTCATCTCGCGCCCATCTTCTGCGACATTGACGCCAGTTTCCCCTGCGCCTGCTTCCGCCGGAACTCGAGTTCCCACCGGTAGGCGGTCGCACAGATTCTCCCGAGCTCTCCATGCCGCGGGATCCAATCAAGCCTCTCCGCGATCTTTGCGGGCTCAGAGATCAACTCGACTGAATCACCAGCCCTCCGGGAACCATACTCAATCCTGAGCCTGACACCGGACGCTTCTTCTACCGCCTTCAGCACCTCCCGCACACTGTACCCCCGCCCATACCCCGCGTTGAACGTATCCGACGCTCCGCCGTTCTCGAGATACCGCAGCGCATCGAGATGCGCGCTGGCAAGGTCCTCCACGTGAATGTAGTCACGGATGCACGTACCGTCCGGCGTCGGGTAGTCCGTGCCATAAATGACGACTTTCTCCCGAACTCCGCACGCCGCCTCGCACGCGACCTTGATGAGGTGCGTGGCGTTCTCCGTCGCCTGCCCGAGGGCGCCGTCCACGCTCGCGCCCGCCACGTTGAAGTAGCGCAGGATCACGTGCCGGAAGGCGCCCGCCGCGCCGCTCGCGGCGACGTCTTCCAGCATCCACTCGGTGATGAGCTTCGACTTGCCGTACGGATTTACCGGCTTCGTGGGCGCCGTCTCCGCGACCGGCACCTTGTCGGGCGTGCCGTACACCGCCGCAGTGGAGGAAAAAATGAAACGCGCGATATTCTTTCGCAGACAAACCTCGATGAGGTTGCGCGAGGCGGCGCTGTTGTTGCGGTAGTACTTGAGCGGATCCGCCACAGACTCGGGCACGACGATGCTGCCGGCGAAATGCACCACCGCCTCTACGCCATGCTCTTCGATCAGCGCGCCCGCGAGCGCGGCGTCGCCCGCATTGCCGAC
>JAOUIL010000152.1 GCA_029883975.1 Betaproteobacteria bacterium
CTGGTCCCACTGGCCGTTGAACAGGCGAAAGTGCGCGGGCCGGGAAAGCTCGGCACGCACGCCGTCACGGAACGCCTTCTCGGCGAGCTTCGCCTTGTAGGCCTCGCCCTTCAGCGGCAGCGCGGGTTTCCAGGATTCCAGGCCCTCGAAGGTGTAGGGCGAGCGCAGCGTGAAGTCCATGGACAGCGGGCAGCAGGAGATCGCGCCGGACATGCGGCGGCCGCGCGCGTTCGCCTGCGCGATCGCCTCCAGGTCCTCGAACACGGCGCGCGGGTTGGTGCTGTTGTGCAGCAGCGCGGCGACCACCACCGGCCTGCCGGTGGCGGCCGCAAGCTCCTCGAGGAACGGGACCTTCGTGTGCCCGCCCTTGGTGAGCATGAACACGCCGCGCCGTGCTTCGCCCAGCGCGCCGACCAGCGCGCGCATCTCGGCGTCGTCGGCGAGACGCGAAGGCATCGGCAGCCCGCCGTCGCCGTTGTGCGCGGGCGAGGTGCTGGTGGCGAAGCCGATGGCGCCGGCGCGCAGGCCCTCGAGCACCAGCGCGCGCATGCGCGCCACTTCCTCCGCGGTCGCTGCGCGGCGCGGCGCGTCCTCGCCCATCACGTAGCTCCTGAGCGACGAGTGCCCGACGAACCCCGCCACGTTGATCGCGGCCCCGCGGCGCTCGAGCATGTCGAAGTACTCCGGGATGGATTCGAACTCCCAGCGGATGCCCTGGCGCAGCACCTCGAGCGACATGCCCTCCACCTGCGTGAGGTTCTTCATCACCAGCTCGCGGTCGGAGGGCCGGCAGGGCGCGATGGTGAAGCCGCAGTTGCCGATGATCGCCGTCGTCACGCCGAGCGAGGGGGAGGGCGCGAGCATCGGGTCCCAGGTGATCTGCGCGTCGAAGTGCGTGTGGTTGTCGATGATGCCGGGCATCAGCGCCAGGCCGTCCGCGGCCACGATTTCCCTGCCCGAAAGGGACTTGCCGATCTCCGCGATCTTGCCGTCCCGCACGGCGACATCGGCGACGAAGGGCTCCGCGCCGAGCCCGTCGAGGATCGTGGCGTTTCGAATGACGAGATCGTTCATCCGCCTATACTAACGGCACCATGAAAGAAAAAACCGTTGTCGTCACCGGCGCCGGGCGCGGCATCGGCAAGGCCACCGCCGATCTCTTCGCCTCTCGGGGTTACACGATCGCCCGGCTCGATTCTGAGCCGGGCGAAAGCATTTTGACCTGCGACGTGGCAGACGAGCACGCAATCAACCGCGTCTTCTCGCAACTGGGTCGCATCGACATCCTGGTCAACAACGCCGGCATCGCGGTTCGCAAGAACTCCTTCGACATCACTGCCGAGGAATGGGACAGGGTCCTCGACGTGAATCTGCGCGGACTGTTCCTCTGCTCTCGCGCCGCGGCGCGCTCCATGAAGCAGCACGGCGGCGGCGCGATCGTGAACCTCGCCTCGATCATGGGATTCTCGGGCGGGCTGTATCCCAATCCCGCCTACCAGGCCTCCAAGGGCGCGGTGGTCAACCTGACGCGCGCACTGGCGCTGGAGTTCGCGCCCCATAGCATCCGCGTCAACGCCGTGGCGCCGACCTTCGTGCGCACCGACCTCACCGCGCCGGTGTTCTCCAATCCGGAGGCGCTGAAGAAGGTGATGGAGCACACGCCGCTCGGGCGGTTGCCCGAGGCGGAGGACATCGCGCAGGCGATCTGTTTCCTCGCCGGCCCGGAGGCGCGCTGCATCACCGGCGTGACGCTGCCGGTGGACTCGGGCTACCTCGCGCGCTAGCGGCGCGGCAGCCGCACGCGCGAGACCGTCCAGCGCGAGACGTCCTCCTCCCATTCGTCGCCCGCCGCGCCCGTGAGCGGCAGCGCGAGGTTGGTCACGTATAGGTCGCCGCCGACGATGACCACGCTCGCCGGGAACAGGAGCCCGTCGGGCGTCCCGTGGCGGATGCCCTCGAAGCCGCCGAGGCGCTCGATGATGCGGCCCTGGGCGTCCAGGCCGACGATCTCGTCGCTCTGGTTGGCCGCGACCCACAGCGTGCCGCGCCGGTCGAAGGCGATGCCGTCCGCGCCGTTGACGCTCTCGGCGAACACGGTGACCTCGCTCGTCGCGAGGTCCACCCTGAGGATGCGGTCGTCGCCCGTGTTGGCGACGAACAGGCTCGTGCCGTCCTTGCTCAGCGCGAGCCCGTTCGCCCCGAAAGGCGGGAAGCCGGCGGTGGCAAGAAGCGGGCTGTGCACGACGGTCGTCACGGGGCAGGGCGCCTGGCAGCTGTGCGCGCTGGCGATGCGGTAGATCGCGCCCTGGAACGAATCCGAGACGTACAGGTTGCCGGCTTCGTCGAACTGCATCGCGTTCGGCGCCGGAAAGGCGTTCGAGCCGAACTGGATCGTGTCGCTGCTGCCGTCCGGGTTGCCCTCGGCGCGGTTCGCCGGCGCGCCGATCGAGGGCAGCGCCACCACGGTCTGCGTCAGCGTGCCTGCGGTGAAATGGGCGGAGATCCGCTGGATCTGCGAGGCGCCGAAATTGGCGATGTACACCTTGCCGTCCTTCGGCCCGAACGCGAGGCCGAGCATCGGCGTGCCGCCGAAGTCGCGCACCGCTTCGAGCCGGCCGTGGCGGTCGTAGCGCAGCAGCTTGTTGAGGTTCGGGCCGAAGTCGAAGGTGGCGACGAAGACGTCGCCGTTGTGCGGGTTGGCCGCGATGCCCTCGGGGAAGCGCACGCCCTCCGGCAGCGTGGCGAACGTCTGCACCTTGTCGTGACCGAAGCCGTCGGCCCAGCCCGTACCCGTGCCCGCCGCGCCCAGAACGAGCGCCAGGCAGAACGCCTTGAACCGGATCATCGTCCCCTCCCCCTGGTCGGAGCGGCGCGGTGCGCCGCGCGTCGCCATTGTTCAAAGCGCCGCTGCACGCTGTCAAGCGTGGACAGCGGCTCGGCGCGCCGCTAGCATCTCTGTCGTGAACCGACGTAGCTTCCCGGCCTTGCTCGCGATAGTTGCGGTCGCGTTGCAGGCGGCCTGGCCGCTCATCGCGCAGGCGAGGCCCCAGGATCGCGGCCACCTCGTGCCGCTGTGCAGCGTCGGCGCTGAAACGCGCTATGTCGAGATCCCCGCCGGCAAACTGCCGGCGGAGCAGCGCTCGGCGGCCTACCGTGAGCATTGCCAGCTGTGCGTGCTCGGCGCGGAGGGCCTCGCAGCAGTGCCGCCGGCGCCGCTGCCGCCCCTGCGTGTCGTGCTCGCCGCGCTCCTCGTCGACGGGCGCGATCGCGCGACGCCCATCGCCGTCCACGTCGACTCTCCCGCCGACGCGCGCGCGCCTCCCGCGCGCTCCTGAAGCACCCGCAGCAGCAGTGCGCGCGGCCCCTGCCGCGCGGCGTTCACATACGAATTCGGGAGAAGGAAATGCTCAAGCATGGAATCGCGCTCGTCGCCGCCTTGCTGGCGGGCGCAGCCCACGCGCAGGTGCAGGTGCAGGACCCCTGGGTCAGGGGCATGGTCGAGACGCAGAAGGCGACCGGGGCGTTCATGCGCCTCACCTCGCCCAATGCGGCGCGGCTGGTCGGCGTGAGCTCGCCCGTCGCCGGGGTGGTGGAGATCCACCAGACGAAGATGGAAGGCGGCGTGATGCGCATGCGCCCGGTGCAGGCGGTCGAGTTGCCCGC
>JAOUIL010000013.1 GCA_029883975.1 Betaproteobacteria bacterium
CGCCTCGGCCACCGCCGCGCCGACCTCCATGGTCGAGGCCTTGCCCTTCATGTCGGGCGTGTGCGGTCCCTCGACGATCACGCGCTCGATGGCGCGCACGACGTCGGCGGCCGCCTGCGGATGGCCGAGATGCTCGAGCATCAGCGCGCCCGACCAGATCTGGCCGATCGGGTTGGCGATCTTCTTGCCGGCGATGTCCGGCGCCGAGCCGTGCACCGGCTCGAAGATCGACGGCGCGGTTCTCTCCGGGTTGATGTTGCCCGAGGCCGCGATGCCGATGGTGCCGGCGGTCGCCGGGCCGAGGTCGGAGAGGATGTCGCCGAACAGGTTGGACGCGACGACGACGTCGAAGCGGTCGGGATTCAGCACCATCTGGATCGACAGGCCGTCGACGTGGTACTGGTCGGCGCGCACGTCCGGGTACTGCTTCTTCATCTCGGCGAAGCGCTCGTCCCAGTACGGCATGGTGATGGAGATGCCGTTCGACTTGGTGCAGGAGGTGACGTGCTTCTTGCGGGTCTTCGCCAGCTCGAACGCATACTTCATGATGCGGTCCACGCCCTTGCGCGAGAACACCGCCTGCTGCGTGACGATCTCGCGCTCGGTGCCCTCGTAGACGCGCCCGCCGATGTTGCCATACTCGCCCTCGGTGTTCTCGCGCACCACGACGTAGTCGATGTCGCCCGGCTTGCGGCCGGCGAGCGGGCAGGGCAGCCCCTCGAACAGGCGCACCGGGCGCAGGTTCACGTACAGGTCGAACCAGCGCCGGAAGTTGATCAGCAGGCCCCACGCCGAGATGTGATCGGGCACGAGGGCCGGGTTGCCCGCGGCGCCGAAGTACACCGCGTCGAACGCGCGCAGGGTCTGCGGCGCGTCGTCCGGGCACATCTTGCCGTGCGCCTGGTACCAGTCGCAGCTCCACGGAAACTCCTGCCACTGGAAGCGGATGCCATGCTTCGCGCCGACGGCTTCGAGCACGCGCACGCCCTCGGGCATCACTTCGCGGCCGATGCCGTCTCCCGGAATCACTGCGATCTTGTGCGTGGTCATGGCCGCGAGTATAGCTAGAATCCCCAGGTGAAATTCGCCGCGTTCGAGACCTCGACCGAGTGGTGCTCCGTCGCCTTGTGGCTGGACGGCGAGGTGCGCGCGGCGGAGCAGCGCGCGGAGCACCGGCATGGCGAGCTCGCGCTGCCGATGCTCGCCGAGCTGCTCGCCGGCGCGGGCCTGGGCATGGCGGCGCTCGACGCGGTGGCCTTTGGTGCCGGGCCCGGCGCGTTCACGGGGCTGCGCATCGCCTGCGGCCTCGCGCAGGGCATCGCCTTCGCGCGCGAGCTGCCGGTCTGCGGCGTGTCCTCGCTCGAAGCGATGGCCGAGGAGCTGGGCGCGCCGCGGGTCGTGGCCTGCCTCGATGCGCGCATGGGCGAGGTGTACTATGCGGCGCTGGAAAAAGCGGGGTCCGCCAGCTGGCGCGAGGTGATCGCCGCGCAGTGCGTCGCGCCGGCGCGGGCGCCGCGCCCGCCGGGCGAGGGGTGGGTGGGCTGCGGGAGCGGCTTCGCCGCCTATGGCGACTTCGGGCTGGCGGCGGCCTGGCCGGAGATCCATCCGGGCGCGGCCGCGGTGGCGCGGCTGGCAGCGCCGCGGCTCGCCGCGGGCCAGGGGGTGGATGCGGCGCGCGCCGCGCCGGTCTACCTGCGTGACAAGGTCGCGCTGACGACGGAGGAGCGCCGCAGGCCATGAGCGCCGTGCTGAAGAACGAGCCGCAGCTCGCCGCGATGCGCGAGGCGGATCTCGACGAAGTGCTGGCGATCGAGTCGGCCGTATACAGCCACCCCTGGACCCGCGGCAACTTCGTCGATTCCCTGCGCTCCGGCTACGCCTGCCGCACCTGGCGCCTGGGCACCGAGCTGCTCGGCTACTTCGTGGTCATGGCCGCGGCCGGCGAGGCGCATCTGCTCAACCTGTCGGTGGCCGGCGCGCGCCAGCGGCGCGGGCACGGCTCCGCGCTGCTGCGCGAGGCGATGCGCCTGGCGCGCGCGCTGGGCGCACGCCACATGTACCTCGAGGTGCGGCCCAGCAACCGGCCCGGCCAGGCGCTGTACGAGCGTTTCGGCTTTCGCAGGATCGCGCGCCGCCGCGATTACTACCCGGCGGCCGCCGGGCGCGAGGACGCGCTGGTGCTGAGCAAGGCGCTGTGAGCCGGCGTTCGCAGATTCTCGCGGAGATGGGGTTGAGTCCTGTCTGGGTCTTGAGGCAGGAAAAGACTCCCCCGGTTTCGGCAGAGGCGGCCGAAACCGGGGGATCGAGGGAAGAGCGGATCGCGCGCATGGGCTGGGACGAGCTCAGGGCGACGGTCAAGGGCTGTACGGCGTGTCCGTTGCGCGCCGGCTGCACACAGACTGTGTTCGGCGTGGGCGACGAGAACGCCGACTGGCTGCTGATCGGCGAGGCGCCGGGCGCGGAAGAGGACCGGCTCGGTGAGCCCTTCGTCGGGCAGGCGGGAAGGCTGCTCGACAACATGCTCGCCGCGCTCGAGCTGCGTCGCGGCGAGAACGTGTACATCGCCAACGTGCTCAAGTGCCGCCCGCCGGGCAACCGCAACCCCGAGCCGGACGAAGTGGCGAAGTGCTCGCCGTACCTGCGGCGCCAGATCCAGCTGATCCAGCCGAAGCTCATCGTGGCGATGGGCCGCTTCGCGGTGCAGACGCTGCTCGACACCGACTCCACGATCGGCAGCCTGCGCGGCAGCGTGCACGCCTACCAGGGCGTGCCGCTGGTGGTGACCTACCACCCGGCGTATCTGCTCAGAAACCTGCCGGACAAGGCGAAGGCGTGGGCGGACCTGGTGTTCGCGCGGAAGACCATCAAGCAATAGAGAAAAGGGGGTCAGAACAACATTTCCTGTTGCCCGCGGAAATGTTGTTCTGACCCCCTTTTCTAGTGCTTCTCCGAGCGTGCGATCTCCAGCAGCGCCTCGATCTCCTCGCGGTGCACGCGGCGATTGCGCCGGTACCACAGCAGCACCGCGGTCATGGTACCGGCGACGAACAGGCCGAAGATGACGATCACCGTGAAGATGGAGAAGCCGGCGCCGAGCAGCGCCGAGTACACGGCGATCATGACGAGGATGGAGGCGTTCTCGTTGAAGTTCTGCACCGCGATCGAGCGGCCGGCACCCATCAGGTTGTGGCCGCGGTGTTGCAGCAGCGCGTTCATCGGCACGACGAAGAACCCCGCCAGGCCGCCGATGAGCACCATCAGCGGGATGGCGACGCGCACGTCGGTGACGAAGACCATGGCGAGGACGATCACCCCCATGCCGATGCCGAGCGGGATGACGCGCACCGCGCGATCGAGCGACACGCGCCACGCGGCGAGCACCGCGCCCAGCGCGATGCCGAAGGCGACGACGCCCTGCAGGATGGCGGCGCGCGACAGGTCGAAGCCGAGCGCGGCGCGCGCCCACTCGATGACGATGAACTGCAGCGTCGCGCCCGCGCCCCAGAACAGCGTGGTCACGGCGAGCGAGATCTGGCCCAGCTTGTCGGTCCACAGCCGCTGGCAGCAGTGGTAGAAGTCGCGCAGCGTTTCCCCGGGATTCGGTGGCAGCGGCTTGAGCGCCACGCCGGTGCGCGGCACGTACAGGTTGAACGCGGCGGCGGCCGCGTACACGAAGGCGATCACGGCGATCGCCGCCTCGGCGGGCGAATCGATGCCGGTGTCGAAGTGCGGCACGTCGAAGCCGAGCAGCTGGCCGGAGACGCGTGCGCTGATGAGCACGCCGCCCAGCACCGTGCCGAGGATGATCGAGGTCACGGTCAGGCCCTCGATCCAGCCGTTGGCGATCACCAGCTTCGCGGGCGGCAGGTACTCGGTGACGATGCCGTACTTGGCCGGCGAGTAGGCGGCGGCGCCCAGGCCGACGAGCGCATAGGCGGCGAGCGGGTTGACGTCCATCAGCATCAGCACGCAGCCGGCGAACTTCACGGCATTGGCGGCGAGCATCACCTGGCCCTTGGGCAGGCGGTCGGCGAAGGCGCCGACGTACGGCGCCAGCACCACGTAGGAGATGACGAAGAAGAACTTGAGGTAGGGCGTGAGCCAGGTGGGCGAGTCGCTCTGGATGAGCATCGCGATGGCCGCGACCAGCAGCGCGTTGTCGGCGAGCGACGAGAAGAACTGCGCCGCCATGATGATGTAGAAGCCCAGGCTCATGGCGGCGGA
This sequence comes from Betaproteobacteria bacterium, assembly GCA_029883975.1. Classification (GTDB taxonomy): domain Bacteria; phylum Pseudomonadota; class Gammaproteobacteria; order Burkholderiales; family SG8-39; genus JAABQT01. The sequence continues at coordinate 4,225 of JAOUIL010000013.1, forward strand.
CTTATAGCATGGAAGCACGGCGCGCCATGGCTGCGCCGGCGTTAAAGTTTGACGAATCGGTAGGCTATCCTAGCGCCATGCCCCGGCCGATCCGCGCCACGATCCGCGCTTCCGCGCTGCGCCACAACCTGAAGCTCGCGCGCGAGGCCGCCGGGCAGGCGAAGCTGTGGGCGGTCCTCAAGGCCAACGCCTACGGCCACGGCCTGGAGCGCGCGGCGCTCGCGCTTGCCGAGGCGGACGGCTACGCGGTGCTCGACTTCCAGGAGGCGGCGCGGCTGCGGCTGGCCGGCGTGACCAAGCCGATCCTCATGCTGGAGGGATTCTTCCGGCCGCTCGACGTGAATCTGCTCTTCAAGTATGACCTGACGCCGGTGATCCACAACGCCGAGCAGGTCGAGCTGCTCAGGCACCTGGACTTTCCTTCCGCGCTCGACCTGTACCTCAAGGTGAACAGCGGCATGAACCGCCTGGGCTTCGGCGTGGACGCGGTACGGGTCCAGTACAACGCGCTGCGCCTGCTGCCCGGGGTGCGCGAGATCACGCTCATGACGCACTTCGCGGACGCCGAGGGGGAGGAGGGCATCGTCGGCCAGCTGCGCTGGTTCGAGGAGCTGGTGCGCGGGCTGGAGGCGCCGAGGTCGCTGGCCAACTCGGCCGCGCTGCTGCGCTTCAAGGAGGCGCGCGAGGGCTGGGCGCGCCCCGGACTCATGCTCTACGGCTGCTCGCCGTTTGCCGACTGGAGCGCGGCCGACATCGGCCTGCGGCCGGCGATGACGCTCGCCTCCGAGCTGATCGCGGTGCAGGAGCTCGCGCCCGGCGAGCGCGTGGGCTACGGCTTCGGCTTCGAGGCCAAGGAGCCGATGACCATCGGCGTGGTTGCCTGCGGCTATGCCGACGGCTATCCGCGCCACGCGCCCACCGGTACTCCCGTCCTGGTGAAGGACCGGCGCAGCCGCGTGGTCGGGCGCGTGTCCATGGACATGCTGTGCGTGGACATCACGGACGTCGAGGAGGCCTACATCGGCACGCCGGTCACCCTGTGGGGCGAGAATCTGCCGGCGGAGGAAGTTGCGGCGGCCGCAGGCACGGTTGCCTACGAGTTGCTGTGCGCGCTGGCACCGCGCGTTCCGGTGCACGAGGAGCCGTAGTGGCCAAGCCGAAGTCGGTGTTCGTGTGCTCGGAGTGCGGCGCCACCGCGCTCAAGTGGATGGGGCTGTGCCCGTCGTGCGGCGAGGCGGGCACGCTGAGCGAGCAGGCCGCTGAGCGGGGCGGTCGCGCCGCCGGACCGGCGGCGAGCCCCGTGCCGCTCGCCGAGGTCGAGGCGCGCGAGGCAGTGCGCTTGCCGACGGGGCTCGCGGAGCTGGATCGCGTGCTCGGCGGCGGCCTGGTCGCCGGGCAGGTGACGCTCATCGGCGGCGATCCGGGCATCGGCAAGTCGACGCTGCTGCTGCAGGCGCTCGCGGCGCTCGCCGACGGGCGCAAGGTGCTGTACGTCTCGGGCGAGGAATCCGCGGAGCAGGTCGCGCTGCGCGCGCGGCGGCTCGGCGTGGGCGCCGCGCGCGTGGGATTGCTCGCTGAAATCCAGCTCGAGCGCGTGCTCGGCGCGCTGCAGGCCGCGCGGCCGGACGTGGCGGTGGTGGACTCGATCCAGACGCTGTGGTCCGAGACCCTGCAGTCGGCGCCCGGCTCGGTGGCGCAGGTGCGCGAGTGCGCCGCGCAGCTCGCGCGCCACGCGAAGAAGGCGGGCTCGGCGCTGTTCATCGTCGGCCACGTTACCAAGGAGGGCGCCATCGCCGGCCCGCGCGTGCTCGAGCACATCGTCGACACGGTGCTCTATTTCGAGGGCGACCCGCATTCCGCCTTCCGCCTGGTGCGCGCGGTGAAGAACCGCTTCGGCGCGGTCAACGAGCTGGGCGTGTTCGCCATGACCGACAGCGGCCTGCGCGGCGTGGCGAACCCATCCGCGCTCTTCCTGCAGCGGCACGAGAAGGATGTCGCTGGCTCGTGCGTGCTGGCGACGCTGGAGGGCACCCGGCCCCTGCTGGTCGAGATCCAGGCGCTGGTGGACGCGGCGCACGCGCCCAATCCGCGGCGCCTCACCGTCGGGCTGGAGCAGAACCGGCTTGCCATGCTGCTCGCGGTGTTGCACCGGCACGCAGGCATCGCCACCATGGACCAGGACGTCTTCGTGAACGCCGTGGGCGGCGTGCGCATCGGCGAGCCGGCAGCGGATCTCGCCGTCGCGCTCGCCATCGTTTCGTCGCTCACCGACCGGCCGGTGCCCGGCAAGCTGCTCGCGTTCGGCGAGATCGGCCTGGCGGGGGAGGTGCGCCCGGCGCCGCGCGGCCAGGACCGGCTGAAAGAGGCCGCCAAGCTCGGCTTCGAGCGCGCGATCGTGCCCAAGGCCAACGCGCCGAAGGGCAAGGTCCCGGGCCTGGAGATCCTCGCGGTCGAGCGCGTCGACCAGGCGGTGCAGCTGCTCAGGAATCTTTGAGCAGCCGCTCGTAGCGCCGCAGGTCCTCCGCGGAGAAGCAGCAGAAGACGACGCGCGCCAGCGGCGCGCGTGCGGCCGCGCGCACCGTGTCCACCGCGATGCGCGCGGCGTCCTCCTTCGGGTAGCCGTAGACGCCCGTGCTGATCGCCGGGAAGGCGAGGCTGCCTACGTGGTGCTGCGCGGCGAGCTCGAGCGAGCGCCGGTAGCACGAGGCGAGCAGCTGCGCCTCGCCGTGGCCGCCGCCGCGCCAGACCGGTCCCACCGCATGGATGACGTATTTCGCCGGCAAGCGGTAGCCGCGCGTGATCTTCGCGCCGCCTGTCGCGCAGCCGCCCAGGCCCCGGCACTCCTCGAGCAATTGCGGCCCCGCCGCGCGGTGGATGGCGCCGTCCACGCCGCCGCCGCCGAGCAGCGACTCGTTGGCCGCGTTGACGATCGCGTCCACCGCGAGCGTGGTGATGTCGGCCTGCCGGGCTTCGAGCCGCGTCACGCCTGCAGGGCGGATTGCGCCGCGCGCACGCCGCTGCGCGCGGCCGCCTCGAGCGTCGGCGGGTACTCGGGATCGGTGTAGTCGCCCGCGAGGAAGACGCCCGGCATCCCGGTGTCGATCGCGGGCCTTGCCAGGCTTGCGCCGACCGCGATGGTCGCGCGCTTCTCGGCGATGACCTGCGACCACTGCGGCGGCGGCAGCGACGGCAGCGCCGCGGCGAGCTCGCGGTGGCACGCGGCGGCAAGCGCTTCGTGGGTCATCTGCTGGTGATCGCCCTGCGCGCTGATCACCGCCGCGAGCAAGCCCTTGTCGCCGGTGAGCGCGCCGCGATCGAACACCCATTGCACGACCCCGTGCGCGAGGCCGAGCATGGGCAGGGGCAGGCGGATGCGCGCCTCGTACTGCAGGTAGCAGGTATAGATGGGCTGGTACTCGAAGTCGCGCGCGAGCTGCGGCGCGAGCGCCTTCAGCTGGTGCGGCCCGACAGCGAGGATGACGGCATCGAACTGCGCGCGCAGCGCGCCGAGCTCGCGCACCGTCGAGCCGCAGCGCAGCTCGCCGCCCTGCGTCGCGAGCCACGCGGCCGCCGGCTCGGGAAACAGGCGCGACAGGTCCACGCGCGGCAGCAGCAGGTCGCTCGCGTCCTCGCCGCCCGCCAGCGTGTCGCGCAGCACGGCGAGGAACACGTTGGCCGAGGCGCGCTCCGGCGGCGTGTTGAGCGCGGACACGCACAGCGGCTTCCATACGTAGTGGCCGATGCGGCCGTCCTGCGCATGGCGCGCGAGCAGCTGCTGCACGCTGCAGTCCTCGGGCAGGCGAAAGCCGAGCCGGCGCAGCGCGCGCATGAAGCGCAGCGCGCCGAGCCGCTCGCGCCACGGCAGGCCGCGCGCCGCGAGCAGGCCCCCGAGCAGGCCGAGCGGCTCGGGCAGGAACAGCCGCCGCAGGCGCACGCCGTCGGCGTAGCGCAGCTCGAGCGGCATGCGCAGCACCGCGTTCGCGGGCACGCCGACCGCGCGCATGAGCGAGAACAGCGTCGCGTAGGCCCCGACCAGGACGTGCTGGCCGTTGTCGAGCGTGCGGCCCTGGGTCGCGACGCGGCGCGCGCGTCCGCCGGGCACCGGCCCTGACTCGAAGACTACCGATCGCGCCCCGCGCTGCGCGAGCGTCACGGCGGCAGCCATGCCGGCGTAGCCGGCGCCGACCACGGCTACGCGGCGAGCCACGTCTTCCAGGCCACCCAGAGCTTGCGCAGCGGCGTGAGCGAGGTGCGCTGGCGCAGGACCTGGAAGCCGTCGCGCTCGATCTCCTCGAGCAGCGTGCGGTAGATGGCCGCCATGATCAGGCCCGGGCGCTGCGCGCGGCGGTCCGCCGCGGGCAGCGCCTCCATGGCGCGTGCGTAGAAGTCGCGCGCGCGTGCGGCCTGGTAGCGCATCAGCGCGACGAACGCCTCGCCGTGGCGGCCCTGCAGCAGGTCGGCGGCGCTCACGCCGAAGCGCTGCAGGTCCTCGATCGGCAGATAGATCCGGTTGTTGCGCGCATCCTCGCCCACGTCGCGGATGATGTTGGTGAGCTGCAGCGCCGTGCCGAGCGATTTTGCGTACTCGAGCGTGCGCGGGTCCGTGTAGCCGAAGATGCCGGCGGCGAGGATGCCCACTACGCCCGCCACGCGATAGCAATAGCGCTCGAGTCCCGCGAAGTCGAGATAGCGCGTCTGCGTGAGGTCCATCTCCACGCCGTCGACGATCTCGTTGAGCCGCGCCGCGGTGATGCCGAACGGCGCGAGCGCGGGCTGCAGGGCGCGCGACACCGGGTGCTGCGGCCGGCCGTCGAACAGCAGCGCGATCTCCTGGCGCCACCAGGCGAGGCGCGTGGCGGCCAGTTGCGCATCCGAGGCCTCGTCGACCACGTCGTCGACCTCGCGGCAGAAGGCGTACAGGGCGGTGATGGCGCGGCGCCGCGGCGGCGGCAGGAAGCGAAAGGCGTAGTAGAAGCTCGAGCCGCTGGCCGCCGCCTTGCGCTGGCAATACTGGTCGGGCGTCACAGGGCGCGCGCCAGGATGCCCGGCCAGTCGAGCGCACGCAGCACGGGGCGCCGCCGGAATACGTCGAAGCCCACCTGCTCGATCTTCTCCAGGATGCGCAGCCCGCCTTGCACCGTGGCGCGGATCTCCACGCCGACGCGCCCCGGCAGGCGCCGGCCGAGCGGCGCGCCCGACCGCATCAGCGCGCGCGTGCGCTGCACCTGGAAGCGCATCAGCGCTCGCCAGGCGTCGTCGCAGACGGCCTGCGCGAGGTGGCGCTCGCCGACCCCATGCCGCGCCATCTCGTCCTGCGGCAGGTAGATGCGGCCCCGCGCGTAGTCCGTCGCCACGTCCTGCCAGAAATTGGTGAGCTGCAGCGCCGAGCAGATGGCATCGGACTGCGCGAGATCCGTTTCAGACGTCCGTTTGAAAAGATGCAGCAGCAGCCGCCCGACCGGATTGGCGGAGCGTCGGCAGTAGTCGAGCAGCTCGGCGTAGCTCGCGTAGCGCGACTTGACGACGTCCTGCGAGAAGGCGTCGAGCAGGTCCGCGAACGGCGCGCGCGGCAGGCCATGCTCGTGCGCGATGCGCTCGATCTCGCCGCGGTGCGCTTCGAGCTTCGCCAGGCGCCGGGCCGGGGGATCGTCGCCTTCGTCGGCGAAATCGTCCGCGGTGCGCGCGAAGCGGTAAATTGTTTCCACGGGCGCGCGCAGCGCCGCCGGCAGCAGCCACGAGGCCACGGGGAAGTTCTCGTAATGGGCGACCGGCACGCGCAGGTATAATACTTTCTTTCCATTCGCTTTTTCCCGGCGAAGGTGGCGGAATTGGCAGACGCACCAGACTTAGGATCTGACGCCGCAAGGCATGAGGGTTCGAGTCCCTCCCTTCGCACCAACGCATCGAGTCGAGGAATCCGAGAGGCATGGCGGTGAACGTGGAGCAGCTGGGCACACTGGAGCGGCGACTGCAGATGTCGCTGCCGGTCGAGGGCATCGAGCGAGAGATCGACGCGCGCCTGAAGAAGATGGCGCGCAACGTGAAGATGCCGGGCTTCCGCCCCGGCAAGGTGCCGATGAAGCTGGTCGCGCAGACCTACGGGCCGCAGGTGCGCTCCGAGGTGCTCGGCGACGCGGTGCAAAAGGCCTTCAACGACGCGGTGCGCGAGGCGAACCTGCGCGTGGCGGGGCAGCCGCGCATCGAGCCCAGGCAGGAGCCCGCGGCGGGCGCGATCGAGTTCAGCGCCACGTTCGAGGTCTATCCGGAATTCAAGGTCGGAGACGTATCGGCGGCGCTGGTCGAGCGTCCGCAGGTGAGCGTGGACGACGCGGCGGTCGAGCGCACGCTCGAGCTGCTGCGCAAGCAGCGCGTGACCTACGCGGCGGTGGATCGGGCGGCCGCGGACGGCGACCGACTGACGGTGGACTTTTCCGGCACGATCGGCGGCGCGCCGTTCGCCGGCGGCGAGGCGCAGGGCTTCGCCTTCGTGCTGGGCGAGGGGCGCATGCTGCCCGAGTTCGAGGCCGCGGGCCGCGGCATGCGCGCCGGCGAATCGAAGACCTTCAGCCTGAGCTTTCCCGCCGACTACCATGGGCGCGAAGTCGCCGGCAAGGCCGCCGAGTTTTCGCTGGCGGTGAAGCGCGTCGAGGCGCCGCAGCTGCCGCCGCTGGACGCCGAGTTCGCGCGCGGCCTGGGAGTGGCGGACGGCGACCTCGCCAGGATGCGGGCCGACGTGCGCCAGAACGTCGAGCGCGAGGTGGCGAAGCGCATCGAGGCGCGCGTCAAGCACCAGGCGCTGCAGGCGCTCGTTGCCGCCACGCCCCTCGATCTGCCGCAATCGCTCGTCGCGCTCGAGACCCGCGAGCTCGCGGAGCGCGCCGCCGCCGACCTGCGCGCGCGCGGCCTGCAGGTCGAGAAGCTGCCGCTGGATCCGGCGGCCTTCGAGGAGACGGCCAGGCGCCGCGTGGCGCTCGGCCTGATCATCGCCGAGCTGGCGCGCGCGGAAAAGCTGCAGCCCAAGCCGGCGGAGGTACGCGCGCTGATCGAGCAGGAGGCGCAGTCCTACGAGAGTCCCGCCGAGGTAGTAAAATGGTTTTACATGCAGCCGCAGCGGCTGTCGGAGATGGAGGGCATGGCGCTGGAGGCGAACGTGGTGAAGTGGGTGCTGGGCAAGGCAAGAGTGGCCGAAAAGGCGATGGCGTTCGACGAACTCATGGGAAGCAACGCGTGATCGGACAAAGCCGCATGCCGGAAGTGAACGCCGCGATGGAACCCGCCCGCGGGTTGGGGCTGATCCCGATGGTCATCGAGCAGTCGGGGCGCGGCGAGCGCGCCTACGACATCTATTCGCGCCTGCTCAAGGAGCGCGTCGTGTTCCTGGTCGGCCCGGTGACCGAGTCGACCGCCAACCTGATCGTCGCGCAGCTGCTGTTCCTCGAGTCCGAGAACCCGGACAAGGACATCTCCTTCTACATCAACTCGCCCGGCGGCTCGGTGTCGGCGGGGCTCGCGGTGTACGACACCATGCAGTTCATCAAGCCCGACGTCTCCACGCTGTGCGTGGGCCAGGCGGCCAGCATGGGCTCGCTGCTGCTCGCGGCCGGGGACCCGGGCAAGCGCTTCATCCTGCCCAACTCGCGCGTCATGATCCACCAGCCGATGGGCGGCTTCCAGGGCCAGGCGACGGACATCGAGATCCATGCCAGGGAGATCCTGTACCTGCGCCAGCGCCTGAACGAGATCCTGGCCAAGCACACCGGCAAGTCGATCGACATTATCGCCCGGGACACGGAACGCGACTTTTTCATGAGCGCCGAAGAAGCGGTAAAGTACGGCATCGTGGACAAGGTGCTGACGGCCAGAGAGACCGTTTAGATGTCGGACAAGCCCGCCTCCGGCGAGAAGCTGCTGTACTGCTCCTTCTGCGGCAAGAGCCAGCACGAGGTGAGGAAGCTGATTGCCGGCCCGTCGGTGTTCATCTGCGACGAGTGCATCGAGCTCTGCAACGACATCATTCGCGAAGAGACCGCCTCGGACAAGGGCGGCAAGGGCGCCAAGTCGGACCTGCCGACGCCGCACGAGATCCGCAACATCCTCGACCAGTACGTCATCGGCCAGGACCTGGCGAAGAAGATCCTCTCGGTCGCGGTCTACAACCACTACAAGCGGCTCAAGCACCTGTCCAAGAACGACGAGGTCGAGCTCGCCAAGTCGAACATCCTGCTGATCGGCCCCACGGGCTCGGGCAAGACGCTGCTCGCGCAGACCCTCGCCCGGCTGCTCAACGTGCCGTTCGTGATTGCCGACGCCACCACGCTCACCGAGGCGGGCTACGTCGGCGAGGACGTCGAGAACATCATCCAGAAGCTGCTGCAGAACTGCGATTACGACGTCGACAAGGCCAAGCGCGGCATCGTCTACATCGACGAGATCGACAAGATCTCGAGGAAGTCGGACAACCCGTCGATCACGCGCGACGTCTCGGGCGAGGGCGTGCAGCAGGCGCTGCTCAAGCTGATCGAGGGCACCATCGCCTCCGTGCCGCCGCAGGGCGGGCGCAAGCATCCGAACCAGGACTTCGTGCAGGTCGACACCACGAACATCCTGTTCGTCTGCGGCGGCGCGTTCGACGGGCTGGAGAAGATCGTGCGCAATCGCACCGAGAAGACCGGCATCGGCTTCGGCGCGGAGGTGCGCTCGCCGGGCAACTCCAAGGCGATCTTCGACCTGCTGAACCTGGTCGAGCCCGAGGACCTGATCAAGTACGGCCTGATCCCCGAGTTCGTCGGGCGCCTGCCGGTGGTCGCGGCGCTCGAGGAGCTGGACGAGAGCGCGCTGGTGCAGATCCTCACCGAGCCGAAGAACGCGCTGATCAAGCAGTACCAGCGCCTGTTCCTGATGGAAGGCGTCGAGCTCGAGGTGCGCTCGGCGGCGCTGGCCGCCGTGTCGCGGCGCGCGCTCGCCCGCAAGACCGGCGCGCGCGGCCTGCGCTCCATCCTCGAGAGCGTGCTGCTCGACACCATGTACGAACTTCCGACGCTGGAGAATGTCAGCAAGGTGGTGGTCGACGAGCAGATGATCCTGGCGGACGGCAAGCCGCTGCTGATCTACTCCGACCAGCAAAAAGTTGCCGGCTCTTCGGCGTAAGCGCCAGATTTCACTGCTTTTTCCGCGTTGCAGTGCACGCGCGTTGCGTGTACGCTCACCCCATTGATTTGCCTGCGGGAACCCGCACATGCCTGAGATGACCGAGACCCCCCAAGGCGTCACCCAGTACCCACTGCTGCCTTTGCGCGACGTGGTGGTGTTCCCGCACATGGTGATCCCGCTGTTCGTCGGGCGCGCCAAGTCCATCAAGGCCATGGAAATGGCGATGGAGGCGGGCAAGTCGATCCTGCTGGTGGCGCAGAAGTCGGCCGCCAAGGACGATCCCGGCCCGGAAGACATTTACGAGATCGGCTGCGTCTCCGGCATCCTGCAGATGCTGAAGCTCCCCGACGGCACGGTGAAGGTGCTGGTCGAGGGCGGCAGCCGGGCGCGCATCCGCTCGGCCACCGACCTGAAGACGCACTGGGTCGCCGAGGCCGAGCCGATCGCCGTGGAGGAGGCGCCGCCCGCCGAGATCGAGGCCATGCGCCGCGCGCTGCTGTCGGCCTTCGACCAGTATGTGAAGCTGAACAAGAAGATTCCCCCGGAGATCCTGACCTCGCTGGCGGGCATCGACGAGCCGGGCCGCCTGGCCGACACCGTGGCCGCGCACCTGCCGCTCAAGCTCGAGCAGAAGCAGCAGGTGCTGGAGATGTTCGACGTCAAGGTGCGCCTCGAGCACCTGCTGTCGCAGCTCGAGACCGAGATCGACATCCTGCAGGTGGAGAAGCGCATCCGCGGGCGCGTCAAGCGCCAGATGGAGAAGAGCCAGCGCGAGTACTACCTGAACGAGCAGGTGAAGGCCATCCAGAAGGAGCTCGGCGAGGGCGAGGAAGGCGCCGACCTCGAGGAGATGGACAAGCGCATCAAGCGCGCGCACATGCCCAAGGACGCGCGGCGCAAGGCCGAGAGCGAGATGAAGAAGCTCAAGCTCATGTCGCCGATGTCGGCCGAGGCGACCGTGGTGCGCAACTACATCGAGACGCTGGTCAACCTGCCCTGGCGCAAGCGCTCCAAGATCTCCAAGGACATCAAGCTCGCGCAGGAGGTCCTCGACAAGGACCACTACGGGCTGGAGAAGGTGAAGGAGCGCATCGTCGAGTACCTCGCGGTGCAGACGCGCGTCGACAAGATGAAGGCGCCGATCCTGTGCCTGGTGGGCGCGCCGGGCGTGGGCAAGACCTCGCTCGGCCAGTCGATCGCCAAGGCCACCAACCGCAAGTTCGTGCGCATGTCGCTCGGCGGCGTGCGCGACGAGGCGGAGATCCGCGGCCACCGGCGCACCTACATCGGCTCGATGCCCGGCAAGATCCTGCAGAACATGTCCAAGGTGGGCGTGCGCAACCCGCTGTTCCTGCTCGACGAAGTCGACAAGCTCGGCCAGGACTGGCGCGGCGACCCGTCGTCCGCCCTGCTCGAGGTGCTCGACCCCGAGCAGAACCACACCTTCACCGACCACTACATCGAGGTCGAGTACGACCTGTCGGAGGTGATGTTCGTCGCCACGGCGAACACGCTGAACATCCCGGCGCCGCTGCTCGACCGCATGGAGGTGATCCGGCTCTCGGGCTACACCGAGGACGAGAAGATGAACATCGCCGTGCGCTACCTGCTGCCCAAGCAGATGCAGGCCACGGGCCTCAAGGAGGGCGAGCTGTCGGTGTCCGAGACGGCCATCCGGGACATCGTGCGCTACTACACGCGCGAGGCCGGCGTGCGCGCGCTGGAGCGCGAGGTCTCCAAGATCTGCCGCAAGGCGGTCAAGCAGCTGCTGAGCGAGAAGCAGTCGGGCGAGGCCAAGTCGCGCCGCATCACGGTCACGCCCAAGAATCTGGACAAGTTCCTCGGCGTGCGCCGCTACACCTTCGGCATGGCCGAGAAGCAGAACCAGGTCGGGCAGGTGACCGGGCTCGCCTGGACCGAGGTCGGCGGCGAGCTGCTCACCATCGAGACCGTCACCATGCCGGGCAAGGGCAAGACCATCACCACCGGCAAGCTGGGCGAGGTCATGCAGGAGTCCATCCAGGCGGCGCTGTCGGTGGTGCGCAACCGCTCGCGCAAGCTCGGCGTGCAGGAGGACTTCTACCAGAAGAACGACATCCACATCCACCTGCCGGAAGGCGCGACACCCAAGGACGGGCCGAGCGCGGGCATCGGCATCGCCACCGCCATGGTCTCGGTGCTGACCGGCATCCCGGTGCGCGCCGACGTCGCCATGACGGGCGAGATCACGCTGCGCGGCGAGGTGCTGCAGATCGGCGGCCTGAAGGAGAAGCTGCTGGCGGCGCACCGCGGCGCCATCAAGACGGTGCTGATCCCGGAAGAGAACGTGAAGGACCTGGTCGACATCCCGGACAACGTCAAGAACCGCCTGGAGATCATCCCGGTGAAGTGGATCGACAAGGTCCTGGAGGTCGCGCTCGAGCGCAAGCCAGAGCCGCTGCCCGAGCGCGAGGAGGCCGCGCCGTTGCCGCCCGCCGAGGACAAGCCCGGCTCGACGACCGCGGTGAAGCACTGACGGAGCGCGGCGGTGAACAAGGCCGACGTCATCGAGCACATCGCGCAGCAGGCGGAGATCTCCAAGCTGGCCGCGGAACGCGCCATCGACGCGCTGGTGGGCGCGGTCAAGTCGAGCCTGCGCAAGGGCCAGCCGGTGACCCTCGTCGGCTTCGGCACCTTCTATGCCGGCGCGCGCGCGGCGCGCACGGGACGCAATCCGCGCACCGGGGCGCAGCTGAGCATCGCCGCGGCGCGCGTGCCGCGCTTTCGTGCTGGCAAGGCGCTGAAGGACGCGATAAACTAGCGCCCCTTTTGCGGGTGCTTAGCTCAGCTGGTAGAGCGTCGCTCTTACACGGCGAATGTCGGCGGTTCGAACCCGTCAGCACCCACCAAGAGAACAACGCTGCATTGCGAAGCAGCAGCGGGCCGCTGCATCGCAATGCCCTACTTTCAGAAAATGCAGCAACGGAGCGGTAGTTCAGTTGGTTAGAATACCGGCCTGTCACGCCGGGGGTCGCGGGTTCGAGTCCCGTCCGCTCCGCCACAACCTGCACCTGCGCTGAATGTTCGAGCTCGTCCACAAACGCAAGCGGCTGGCGCAGGTCGTCCTCGTCCTGCTGGTGATCCCTTTCGCCTTCTTCGGGCTCGAGTCCTACACGCGCTGGGGCGGCGGCAAGGACGACGTGGCGACCGTGAACGGCGCGGGGATCACGCAGCGCGAGTTCGCCGAGGAGCTGCGCCGCCAGCAGGATCGCCTGCGCGCCGCCTTCGGCCCCAATGTCGACCCGGAGGCGCTCGATACGCCCGATACCCGCCGCGCGCTGGTCGAGTCGCTGGTGGCGCAGCGCCTGCTGGCCGATGCGGCACGGCGCGCCGGGCTCACGGTGAGCGACGACGCCCTGCGCCAGACGATCGCCGCGGTCCCGGCCTTCCAGGCCGAGGGCGGATTCTCCAGATCCAACTACGAGGCGTTGCTGCGCGCGCAGGGCATGACGCCGCAGATGTTCGAGGAGCGGCTGCGGCAGGACCTGATGCTGCAGCAGCTGGGCGAGGCGGTCGGCGGCACGGCGCTCGTGTCGCGCGCCGTCAGCGAGCGCCTGGCGGCGCTCTCCGGCGAGCGGCGCGAGGTGCGCGAGGCGCTGGTCGCCGCGCAGCCCTTCGCCGCGCAGGCGAAGATCGGGGAGTCGCAGGTCAAGGCGTACTTCGACGCGCATCCCGAGGAGTTCCGGTTGCCGGAGCGCCTGCGCGCCGAGTACGTCACGCTGTCCGCCGAGGCGCTGCGCGAGCGCGAGCCGGTGGCGGAGGAGGCCATCCGCGCGGCGTACGACTCGCGCGCGTCGCAGTTTGCCGTCGCCGAGCAGCGCCGCGCCAGCCACATTCTGGTGAAGACCCGGGAGGAGGCCGACCGGCTGGCCGCCGAGGCGCGCAAGAACCTGGCGCGTTTCGCCGAGCTGGCGAAGAAGCACTCGCAGGATCCCGGCTCGGCCGCCAAGGGCGGCGACCTGGGCTACTTCGGCAAGGGCATGATGGTGCCGCCGTTCGAGGAGGCCGCGTTCCGCCAGAAGGAAGGCGAGATCGGCGAGCCGGTGCAGAGCGATTTCGGCTGGCACGTCATCCGCGTCACGGGGGTGCAGGCTGCGAAGGTGCGTCCGTACGCCGAGGTGCGCGCGCAATTGGCCGACGAGCTTGCGCGCCAGCAGGCCGCGCGCCGCTTCGCCGAGTCCGCGGAAGCCTTCAGCAATATCGTCTACGAGCAGTCTGACAGCCTGAAGCCGGCCGCCGAGCGCTTCAAGCTGCCGCTGCGCACGAGCGGCTGGCTCACGCGCATCGCCACCCCGGAGGCCGGCGTGCTCGGGCATCCGAAGCTGCTGGCGGCGCTGTTCTCCGAGGACGCGCTGAAGGCGCGGCGCAATACCGATGCGGTCGAGGTCTCCCCCAGCGTGCTCGTGGCCGCGCGCGTCGTCGAGCATGTTCCCCAGGCGCAGAGGAAGTACGAGGAAGTGCGCGCGGAAATCGAGGCCAGGCTGCGCGCGGACGAGGCGACGGGGCTCGCGCAGCGGGCGGGCGAGGCGAAGCTGCAGGCCCTGCGCAAGGGCGAGGACGCGGGGCTCAACTGGAGCGCGCCGAAGGCGGTTTCGCGGCGCAGCCCGCAGGGTATTCCGGCGGGCGCGCTGCGGCCGCTGCTGGCGGCGGAGGCCGCGCGCCTGCCGGTGTTCGCCGGCGCGGCGCGCGGCACCGAGGGCTACGTGCTGTACCGCGTGGACAAGGTGCTCGAGCCGGAGCCGCGGCCGGAAGCGCAGCGCAGCGCGGAACGCGCGCGCGCGGCGCAGCTCGCCGGGGCGCGGCAGATGGACGCGTACATCGCCAGCTTGCGCGCGAGCGCCGACGTGGAGATCCACGCCGCCAACTTCGAGAAGAGGCCGTAGCGGCGCCGGCTAGAATGGTCCGCGTGCGGCGCAGGGTTGCCGCGCAATCGCAGGGGAGCTGCATGAGGCAACCATGGTGCTGAGATCCCTGCGCGCCGCCTGGGCTTACGCCATGCTCTGGTACGGCCTCGGGCTGCTCGCGCTGGGCAGCCTCGCCTGGGGACTGGTGGCGCTGCCACTGCAGGTCGCGCTGCCCAGGCGCACCGGGCGCGCGATCGGGCGCGCCGTCATCGCGCGGGGTTTCCGCCTGTACCTGGGTACGCTGCAGGCGGCCGGGGCCTGCCGCTTCGATCTCGGCGCGCTCGATGCGCTGCGCGGCGCAGGTCCGCTGATCCTCGCCCCCAATCATCCCTCGCTGCTCGACGCGGTGATGGTGCTGTCGCGCGCGCCGCAGGCCACCTGCGTGCTGAAGGCGACGCTGTTCGACGGCGTGCTGTTCGGCGGCGGGGCGCGGCTCGCGGGCTATATCCGCAACGACTCGCCCATGGCCATGGTGCGCAGCGCGGTCGACGAGCTGCGCGCCGGCGGCCAGCTGCTGCTGTTCCCGGAGGGAACGCGCACGGTGCGCGCGCCGCTCAATCCCTTGCGCGGCGCGATCGCGCTCATCGCCAGCCGCGCCGGCGTGCCGGTGCAGGCGGTGGTCATCGAGGCCGACAGCGCGTTTCTCGGCAAAGGCTGGCCGCTGACGCGCCGTCCCGCGCTGCCGTTGCGCTATCGCGTGCGCCTGGGCCGGCGCTTCGATCCGCCGCAGGACCTGCACGCTTTCGTGCGCGAGTTGGAGCAGTACTTCGCGCGCGAGCTGGCCGAGCCTGCGGCGGCGGCCCCGGGCCTGCGCGCCGACGTGGAATCGCGGCCGGCGTGAGCGCGCGCGCCGGGTCGCGCTCGCACCTGGTGGTCATCCCGAGCTACAACCCCGGGCCCCAGGTGTTCGCCACGGTGCGCGCGGCGCGCGCGCAGTGGGCTCCCGTCTGGGTGGTGGTGGATGGCAGCACCGACGGCACGCGCGAGGGACTGGAGCGCATGGCGCGCGAGGACGACGGGCTGCGGGTGCTGGCGCTGGAGCGCAACGGCGGCAAGGGTGCGGCGGTGCTGCACGCCCTGCGCGCCGCGCAGGCCGCGGGCTACAGCCACGTGCTCACCATGGACGCCGATGGCCAGCATCCGGCCGCTTCGATCCCGGAGTTCATGACGGCGTCCATGCGCTCGCCCGGCGCGGTGGTGCTCGGCGTGCCGCAGTTCGACGCCAGCGCGCCGGCGCTGCGCGTGCACGGCCGGCGCGTGTCGAACTGGTGGGCGAACCTGGAGACGCTGTGGGCGGGCATCGGCGACTCGCTGTTCGGCTTTCGCGTCTACCCGGTCGGTCCGCTGCTAGCGATCATGCAGGCGCAGCGCTGGATGCGGCGCTTCGACTTCGACCCCGAGGCCGCCGTCCGGCTCGTGTGGCGCGGCGTGCCGCCGCTCAACCTGCCGGCTCCGGTGCGCTACCTGCGGCCCGAGGACGGCGGGGTGTCGCACTTTCGCTACTGGCGCGACAACGCGCTGCTCAGCTGGATGCACGTCCGGCTGATGCTCGGCTTCCTCCTGCGCCTGCCGTGGCTGGCGCTGCGCCGCGTTACGCCATCCCGCCGTTGATGGGGATCGTCTGGCCGGTGATGTAGGCGGCGCGGTCGGAGGCAAGGAAGGCAACCAGCTCGGCGACCTCCGCGGCGGTGCCCGCGCGCTGCAGCGGCACCAGCTCGCGGATGCGCTCCGCGGGGAAGCTCGCGCTCATCGCGGTTTCGATCAGGCCGGGGGCGACCGCGTTGACGGTCACGCCGCGCTTCCCCAGCTCGAGCGCTAGCGTGCGCGTCGCCGAGATCAGCGCGCCCTTGGCCGCCGCGTAGTTCGCCTGCCCGCGGTTGCCGAGCACCGCGCTCACCGAGGCCATGTTGACGATGCGGCCCCAGCGCGTGCGCAGCATCGGCAGGACGAGCGGCTGCGTGACGTGGAAGAAGCCATGCAGCGACACGTCGATGACGCTCTTCCACTGCGCCTCGCGCATGCCGGGGAAGGCCGCGTCGTCGTGGGTGCCGGCGTTGTTGACCAGGATCTGCACCGGTCCGCGCTCGAGCAGGCTTTCGAGCGCGGCGCGCGCCGCCGCGGCGTCGGTCACGTCGAACGCGAGCGCTTCGGCGCTGCCGCCACGCGCGACGATGTCCGCGGCGAGCGTGCGCGCGGCGTCCAGGTGCCGGTGGGCATGCACGACGACGTGCCGCCCGTCGGCCGCCAGGCGGCGGCAGATCTCTGCGCCGATTCCGCCGCTGCCGCCGGTGACCAGGGCGCGCAGCGCGCTCATGCCCGCTTGCGCGCGTCCAGCACCACGGTCGCGCGCCCGTGCAGGAGCTCGCCGGCCTCGCCGGAGATGCTGAAGTCGTAGAGGATGTGGTCCTGCTCCCCGCTGCGCCGCTCCGCGGTGACGCGCAGGGGCCCGGGCACGTCGTCCAGCCGGTCCGCGTGCAGCGTCAGGGCGCGCACGCTCGCGAGGATTCCCGGGCCAAGCGGCGCGCCGTCCGCCGCGAGCAGCGCGCCGTGCACTGCCATGGCCTGCGCGCCGTACTCCACGCCGCACGCCGCCGGCAGGCGGCCGCCCACGCGCAGCGGATTGCCGGGATCGGCGTGGCTGCTCGCGCGGCACACGATGCGCCGGGCATCGTACTCCAGCACTCCGTCCAGCAGGCACATCGCGCCGTGATGCGGGATGTGCGCCTCGATCCAGTCCTTGCCTAGGCGCATAACGTGACCCCGACCGCGAGGCTCAGGCCGTCGAGATACTCGAGGACATCCTCGCCGGCCTCGCGCCGTGCGATGCGGCGCAGCAGCGGCAGCGCGCGCGCGGTGGGAATCGCGCGGCGCACGTGCTCGAGCGCGGGAATCGCCAGCGGCTCCGGCGTGCGGGCGCCGAGCGAGAGCTCGAGCGCCGCGAGGCTGCCCGCGCTGGCGGCGGGACTCAGCAGCAGCGCGGCGCCGAACGCATCCGGCACCGGCCGCTTGGCGCGCAGCGGCTCGGGGTAGGGCGCGTCGTAGGCGATGAGCAGCACCGCTTCGCCGCGCGCGCGAGCGAGGGCGCTGGCCTCGAGCAGTCCCGCGACGAAGCTGCCGTCGTAGGCGCACAGGCTGGTCGACGGCGCCATGCTGCGCGTGGCGATGCTCCAGTAGCCGGCCGGGGCGTTGTGCACCGAGTTGTGGAAACGCGTCGGCGAGATCAGGCGGTCGTCGCCGGCGAGCTGCTCGCAGATCGCGTGGCAGGTATCGCCGTCCGCGGACGAGGAGGCGAACACGGTCGGCAGCCGCGCCGGATCGCGTCCGCTCGCGTCGAGCGCCGCGGCGCCGGCGGCGAGCGCGATGCGCACCGCCAGGCCGCTGCGCCGGCGCTCGTTCGGCGGCAGCAGCACCGCCGGCGGCACGGCGGTCGGCGCAGCGACGTAGGCGCGCTCGCCCGCGAGCACCGCGCGCGCCTCGTCCCAGCCGCTCAGGCCCGGCCCGATCAGGGCGATCGCGTCGATGGCGGCGCGCAAGGCGTTCACGCACGCCCCAGCACGAGGCTGCAATTCGTGCCGCCGAAGCCGAACGAGTTGCTGAGCACGCGGCGCACTGACGCGTCGCGGCTCTCGCGCACGTAGCATGCGCGCAGCGCCGGATCGGGCGCCGTCGTGTTGGCCCCGCCCGGAATGAAGCCGTGGCGCAGCGCCAGGGCGGCGATCACCGCCTCGACGGCGCCGGCCGCGCCCAGCGTGTGGCCGGTGGCGCCCTTGGTCGAGCTGCAGGGCGTGGACGTGCCGAACACCTCGACCATCGCGCGGTCTTCCGCGGCGTCGTTGCTGGGCGTGGCGGTGCCGTGCAGGTTCACGTAGTCGATATCGCGCGCGGCGAGGCGCGCGTCGGCCAGCGCCGCCTGCATGGCGAGACGCGCGCCCAGGCCCTCGGGGTGCGGCGCCGACATGTGGTGGGCGTCGCTCGACTCGCCCACGCCGAGCACGGCGATGGCGTCGGCGGGCGCCGCCGCGGCGAGCGGCTCGAGCAGCGCGAAGGCCGCCGCCTCGCCGATCGACAGGCCGCTGCGCGCGCGGTCCCAGGGGCGGCAGGGCTCGCGCGCGAGCAGCTCGAGCGAATTGAACCCGTACAGTGTCGTCAGGCAAAGGCTGTCCACCCCGCCCACCACGGCGGCGCCGATCAGCCCGGCCTCGATCATGCGTGCGGCCGTGCCGAACACTTTCGCGCTCGAGGAGCAGGCTGTGGACACCGTCCAGGCCGGGCCGGCGAGCCCGAGCCGCGCGCGCACGTAACCGGTGACGGAGTAGGTGTTGTGCGTGCGCGCGTAGTCGAAGTCCGCGGGCAGCGTGCCATCCAGCGGCGCGCGGCGGCGGTAGGCGAGCTCGGTCTGCAGGATCCCGGAGGTGCTCGTGCCGAGAAACACGCCCACGCGCTGCGCGCCGTGGCGCGCGGCCGCGGCGCCGACCGCGGCGGCGAAGCCGTCCTGCGTGAGCGCAAGCTCGGCGAGGCGATTGTTGCGGCAGTCCCACGCCGCGAGCGCCCCCGGCAGGCGCACCTCGTCCACGTTGGCGATCTCGCCGATGCAGGTGTCAAGCGCCGCGGACTCGAACTGGCGCGCGGCGAGACCGCTGGCGCGGCGCTGCAGGGCGTCGAGCGTCGGCCCGCATCCGCGCCCGAGGCAGCTGGTGAGGGTGTAATGGGACAGTTGCAGCGGCTGCATGGAGGTCAGTCGTGACGCGGAGCGCGGGCGACGAGCAGGACGTTGGCGAACGGCGTGCCGCGGCTCATCGGCTCGGCGCGCACCGCGAAGCCGAGCGCCTCCAGCGCGCCGCGCCATTGTGCCACGCTGCGGCAGTGGAAGCGGGTCGCGCCGTGCCCGCGCGCGCAGGCGACGCACCAATCCGCCCAGTTGCTGAGCAGGAACGGCAGTCCGCCGCCGGCATCGCCGATGCGCAGCAGCAGCGTGCCGCCGGGGGCGAGCGCGGCGCGCACCCGAGCGAGCACCGCGTCCTGGTCGGCGAGCGGCAGGTAGTGCAGCACGTCGAGGAGGACGACCACGTCCGCGGAGCCGAACGGGGCCGTGCGGATGTCGCCTTGCGAGACGCCGCAGTCCCCGCCCAGCGCGCGCCGCGCGCGCTCGACGTCGCGCGCCATCAGCTCGAATCCCCGGTACGAGGCGAGCCGCGGCTCGCCCGCCGCGTCGAGCAGCGCGCGCAGCAGGCCCTGCCCGCAGCCCAGGTCGAGCAGCCGCGCGCCCTCCGGAATGAGGCGCGCCTCGAGGAAGTGCCGGAACGCCGGGTCGCGGCCCAGCTTGCCGCGCGCGAAATGCCAGGCGAAGCTCCCCGCCGCGCGATATGGCGCGCTCGCCGCCTCGACGAGGCGCGCGTATTGCGCGGCGGCGCTCAATCGAGCGCGGCGCGCAGCGTGACCGGCCGCAATCCGGCGGCCGCGATGCGCTCGAGCAGCGGCGGCAGCGCCTCCAGCACGACCGGGACGCCGCTCGCGGTGCGCGCCGCGTGGCCGTCGTGCAGCAGCAGGATGTCGCCCGCGGCGAGATCCCGGGTGAGGCGTCGCAGGACGGCGGCCGTATCGGCGCTGACCGTGTCGAAGCCGCGCCGCGTCCAGCTGGCGAGCGTCAGCCCGAGGCGCGCCAGCACGTAGTCGAGAAACGGATTGCGTAGCCCCGCGGGGGCGCGAAAGAAGCGCGGCGCGTCGCCGGCGAGCGCGGCGAGCGTCTGCTGCGCGCCGCCGAGCTCCTCGAGATAACGGCCCGGGCCGAAGAACGCAAAGCCGTGGCTGTGCCGCAGCGAATGGTTTTCCACCGCGTGCCCCGCCTCGACCATGGCGCGCACCAGACGGGGGTGTTGCGCCGCGCGCTCGCCGATGCAGAAGAACGTCGCGCGCACGCCGGCGCGCGCCAGCAGCTCGAGCACGCCTGGGGTGACCTCCGGGTCGGGGCCGTCGTCCAGCGTGAGCGCGATTTGACCGCGCGCGGCCGCCGGTGCCGGCAGGCGCGTCCAGTTCGGTCCGAGCAGGCGGCTGCGCGGCAGCAGGCCGCCGGCCGCCAGCAGAGCCTGGTTCGCGGCGATGGCGCCGAGCGCCCAGCCCCAGTGCTCCGGAGCAGCGGCGAAGCCGGCGAGCGCCGCGCCGTGCAGGAGCACCGAGCCCTGCAGGTAGCGATTCGGGCGCCACGGCGCGCCCGTGCGCGCCGCCGCGTGCACAAAGGCCATGGGCGGATTATCGCGCATCGCCGCGCGCGCCCGCGAGCAGCGCGGCAAAGGCGAGCGCCAGCAGCGTGCCCGTCGCCACGGTCACGCCGAGTGCGCGCAGCACCGGCACGTGCGAGCTGGCGAGCACGCCGAAGCCGACCACCGTGGTGGCATTGGCGAGCGCGAGCGAGGCGAGCACGCGCGGCGCGGGCGGGCCCTGCGCGGCGGCATGCTCGAAGAACAGCGCGTAGTTCGAGCCGACCGCCACCACCAGCAGGAAGCCGACCAGGTGCAGGAGCGTGAGCGGCTCGCCGGCGGCGGCGAGCAGCGCCGCCGTCACCAGCACCGCGGCGCCGAGCGGCGCGGCCACGCGCCCGACGCGCGCCGCCGAGCGCAGGGCGATCATCAGCAGGAGCAGCACCACCGCCACGCCGGCGGCGGAGAGCGCGATGGCTTCCCCCAGATAGGCCGCATAGAGCGCGTCGGCTTCCGCCTTGAGGTCGAGGAATTCCGCGCCGCTGCCGAGCAGCGCCTCGCGCGCCTGGCCGGTATCGATGAACCCGCCGCCGGAGGGCGGGCCGCGCAGCGGCAGTACGGCGAGCCAGCGCCCGGCCCGGGGCAGGAGCAGCGCGTCGAGCGCGACTCCCAGCCCGGTGCCCTCGAGATCTGCGCGCTGCAGGCGCGCGCCCGCGTGCACCTTCGCCACGTCGGCGACGAACGCTTCCAGGCGCGCGGCGCGCAACGGCAGCCCGCGCAGCGCCCGTTCCAGCCGCGCGCGCAGCTCGCGCAGCGGCGGCAGGCTGGCGGCGCGCGCGCCCTGCGTCGCCTCGCTCGGCAGGTAGGTGGCGGGACTGTCGAATCCGGCGATCACGCCTTGCGCGACGAGCGGCTGCAGGGCCGTGCCCACGCGCTCGGCGGCGCGCAGCGCCTCCTGCGCGTCGTTGCCCTCCGCGACCACCAGATAGCGCGCGTCCGGCGCCCCGAGGTCGGCGCGCAGGCGGCCGTCGTAGGCCTGCTCCTCCTCGCTCAGAGTGCTGAGGACGGACAGGCTGCTCGCCCACAGCGCATCGCGCTTGGCGAGCAGCACCACCGCCGCGGCGATCACCAGCAGCGTGACCACGCCGCGCCAGCGCGGCGCCGCGGCGCACAGGCGCGCCAGGTGCACGCCGAACGGCGACAGGTCGCGCACATGAAAGGCGGCCGGGAGCAGGCTGGGCAGCACGAAGCGCGTGAACAGCGCGGCGGCAGCCAGCCCGCAGACGGAGTACAGGCCGAGCTGGGCGAGGCCGGGAAAGCCCGAGAGCAGCAGGGCGCCGAAGCCGGCGAGCGAGGTGAGCACGCCGAGGCGGATCGTCGGCCAGAACTCCGCCAGCCAGGCCGCGCGACGCGCCTGCGCGTCCTGCGGCGCGGCCGTCTGCACGAACAGGTACACCGCGTAGTCCACCGCCTCGCCGATGAGGGTGATGCCGAAGCCGAGCGTGATGCCGTGCACCACGCCGAAGCCCAGGGCCACCGCCGCGACGCCCGCCAGCGCGCCGCTCAGCACGGGCAGCAGCCCGAAGGCGAGCGCCGCGGGCGAGCGGTACGCGGCGAGCAGCAGCACGGCCACCAGCGCCATGCCGAGCGCGGCGACGCGCGCCACTTCCTGCTTCATCGTCGCGCGCGACTGCACCGCGAACACGCCCGCGCCGCTCATGCGCAGTCGCAGGCCGGACGCGCTGCCGGCGTCGAAAGCGGCGCGCGCGGCCGCCATGGCCGCCGCCTGCCCATCGGTGTCCGCGCCGCCGGCCGCGGTGCGCGCGAGGAGCACGGCGCGCTCGCCGTCGCGCGACGCCCAGACCCCTTCACGACTCAGTGGCGGCGCCGAGCCGGCCATGCGCGCCTCGGCAAGGCGGGCCACTTCGCCGGTCGGGTCGCGCGCCAGCAGGGCCTGCGCCAGCCCCCCGGCGGAGGAAGCGACCGTGTCGAGGTTGTCCACGATCGCTTCGCGCAATCCCCCGGCGCTGAAGCGCTCGGGCGTTACTGCGGGGCTGAGCAGGTAGCGGTGCTCGACCAGCAGACGGCGCTCGCGCTCGGTGCTGCCGGCGGCGCCGTTGGCCACGTAGGCGAAGCGCGCGTCGGCGCGCAGGCGCTCGGCGAGCGCGCGCGAGGCCGCGGCGCGCGAGGCCGCATCGCCGCCTTCGATGGCGAGCAGCATGACGCGGCCGACGGCGCCCTCGCGCAGCTGGTCGACGAGCAGCTGCTGGGCGGGGCTGGGCGAGCGCGGCAGGAAGGCCGACAGGTCGGCCGTGTAGCGCGCGCCGGCGGCGATGGCGGCCGCGGCGACGAGCGCCGCGAGCCAGGCGAGCAGCGGAACGCGCGCGCGGCTCAACGCGCCCCCGGCAGACGCTGCACGCTCATGAGCGAGCGGTCGCCGTTGGCATGCACGATCTCGACCACCGAGATTTCGGCATGCCGGCCGGCGATGCGCACGCGCGCGACCAGGTCCGACATCGCGGGCGTGCGCGGCACCAGCGTGAGCGCCCAGGAGGCCGCGTCCCCCTCCAGCGCCAGCTGGTAGGCGCGCTCGAGCGCCTCGCGGTCGCCGGCCAGCGTGCCGCGGATGCTCTGCACGAAGGCGGCGACCTCCGGATAGCTGCGCAGGTCGAGCTGCAGGCGGCGCTCGCCGCGCTCCAGCGTCAGCCTGTCTCCGTCGAGCACCAGCAGCTCGGGGCGCGGGCGCAGGGTGCGCTTTTCCAGCCGGTCGGGCGCCGCGAAGCGCAGCTCGCCCGAGCTGACCAGCGGCCGCTCGAGCACGCGCACGGTCTTCCTCTCGACGAAGCTGGCGCGCGCCTCGCGCGTCTGCGCGAAGCCGGCAAGCAGCCGCTCGACGTCCCAGGACGGGGCCGCCGGCGCAGCCGCCGCCCAGGCGAGCAGGACGACGCCGAGCAGGCGTTCAAGCCGCGGCGCCATCGGCCCAGAAGTCGTAGAAGTTGAACCAGTTGAACGGCGCGGCGCGGCAGTGCCGCTCGAGGCAGGCGACGTAGGCCGCGAGCGCCGCCTCGGGCCGCGGGCGCGGCGTCGCGCCGAAATCGGCCAGCGGCTCGAAATGCAGCGCATAGCGCCTGCCGCCGAGGTACAGCCCGGCCATGAACAGCGTGCGACAGCGCAGCATCGCGGCCATGCGCATCGGCCCGAGCGGGAAGCGCGCCGGCGTGCCCAGGAAGGGCACGCTGCTGGCGCCGCCCTCGGCGAGCGCGCGATCGGCCAGCACGCCCGCGATGCCCCCGCCTTCGAGGAAGTCGCGCACCCGCAGCATGGCATCCACGCGCCCGAGCGTGATGACGTCCTGCCGGGCGGCCGGGCCGAGCGCGGCGAGCGTCTCGTTGAGCATGCGCGCATTGTCCTCGTACATCACCATGGCGATGCGCAGGCCGGTGGCGCGGCGCCCCGGGGCGCGCAAGGCCTCGAAGCTGCCCAGGTGCGCGCCGAGCAGCAGGGCGCCGCGACCGGGCGCGAGCGCCGCGCGCAACGCGTCCTCGCCGTGCACCTCGATGTCGAACTGCTCGAAGCGCTCGTCGAGCAGATACACGCGGTCGAGGATGGTGGCGGCGAAGCTGTGGAAGTGCCGGTAGCGCTCGGCGAGCGTGGACGGCCGCCCGAGCACGCGTGCCAGGTAGGCGCCGGAGGCGCGCCGCTCGCGCGGCGCTAAGGCGAGATAGTAGGCCGTGATCGGATGCAGCACGGCGCGCGCGACGCCCCGGCCCAGCGCGAGCGCGATCCAGCGCATCAGGCGCAGGATCTGGCGATGGCTGCGCTCGGGCCGCGCGCGCCAGGCAGCCGTCATGCGCGCGCCGCCTGCAGGGTCACGCTCGCCACCAGCTGCGCGCCGACGCGCAGCTCGAGCCGGGTTGCGCCGGCGCGCCGCACCTCGACCCCTTCCCCCGGCCCGACCGGCCGCAGGAACTTCACCGCGGCGATGCGCGTGCCCGCGCCGCCGAGCCCGTGCGCGGCGAGCGCCGCTGCGAGCAGCAGCGCGCCGGGCACCACGGGCGCACCGGGAAAATGCCCCGGAAACGCCGGGTGCGAAGCGGGAAAGCGCAGGGTCGGCTCGCTCATCGGCGCGGCGGCACGTGCGCGCGCGCCAGCGCGCGCAGCGCCTCGCGCGGCAGCTTGCCCGTCTGGGCGCGCGGCAGGCGCTCGAGCAGGACCAGCGGCCGCGGCAGGAAGGCCGGGTCGATGCGCTGGCGCAGCTCGGCAAGCAACGCGGCGCGCGTGAGCGTCGGCGCGACGACGAATGCGGCCAGCCGCCGCACGTCGGCGCCCGAGTCCTCGTCGGGCATGTAGAACGCGCCGTCGGCCACGCCGGCGATGGCGCGCAGCTGCGCGTCCAGGTGGGCGAGCGAGGAGCGCTTGCCCGCGACGTTGACCATGTCGGCGACGCGGCCACGCAGCAGGAAGCGGTCCTCGGCCAGCGGCTCGAGGACGTCACCGAGCCGCGTGGGCTGCTCGATGTGGCCGCCCTCTGCCCAGGCCTCGCCGTCGCGCACGGACACGCGGATGCCGGGCAGCGTGCGCCACTCGGATTCGCGCGCGCTGCGGCGCGTGGCCATCTGGCCGGTTTCCGTGCTGCCGTAGATCTCGAGCAGCGGCGCACCGCAGCGGGCCTCGGCCTGCTCGGCCAGCCCGGCATCGAGCGGCGCGGTGGCGCACAGCAGCAGGTCGAGCGGCGGCGGGCGCGGCGCATCCTCGAGCAGCGCGCGCAGGTGGAAGGGGGTGGTGACGAGCGCGCGCGGGCGCGGCACGCGCTCGAGCGCCGCGCACACGTCGCCGGGATAGAACGGCCGCTCCGCGCACAGGGCCCCGCCGCCGCACAGCGCAGCGAGCACGCTCGATTCGAAGCCGTACATGTGCTGCGGCGGCACGGTCGCCACGATCGCCGGCTGGCGCGGCGCGATGCTCCAGCGCTCCAGCGCGCCGCGCACGTCGCGCGTCAGCGCGCCCCAATGCTTGGGGTTGGGCGCCGGCGCGCCGGTCGACCCGGACGTGAACACGATGGCGCACAGGTTCGCGGCGGGGATCCGCGGAACGGCGAATCCGCCCGTGATCGGGCTGTGCGCGGCGCTCACCGGGATCCGCGGCAGGTCGATGGGCGCAGTGCCTTCGTCCGCGAGCACATAGGGCTGCGCGGCGAACTCGCGCAGCCGGCGCACGGTTTCCGGCGTGTGATCGGGCGGCAGCAGCGTCACCTGCCCGCGCAGCAGCGCGGCGGCGAGGCCCACCGCGAAGCCGTAGCGGTCCGCGCAGGCATTGAGGACGTGGCCGCGGGCGGGCAGGCGCGCCGCCAGCGCGGCGGCATCGGCGAGGTATTGCGCGGCGCTCACCGGCTGCGCACCGCGCCACGCGAGCGTCTCGCCGGGCGCCGCGGCGCCGATGAGCGGGATCCCCGTCACGCGGGCGGGGCTAACGCGGCCCGGCAGGGCTGCGCGCGATGGAGTCCCAGTACGCGCGCATGCTGCGCAGGACGCCGGACGCGAAGCCGCCGCGCGCCTGCTCGGGGCAGGCGCGCAGCCGGACCACGTACTCGGCGACGAACATCGCGCCCACCAGCGGCAGCGTGAGCACATTGGCGAACAGCGACCAGGCGCTGAGCGGCGCGGCGACGTAGAGCAGCACCGAGAGCGCCGCCATCGCGGCGCAGAACAGCGCCCAGGCGAGCGTGACCCGCCGCGTGTACGCGAGCGCGCGCGGGCTGAGCGTGCCGTTCACGGCCCGGGCGAACCGCGTGACCTGCGCCTCGCGCCCGGGCCGCAGGCTGGCCGCGAACCACGCCGCGAGCGCGACGAACATCGCCACGTGCTGCAGCAGGTAGAGCCAGGGCAGGTAGGGCGCCAGCGCGCCCAGCGCCTCGCGGCCGCGGGCGGTGGTCAGCCAGTGCCCGAAGGCGGCGTACGCCAGCACCGGCGCTGCGAGCAGCGCGAGCCAGACGCCGGTGCGGCCGCGCATCACTTCGTGCGGTTCTGCGCGATGAAGCGGGCGAGGTTGGAGAGCGAGGCGAAAATCACCGTGTTGTCCTCGTGATCCGAGCGCAGGCGCACGCCGTAGCGCCGCGACACGACGAGCGCGAGCTCGAGGATGTCGATCGAGTCCAGGCCGAGGCCCTCGCCGTACAGCGGCGCCTCGGGCGCGATGTCCTGCGGCTGGACCTCGAGATTGAGCTCGGCGACGATCAGGCCGGCCAGCTCCCGCAGCAGGGCGGGATCGGCGGCGGGCGCGAGAGGCGCACTGCTCGGAACGCTGGACATGGACGAAGTCTAGCGGCTGCTCAGAGTGTGTTCAATCCGCCGGGCGCGCGGAACGCGAGCACCGCGTTGCTGCCGCCGAAGGCGAACGAATTGGACAGCGCCGCGCGCGGCCGCGCGCCGCGCAGCCCCGCGCCGAGCACATGCGCCGGTCCTGCGCATTCGGGGTCGAGCGTCTCGGCGGCGCCCAGCGTCGGCGGCAGGTCGCCCGCGTGCAGCGCGAGCACGGTGATTGCGGCCTCCAGCGCGCCCGCGGCGCCCAGCGGGTGGCCGAGCGACGACTTGGTCGAGCTCACCCGCACCTGGGACAGGCGCGCGCCGAGCGCGGCGCGCAGCGCGGCGATCTCGACCGCGTCGCCCTCGCGCGTCCCGGTGGCGTGCGCGTTCACGTAGTCGAGCTCCGCCGGGTCGAGGCGCGCGTCGGCGAGCGCGGCGCGCACGGCGCGCGCCTGGCCGTCGGCGCTGGGGCGCACCAGGTTCAGGTGATCGCTCGACTCGCCGAAGCCGGCGAGCTCGGCGTAGATGCGCACGCCGCGCCGCTCGGCGCGCGCCCAGTCCTCCAGCACGAGCGCGGCGCCGCCCTCGGCGAGCACCAGGCCCGCGCGGTCCGCGTGGAACGGGCGGCAGGCGCGCGCGGCGCTCGCCGCGTCGCCGGGCGCGAGCACCTGCAGCGCGAGCCAGGCGCGGATCACCCCGTAGGCGAGCGGCGCTTCCGAGCCGCCGGCGAGCATCACCGGCGCGCTGCCTGCGCGCACGCGCCGGAACGCGTCGCCGATGGCCATCGCGGCCGAAGCGCAGGCATCCGAATGCGTGCTGCAGGTGCCGCCCAGGCCGAAGCTGATCGCCAGGTGCGACGCGCAGGCGTTGTTCATGGCCTGCACCACGGTGAGCGGCGCGAGCCGCTCGCGTCCCGCGGCGTACACCTCGCGGTAGCCGCGCTCGAAGGTGAGCGCGCCGCCCATGCCCGTGCCCCAGGCGACGCCCCAGTCGGCGCGGTCCTCGTCCGCGCCCTGCGCCAGGCCCGCGTCGCGCCACGCCTCCAGCCCGGCGACCACGCCGAGCTGGCTGTAGCGGTCCATGGTGGCGGCGCGCGGCTTGCCGAGTGCGGTGACCGGATCGAACTCGGCGCACACCCCCGCGGGCACGGCGAGCGGATGCGGCGCATCGGGCGGCGCGAGCAGCCGCAGTCCCGAGCGTCCCTCGAGCAGCGCGGCGAAAGCCGCGCGCGCGCCGGCGCCCGCCGGGCTCACCATGCCGAGCCCGGTCACGGCCACGCGGCGCGCGCTCATTGGCCGCCGGCGGCGGACCTCGGCGCGGCGATGCGCTCGAGCAACTGCGTCAGCTCGCCGCAGGTGCGCGGCGGCGGCGTGTCCTCGCCGACGCGCAGGCCGAGCTTGTCCTCGATCTCGAACATCAGCTCGAGCAGCGCGAGCGAGTCCACGCCCAGCGTGGCGAGATCGGCCGCGGCGTCGGCCGACTTCAGGTCGATGCCCAGCCGCTCCTCGACGAAGCGGTAGGCGAGCGCCGCGTCGCGCATCATGGCTATTTGCCGGCCGCCTTGCCGATCTTGTGCACGGCCGCGCTGAGGCGCTTGGCGTCCTCGTGCCAGAACGTCTGGAACTCGGGCGCGTCGAGGTAGTTGAGCGGCGTGCGCACCTTGGCCATCGCGCCGGCGAACTGCGGATCGGCGACCGCCGCGCGCACTGCGGCGCGCAGCTTGTGCTGCGCCGCGGCCGGCGTGGCCGCGGGCGCCACGACGCCGGACCAGATGTAGAACTCGACGTCCTTGTATCCCAGCTCCTTGAAGGTCGGCAGCTCGGGCATCAGGTCGAGGCGCTTGGCGCCCCAGCCGGCGAGCGCGCGCATCTTGCCGGCCTGGATCTGGCCGACTGCGGCGGCCGGTCCCGAGGCGAGCGCCTGCACCTCGCCCGAGAGCAGCGCGCGCACCGCCGGCCCGCCGCCCTGGTACGGGACGTGGAACAGCTTGATGCCGGCGGAGCCGGCGAACATCTCCATCGCCACGTGCAGCGTGCCGAAGATGCCCGAGGACGAGTAGTTGATCTTGCCCGGGTTGGCCTTCGCGTAGGCGACGAAGTCGGCCACGGTCTTGTACGGGCTCGACGCGCTCACCACCAGCACGGTGGGATCGGCGGTCACCAGCGCGATCGGCACGAAGTCCGAGATCTGGTAGGGCGCCGCACGGCCCTGCAGGGGGTCCGACACCGGGAAGATCGAGATCGAGGAGAGGGCCATGAGGACGGTGTAGCCATCCGGATCGGCTTTCGCCGCCGCCGTCATGCCGACTGCCCCCCCGGCGCCGGGCCGGTTGACCACGACGATCGGCTGCCCGAGCGTCTTCTCCATCGATGCGGCGAGCGGCCGGCCGACGATGTCGGCGACGCCGCCCGGCGGGAAGGGCACGATCATGGTGATCGGCCGGGTCGGATACTCCTGCGCCTGGGCGCCGAGCGCGAGCAGGGCGGTGATCGCCGCGATGATTTTCTTCATGACTCGGTTCCTCCTCCTCCTGGAATACCTGCCACTACGTTGCGAAAGCCTGCGTCCACGTACATTACCTCGCCCGTGACCCCGGCGGCGAGGTCCGAGAGCAGGAAGGCGGCAGCGTTGCCGACGTCCTCGGTGGTCACGTTGCGCCGCAGCGGCGCCTGCTCCTCGACGAACCTGAGGATCTTGCCGAAGCCGGCGATGCCCGAGGCGGCCAGCGTCTTGATCGGTCCCGCGGAGATGCCGTTCACGCGGATGCCGCGCGGACCGAGGCTCGCCGCCAGGTAGCGCACCGCGGCCTCCAGGCTCGCCTTGGCGAGTCCCATGGTGTTGTAATTCGGCACGACGCGCTCGGCGCCCAGGTAGGTCAGTGTCACGAGCGAGGCCTTGCGCCCCTGCATCAGCGGCAGCGCGCCCTTGGCGAGCGCCGGGAAGCTGTAGGCCGAGACGTCATGCGCGATGCGGAACGCCTCGCGCGACAGGCCGTCGAGAAAGTCGCCCGCGATCGCCTCGCGCGGCGCGTAGGCGATGGCGTGCACCAGGCCGTCGAGCCCGTCCCAGCGCTCGCCGAGCCGCGCGAACAGCGTCTCGACCTGCGCGTCCTCGGCGACGTCGCAGGGCAGCGCGATGTCCGAGCCGAGCTCGCACGCCATGTCCTCGACGCGCTCCTGGAAGCGCTCGTTCTGGTAGGTGAAGGCGAGCTCCGCCCCTTCGCGCCGCGCGGCCTTCGCCACGCCATAGGCGATCGAGCGGTTGCTGAGCAGGCCGGTGACGAGAATGCGGCGGCCGGAAAGGATCGGCATGGCGCCCGATTATACTTGCGCGATGCGGGCGCTCCTCGTGCTGGCGATCCTCGCCGGCGGCTGCGCCGACGTCTGGAACGATCCCTATCCGGCGTCGGATCGCGGCAAGAACATCCTGTACTCGGCGTTCACCGAGCGGCCCAAGCACCTCGACCCGGTGCAGTCCTACACGGAGGACGAGGCGCGCTTCACGCAGCAGGTGTACGAGCCGCCGCTGCAGTACGACTATCTCAGACGGCCCTACGCGCTCGTGCCGCTCACCGCGCTCGAGGTGCCGAAGGCGGTGCCCGCGCGCGGCGGCGGCGTGGTCTACACGATCCGCATCCGGCGCGGCATCCGCTACCAGCCGCACCCCGCGTTCGTGCCGGAGAACCACGCGCTCGCGCGCGAGCGCATCGAGCGGCTCGACAGCCCCTACCAGCTGCCGACCGGCACGCGCGAGCTCCTCGCCGACGACTACATCTACGAGATCAAGCGCCTGGCAAGCCCGCGCCTGCACTCGCCGATCCTCGGGCTGATGGCCGAGAAGATCGTGGGCCTCGCCGCGTTCGCCGAGCGCCTGAGGAAATTCGACACGCGCAGGCAGGACTGGCTCGACCTGCGCAAGCACCGCCTGGAGGGCGTGGAGAAGGTCGACGACTACACCTACCGCGTGCACCTCAAGGAGCCGTATCCGCAATTCGTGTACTGGCTGGCGATGCCGTTCTTCGCGCCGCTGCCGTGGGAGGCGGAGAAGTTCTTCCACCAGCCGGGCATGGCGGAGAAGAACTTCACGCTCGACTGGTGGCCGGTGGGCACGGGCGCGTACATGCTCACGCAGAACGATCCGAACGCGAAGATGGTGCTCGAGCGCAACCCCAACTTCCGCGGCGAGCCGTATCCTGCCGAGGGCGAGCCGGGCGACGCGGCGGCGGGGCTGCTCGCCGAGGCGGGAAAGACGATGCCGTTCATCGACACGGTGGTGTTCTCGCGCGAAAAGGAGAGCATCCCCTACTGGAACAAGTTCCTGCAGGGCTACTACGACGCTTCGGGCATCCCGGGCGACACCTTCGACCAGGCGGTGCGCGTCGCGGTGGGCGGCGAGGTGTCGCTCACGCCGGAGATGCAGGCGAAGGGCATCCAGCTGCGCACCTCGCCCGACACCACGATACTCTATCTGGGCGTCAACTGGCTCGACGACGTCGTGGGCGGCGCTTCCGACCGCGCGCGCAAGCTGCGCCAGGCGATCGCCATCGCCGTGGACTGGGAGGAGTACATCTCCATCTTCCTCAACGGGCGCGGCGTGGTGGCGCACGACCCGCTCGCGCCGGGGATCTTCGGCCAGCGCACGGGCCGCGAGAGCATCAACCCCGTGACCCACGTGTGGAAGGACGGGCGCGCGCAGCGCCGCTCGGTCGAGGAGGCGCGGGCGCTGCTCGCCGCGGCCGGCTATCCCGACGGGCGCAGCGCGCAGACGGGCGAGCCGCTGGTGCTCTACCTCGATACGGTGGGCCGCGGGCCGGGCGACAAGCCGCGCTTCGACTGGTGGCGGCGCCAGTTCGCCAGGATCGCCGTGCAGCTCGAGATCCGCGACACCGACTGGAACCGCTTCCAGGAGAAGATCAGGAAGGGCAGCCAGCAGCTCTACATCCTGGGCTGGAACGCGGACTACCCCGATCCCGAGAACTTCCTCTTTCTGCTGCACGGCGCGCAGTCGCGCGCCAGGAGCCAGGGCGAGAACACCTCGAACTACGTGAACCCCGAGTTCGACGCGCTGTTCGAGCGCATGAAGGCGATGCCCAGCACGCCCGAGCGCCAGAGGATCATCGACCGCATGGTGGCGCTGTACCGGCACGACGCGCCGTGGGTGGGGGGCTTCCATCCGGTGACCTACGGCCTGTCGCATGCCTGGATGCTGAACGGCAAGCCGAACAACATGGCGCGCAACAACCTCAAGTACCTGCGCGTCGACGTGGACCGGCGGGCCGCGCTGCGCGCGGCCTGGAACCGGCCGGTGCTGTGGCCGGCGCTGCTGATCCTTGCTGTGCTGGTGATCGGATCGGTGCCGGCCGTCGTCAGCTACCGCAGGCGCGAGCGCATGGCGGCCCGATGATCGCCTACATCATCCGCCGCACCCTGTACGCGATCCCGATCCTGATCGGGATCAACTTCATCACCTTCGGGCTGTTCTTCCTGGTGAACACGCCGGACGACATGGCGCGCATGCAGCTCGGCGTGAAGCGCGTGACCCCCGAGGCGATCGAGAAATGGAAGGCCGAGCGCGGCTACGACAAGCCCCTGCTCTACAACGCGGCCGAGAGCGGGCGACGGTTCCTCACGGAGACGATCTTCTTCGAGAAGTCGGTCAAGCTGTTCGTGTTCGACTTCGGCCGCGCCGAGGACAACCGCGACATCGCCAACGAGATCCGCACGCGCATGGGGCCGAGCCTCGCGCTCGCCGTCCCCGTGTTCCTGGTGGGCATCGCGGTGAACATCACCTTCGCGCTCGGCATGGCGTTCTTCCGCGCCACCTACCTCGACCTGTGGGGCGTGATCCTGTGCGTGGCGATGATGTCGATCAGCTCGCTGTTCTACATCATCGGCGGCCAGTACCTGGTCTCCAAGCTCTGGCACCTGGTGCCGATCTCCGGCTACGCGGAAGGGACGGACGCGGTGAAGTTCCTCGTGCTGCCCGTGCTGATCGGCGTGGTGGGCGGCATCGGCGCCGGCAGCCGCTGGTACCGCACGCTGTTTCTCGAGGAGATGGGCAAGGATTACGTGCGCACGGCGCGCGCCAAGGGGCTCGCGGAGTCCGCGGTGATGTTCCGCCACGTATTGCAAAACGCCATGATTCCCATCCTCACCGGCGTGGTGGTGGTCATCCCGCTGCTGTTCATGGGCAGCCTGATCACCGAATCCTTCTTCGGCATCCCGGGGCTGGGCAGCTACACGATCGACGCCATCCAGGCGCAGGACTTCGCCGTGGTGCGCGCCATGGTGTTCATCGGCTCGGTGCTCTACATCCTGGGGCTGCTGCTCACCGACCTTTCCTACACCCTGGTGGACCCACGCGTGCGGCTCGACTGATGCCGGTCCTGCTGCCCACCGACGCGCTCGTCTGGCTGCTGGTGGCCGCGGTCGCCGCCTTCGCCTGGTACAGCAGCCGGCGGCCGCACCTCGCGGCGCCCTGGGCGCGCGTCCTGCGCAGCCGCGCGGCGGTCGCCTCCGCGGTGGTGCTCGGCTGCTTCATGCTCGTCGGCCTGCTCGACTCGCTGCATTACCGGCCCGCGCTGCCAGCGAAGGATCCCGGCGCGCCGGTCGCCTACTCGGTGGAGGTGCGCTCGGCGCTCGATGCCCTGCTCACGCCCTTGCGCACGAAGCTGGAGAAGACCTACTCGGCCCCGCTCGCCACGCGGCTGTACCAGAAGGAAACCGTGGAGCGGCCCGACGGCAGCACGGCGCGCGAGTTCCCGCGCCTCGCGCATGGCGGCGCGCACCTGAAGGACGAGGCGCGCTGGGGCAGGGACGTCGCGCTGCGCATCCTCGCCGGGTTGGCGGGCGCCGTGGCGCTGTGGTCGCTTGCGGTGCTCGCCGGGCGCAGGACGCTCGCCCGGCGCTGGCCGCGCGTGCCCTGGAGCGCGGCGGCCGCGGCGCTCGGCGGCCTGCTCGCGCTCGCCGGGCCGGCGGCCATGCTCGCCGGCGGCTACCACGTCCTCGGCACCAGCCAGGTGGGCAGCGACGTGCTCTACCAGGCGCTGAAGAGCATCCGCACCAGCCTCGTCATCGGCACGCTGACCACGCTCGTGCTGCTGCCGCTCGGCATCGTCGCGGGCATCGCCGCCGGCTACTTCAAGGGCTGGGTGGACGACGTCATCCAGTACCTGTACACGACGCTCAACTCGATTCCCGGCGTGCTGCTGATCGCCGCCTCGGTGCTGATGGTGCAGGTGTACGTCGACACGCACCCGGAGCTCTTTCCGACCTCGGCGCAGCGTGCCGACTTCCGCCTGCTCGCGCTGTGCGCGATCCTCGGCGCGGTGAGCTGGACGGGCCTCGCGCGCCTGCTGCGCGGCGAGACGCTCAAGCTCGCCGAGCTGGAGTACATCCAGGCCGCGCACGCCTTCGGCGTGTCGCACTCGCGCGTGCTGGGACGCCACATCCTGCCCAACGTCGCGCACATCGTGATCATTTCGCTGGTGCTCGACTTCTCCGGGCTGGTGCTCGCCGAGGCGGTGCTGTCCTACGTCGGCGTCGGCGTCGACCCCTCGACCACCAGCTTCGGCACCATGATCAACGCCGCGCGCCTGGAGATGGCGCGCGAGCCGATGGTCTGGTGGTCGCTGGCCGCCGCCTTCTTCTTCATGTTCGCGCTGGTGCTGGCCGCGAACCTGTTCGCCGACGCGGTGCGCGACGGCTTCGACCCGCGGGTGCGCGTATGAGCGCGGCGCTCGAGCTCGCCGGCCTGCGCACGACGCTCGACACGCCGCGCGGCGAGCTGCGCGGCGTGGACGGCGTGGACCTCGCCATCGCCAGGGGGGAATGCTTCGCGCTGGTGGGCGAATCCGGCTGCGGCAAGTCGATGACCGCGCTGTCGGTGCTGCGCCTGCTGCCGGAGGCGGGCCGCATCACGGGCGGCAGCGTGCGCCTCGGGGAGCTCGACCTGCTCGCGCTGCCCGAGGCGGCGATGCGCACGGTGCGCGGGCGACGCGTGGCGATGATCTTCCAGGAGCCGTCCACCGCGCTCAACCCGGTGCTGACGGTCGGCCGGCAGGTGGCCGAGGTGATCGAGCGGCATACGAGCCTGCGCGGCGCCGCGGTGCGCGCGCGCGTGCTCGAGCTGCTCGGCGCGGTCGGCATTCCGGAGCCCGAGCGGCGCATGCACGAGTACGCGTTCCAGCTCTCGGGGGGCTTGCGCCAGCGCGCGATGATCGCCGGCGCGCTCGCCGTGGACCCCGAGGTGCTGATCGCCGACGAGCCGACCACGGCCCTCGACGTGACCATCCAGGCGCAGATCCTCGAGCTGCTGGCGAAGCTGCAGCGCGAGCGCGGCATGGCCCTGCTGCTCATCACGCACGACCTGGGCATCGTCGCGAAGATGGCCGACCGCGTGGCCGTGATGTACGCGGGCGAGATCGTCGAAGTCGCGCCGCGCGCGGCGTTCTTCCGCGCGCCGCAGCATCCGTACTCGCAGAAGCTGTTCGCGGCGCTGCCGGGCGCCGCCCAGCGCGCGGGGCCGCTCGCGCAGATCCCCGGGCAGGTGCCGCCGCTCACGCAGGCCTTCGCCGGATGCCGCTTCGCCGAGCGCTGCGAGCTCGCCTTCGAGCGCTGCCGGCGCGAGCCGCCGCAGCCGATCGCGCTGGAGTCCGGCCACGAGGTGCGCTGCCACCTGCGCGAGCGCGAGCGCGCAGCGCCGCGCGCGGCGCCGGCAGGCGAGCCGGCGGCGCGCGCCGCCGCGGCGGCCAGGCCGCTGCTCGAGGTGCGCGACCTGAAAGTGCATTTCCCGATCCGGCGCGGGGTCCTGCGGCGCACCGTGGGCCATGTGAAGGCGGTGGACGGCGTTTCGCTCGCGGTGGCCGAGGGACGCACGCTCGCCCTGGTGGGCGAGTCGGGCTCGGGCAAGACCACGGTCGGCAAGGCGATCCTGCAGCTCCTGCGGCCGACGGCGGGCAGCGTGCGCTACGCCGGCGAAGAGCTCACGGGCCTGGCGCGCGCGGCGATGAAGCGCCACCGCGCGGCGATGCAGATCGTGTTCCAGGACCCCTACGCCTCGCTCAATCCGCGCATGCGCGTGGCCGACATCCTCGCCGAGGGCATGCGCAGCCTCGGCGTGGGCGCGACGGAGGCCGAGCGCGCGCGGCGCATCGGCGCGCTGCTCGAGCAGGTCGGCCTGCCCGCCGACGCGCAGGCCCGCTACCCGCACGAGTTCTCGGGCGGCCAGCGCCAGCGCGTGGCCATCGCGCGCGCGCTGGCGGTGGAGCCGCGCCTGATCGTCTGCGACGAGCCGACCAGCGCGCTCGACGTCTCGGTGCAGGCGCAGATCCTCAACCTGCTGCGCGCGCTGCAGGAGCGGCTCGGCCTCGCCTACCTGTTCATCACCCACAACCTGGCAGTGGTCGAGTACCTCGCGCACGAGGTGGCGGTGATGCGCGGCGGGCAGATCGTCGAGCAGGGCCCGGCCGGGCAGGTGCTGGGCGCGCCGCGCCACGAGTACACGCGCGCGCTGCTCGCGGCGGTGCCGAAGGTCGACTAGAAGATGGTGAGGCGCTGCCCGGCCGTGATGTGCGTGCGGATCCGGTTCCAGCGCTGCAGGTCCTTCACCGACACGCCGTAGCGGCGCGCGATGCTCCACGGCGTCTCGCCGCGGCGCACGACGTGCGTGCGCCCGCCCTTCGGAATGGGCGGGGCGTACATGATCGGCAGGCGCGCGAAGGCCTCGGCGCCGTTCTCGATCGGCACCACCAGCAGCTCGGGCATGCGCCGCGCGCGCGGGTGGATGCCGTTCACCTCGCGCAGCTGCGCGAGGCTCAGGCCGTGCTGGCGCGCGATCGACTCCAGCGTGTCGCCGCGCCTGGGCTTGTAGGTCTTCCAGGAGACCAGCGTTTCGCCCTCGAACTGCTCGAGGTTCTCGTGGAACACCTCCACCTTGTCGGCCGGCAGCACGATGCGCGAGGCGACCGTAGAGCGGATCACCGGCCGGCTGAAACCCGGGTTGAGGGCGATGAACTCGTCCACCGGCATCTCGGCGAGCTTGGCGGCGAGCAGCACGTCGATGTCGCGCGTCTTGGTGATGGTGGCGAAGTAGGGCTCGTTGGGAATCGGGTGCAGCCTGATGCCGTGCGCCGCCGGGTTGGCGATCAGGTTCTTCAGCGCCTGCAGCTTCGGGATGTAGCCGCGCGTCTCGCGCGGCATGGGCAGCGACAGGTAGTCGGTGGGCTTGCCGGCCTTGCGGTTCTTCTGGATGGCGCGCGCCACGTTGTTCTCGCCCCAGTTGTACGAGGCGAGCGCCAGGTGCCAGTCGCCGTGCATCTCGTACAGGTCCTGCAGGTAGTCGAGCGCCGCGTTGGTCGAGGCGACCACGTCGCGGCGCCCGTCGTACCACCAGTTCTGCGTCAGCTCGTAGCGCTTGCCGGTGCCGGGGATGAACTGCCACAGCCCGGAAGCGTGCGAGCGCGAGTAGGCCATCGGGTTGAAGGCGCTCTCCACCATGGGCAGCAGCGCGAGCTCGGTCGGCATGTGCCGCTTCTCGAGCTCGTCGACGATGTGAAAAAGATACCGGCGCGTGCGCTCGAACATGCGCTGCAGGTAGTCCTGGTTGGCCACGTACCAGCGCGTGCGCTCCTCGACCTGCGGCGAGCGGATGTCGGTCATGGCGAAGCCGCGGCGCAGGCGCAGCCACAGGTCGTCGGTCGGCGCGGTGCGATCGAGCTTGGCCACCATCGGCGGCGCCGGCAGCACGCGCTGCTCGCCTTCGAAGGGCGGCAGGCGCGTGGCGTCGAGCAGGCGGACGGCGGGCAGCGGTGGCGGCGGCTCGGGCAGCGGCGCCGGAGTCGCGGGCGCGGGCACGGGCACGGGCGCAGGTGCAGCCGCTGGCCCCGGCGCCTC
Organism: Betaproteobacteria bacterium; assembly: GCA_029883975.1. Lineage (GTDB taxonomy): Bacteria > Pseudomonadota > Gammaproteobacteria > Burkholderiales > SG8-39 > JAABQT01. The sequence continues at coordinate 41,706 of JAOUIL010000013.1, forward strand.
GGGCTCGGACGGCAAGCTCGCGCAGCCACCCAGCAGGGCCGCTACCGCGAAAATACTTGCAATCCTGCCTCTAAGTCCTTGCATGAAAGGCGATAGTACTAGCTCAAGCTCGATTCTTCCAGTCCCGGATGGCTGCGAAGACTTTTACGGGGTCCGAGACCCTGGCGCCAAGGTACTTGTTGGCGGACTCGATGACCGCGGGCTCGGCCCAGCGCAGGAAGGGATTGGTGGCGCGCTCCTCGCCGAGCGTCGAGGGCAGGGTGGGCTTGCCGGCCTCGCGCAGCTTGCGGTCGCGCACGAGGCGTGCCGCGAGCGCGCCGTTGCCGGGCTCCACCTGCTGCGCGAAGGCGATGTTGGCGAGCGTGTACTCGTGGCCGCAGTACACCTTCGTGTCGTCGGGCAGCGCGGCGAGCTTGGCGAGCGACGCCATCATCTGCTCGGCGGTGCCTTCGAACAGGCGCCCGCAGCCGCAGGCGAAGAGCGTGTCGCCGCAGAACAGGCTGCCTGCCCCATAATAGGCCACATGCGCTCGCGTATGCCCGGGGATGTCGAGCACGGAGAGCGCGAGCCCGAGCTCGGGAATGTCCACGGTGTCGCCTTCGGCCACGGGGTCGGTGAGCGTGGCGATCGGCTCGCCCTTCGGGCCGTAGACCGGCACCGGCCCGTGGCGCAGCAGCTCGGCAATGCCGCCGACGTGGTCGGGGTGGTGGTGCGTGGCGAGGATCGCGGCGAGCGTCAGCTTTTCGCGCGCGAGGTACTCGAGCACCGGGCGCGCCTCGCCGGGATCGACCACCGCGGCGAAGCGCGCGTCGCGCAGCGTCCAGATGTAGTTGTCGCGGAACGCGGGTAGAGGAACGATATCGGGCATGGATCGGCAGTCCTTCGTGTCGGAGGCCGCGGCCAAGTATAACGGCGAGCGCGCGTCGTTCTCCCAGTGGTGCACCACGCCGCTCGGGCGCTACGCGCTCGACTGGGAGCGCGACCAGTTCGACAACGCCGTGGAAGACGTGTTCGGCTTTCGCGCCATGCAGGTCGGTCTGCCGGAGCTGGATTTCCTGCGCCGCAACCGCATTTCCCACCGCTTCAGCCTCGCGCTGGAGGCGGGCGCCGCGGTGGCGGCCGATCCGCTGCAGCTGCCGGTGGCCTCGCAGAGCCTCGACCTCGTGGCGCTGCCGCACGCGCTGGAGTCGCACCTTGATCCGCATGCGCTGCTGCGCGAGGCCGAGCGCGTGTTGCGCCCGGAGGGGCAGGTGGTCATCTCGGGCTTCAACAACGCCTCGCTCTGGGGTCTGCGCCGCTGGTTCACGCGGCGCGACGCCGGCTCGCCCTGGGACGCGCGCTTCATCGGCCTGCTGCGGCTCAAGGACTGGCTGCAGCTGCTGTCCTTCGAGCTGAACGGCGGGCGCTTCGGCTGCTACGCGCCGCCGCTCGCCAACCCGGTGTGGCGGGAGCGCTTCGGCTTCATGGACCGCGCCGGCCCGCGCTGGTGGCCGATCCTCGGCGGCATGTACGTGGTGCGCGCGGTGAAGCGCGTGCACGGCATGCGCGTCATCACGCCCGCCTGGCGCAAGGAACGCGCGCGGCGCCGCGCGCTGGCCGCCATGCCGCAGAAGAACGGGCACGTGGCGCAGCGCCGGCATGAGCGCTGAGGTGGTGGAGGTGTACGCCGACGGCGCCTGCCGCGGCAACCCCGGCCCGGGCGGCTGGGGCGTGCTGCTGCGCGAGGGCGGGCGCGAGCGCGAGCTGCACGGCGGCGAGGCGGCGACCACCAACAACCGCATGGAGCTCACCGCGGTGATCCGCGCGCTGGAGGCGCTCGCGCCGGGCGCGCGCGTGCGCGTCTTCACCGACTCGCAGTACGTGCAAAAGGGCATCAGCGCCTGGATCCACGACTGGAAGCGGCGCGGCTGGCGCACCGCGGACAAGAAGCCCGTGAAGAACCAGGACCTGTGGATGCGCCTGGACGAGGCCGCGCGGGCGCACGCGGTCGAGTGGCACTGGGTGCGCGGGCACGCCGGGCACCCGGAGAACGAGCGCGCGGACGCGCTGGCGAACAAGGGGATCGACGGTGGCCTCTAGGCAAATCGTGCTCGACACGGAAACGACGGGCCTGAACGCGGGGCTGGGCGACCGCGTGATCGAGATCGGCTGCATCGAGCTCCTGAGCCGCCGCGTCAGCAATCGGCACTTCCACCAGTACGTCAACCCCGAGCGCGCGATCGACGAGGGCGCGCTCAAGGTGCACGGGCTGACCGACGAGTTCCTCGCCGACAAGCCGAAGTTCATGGAGGTGGCCGCGGCGTTCCTCGACTACGTGCGCGGCGCGGAGCTCGTCATCCACAACGCCTCCTTCGACGTCGAGTTCCTCGACGCGGAGCTCGGGCGCGCGGAACTCGGGCGCCTTGCGGATCACGTGGCCGGCGTGGTGGACACGCTGGCGCTCGCGCGCGAGCTGCATCCCGGCAAGCGCAACTCGCTCGATGCACTGTGCGAGCGCTACGCGGTGGACAATGCGCATCGCACGCTGCATGGCGCGCTGCTCGACGCGCGGCTGCTCGCCGAGGTGTACCTGGCGATGACGCGCGGCCAGGACAGCCTGGTGATGGAGCTCGATTCCCCGGCGCAGGAGGCCGCCGCGACGGCGCGCATCGACGCCTCGAAGCTCGTGGTGCTGCGCGCCTCGGAGGCGGAAGCGCGCGCGCACGAAGCCTACCTCGACGGCATGGGCAAGGAGGCTACGGGCGGGGTGGTGTGGCGAAAAATGGGGACAGACCCCATTTAGCGGTGAAGCGCGCTAAATGGGGTCTGTCCCCTAGGCCGTCTGTCCCCCGCAGGAGCTGCCGGCTCCCGCGGTGCAGCCGAAGCAGTGGTGTGCAGTGACGATGTGCCGGCGCCGCCAGGCGTCTTCGTCGAAGTCGCGGATGTGCGCCCCCGCGCCGCCTTCGAGCCCGAGCTCGAGCATCTGATTGAAGTCGCAGTCGTACAGCCGCCCGTCCCAGCCCACCGACAGCGTGTTGCGGCACATGAGGCCGTCCAGCGCGGCGGGGTTGAACGCGTTCACCAGCCGCTGCAGGTAGGCCTCGAGATTGCCCGAGTCCTGCAGCCACTCGAGGAAGCGCGCGATCGGCATGTTGTTCAGCACGTGCAGGCGGTCGAAGGTGACGCCGAAGCTGCGCATCAGCCCCTCGCGCCATTCGCGCTCGACGCTCGCCTGCGAAGCGCCGAGGAAGGCGCCGGCCGGGTTGGACACCAGTGTCAGGCGCCGCTGCGGGTCGCCATGGCCGTAGCCCGCGGCATTCAGCACGCGCAGCGCGCGCACCGAGCGCTCGAAGACGCCGTCGCCGCGCTGCGCGTCGGTGTTCGGCCGGCGCCAGTGCGGCAGCGAGGCCACGATTTCGACGTTGCGCGCGGCGAGCCAGTCCACCAACCCGGCATTGCGCGGCAGCAGCAGCACCGTGAGGTTGCAGCGGTCCATGACGTGCTTGCCCGCGTCCACCGCGGCCTGCACCAGGTCACGAAAGCGCGGGTGCAGCTCGGGCGCGCCGCCGGTGAGATCCACGGTGTGCGCGCGGCTGCGCCGCAGCGCCGCGATCACCTGCGCGAGCGTCGCGTCGTCCATCATGGCGTCGGTGCGGTCGGGGCCGGCGTCCACGTGGCAATGCCGGCAGGTCATGTTGCACAGCTTGCCGAGGTTGACCTGGAAGATGTCGAGCTGCGCCGGCGCGAGGCCGGGCGCCAGCGCGGCGAACTCGGCCGCGAGCGGCACGCTGTCGAGCAGCCGCAGCTGTTCCTGAGGAGCGGCGAGCGGCGCGGCACGCCGCTGCAGGCTCTGCGTCGCGCGCGGCGTGGCGCGGTCCAGCGCCAGATCCCCGGCAATGTCCTCCAGGCGAAGCGGAATGCTGGCCGGCCGCATCTACATTCCCAGCTTCTTCGCGTGCTCGCGCATCTGCAGGCCATGCACGAGCGAGGAGCCGCCGCGAATCGCCGCCGCGACGTGCACCGCCTCGGTCATCTGCTCGAGGTCGGCGCCCTTCTGCTGGCAATCCTGCGTGTAGGCGTCGATGCAGTAGGGGCACTGCACGGCGTGCGACACGGCGAGCGCGATCAGGCTCTTCTCGCGCGCGGTGAGGGCGCCGTCGGCGAACACGGCGCCGTACCAGTCGAAGAACTTCTTGCCGAGCGCGGGGCTCGACTCGGAGATCCTGCCGAAGTCGGCAAGGTGCTGGCTCTTGTAATACGTTTCCATGGGAACCCTTCTGTGTTTGGGGCTTCCCGCTTGGTCGGGAAGCGCGCACAGAAGCTTACAGGCTGGCGCGGCGGCCGGCGCTCAGCGCACGGTCACGTACAGCATCAGGCCGTTGAGCACCGAGCTGAAGGCGCCGCGCTGGTCGGGATCCTGCACTTCGATGTCCAGGCTGGAGCGGTTCAGGCCGAAGCCGAAGCCGACGTGCTTGAAGGTGTGGTGCTCGACGGCGATGGTGAAGTCGCTCAGGGCGCCCTGGTACTCGTCGGCGCTGTCGAGGAAGAACAGCTCGTACTTGGAGCGCATCCACCACTTGGGCGTGAACGCGTAGTCGAGGCGGAAGCCGAACACCGGCAGCGGCGCCGTCACCGAGTTGCTCTCGGCGAGGCCGCCGCCGCTGGAGCGCACCGACGCGTCCATCCGGGTGACGTGCAGGCCGACCGAGAGCGAGGTCTCGATCTCGGGGGCGCGGTAGAAGGAATAGGTGTAGGTCGCCTTGAGCGTCTCGGTATTGAGCTCGCTGTCGAGCGTGCTGCCGGGCGGGAAAGTGACGTCGCCGAAGTCGAGGCCGCGCTGGCTGACGATGAGGCCGCCGCGGTCGATCTTGTACCAGCTGAAGTCCATGCGGTGCTTGGGCGCAAAGCGGAAATAGCCGTCGAGGCGCGGCACCGTCATCGAGGTCTCGCCGCCCAGGTCCCGCTCCCAGTCGATGCTGGTGCCGATCGTGACGATGCCGCCGACCGTGCGGTCCAGGCGGATGGTGCCGTTGGTGCGCGAGACGAAATAGGCCCCGAGCGACAAGCTGTAGCGGTCGTCTTCCGGCGCGTCGGCGGCCAGCGCCGGCGTCAGCGCCGCGGCAAGCAGGGCCGCTGCGCCTGCCTGCATGCACTTCGAACCGAACGTCATCGGGTTTCGTCGGATAGGTCTCGTCCGTGCAGCGAAGCTACGCGGCCGGGCGCAGCCGGGCTTGATCCAGGTCAATCATTCGATCGGGTTGCCGATGCTTTCGATGGTGCGCTTCACCGCCATCGGATCGTCGATGCCCGTGAACAGGAAGTCGCTCACCCCGCGGCCGGTGATCTTCACCGTGCCGAAGCCTAGCAGCCGGCCGAATACGCCCTGCTCGATCTCCACCGTCTCGATCGACGTCAGCTTCATTTCCTCGGTCTTGCGGCCGATGATGCCCTTCTTGAGGATGACGCGCTTGTTGGTCACGCCGCGCTCCTGGTACTTGAGCTGCAGGTAGACGTACAGCGCGACGAAGAGCGTCAGCCCGAGCGTCGGGATGGCGAGCAGCACCCAAAGCCAGACCCACAGCCAGGCCGTCCAGTGCAGGCGGAACAGGCCTTCGACCTTCTCGCCCGCGGACAACGACTCGTCGATGTAGGACATGGCGCCAGTGTGCCAGATCGCTCAGGCCCCGCGCGTCGCGCCGCCGTCGATGCTGATGGTGGCGCCGCTGATGTAGCTGTTGCGCTCGGAGGCGAGGAAGGCGATCAGCGCGGCGATCTCCGCGGGCTGCGCGAAGCGGCCGATCGGGATGTCGCGCAGGTACTCCGCGCGCGCTTCGTCCTCCGAGATGCCCTCCAGCGCCGCCTTCGCCTTCACCATGTAATCCAGGCGGCGCGTCTCCATCGGGCAGGGGCTCACGCCGTTGGCGAGGATGCCGTCGCGCACGAACTCGTCGGCGAGCGCCTTGGTGAAGTTGATCAGGCCCGCGTTGGCCACCCCCGCCGGCATGGCGCGCGACTCGGGCTGGCGGCCGCGGTGGCCGATCAGGTTGACGATGCGCCCCCAGCGCTGGCGCTGCATGTGCGGCACCACCGCGCGGCAGCAGCGGATGACGCCGTACAGCTTCAGCTCGAGGCTCTCGCGCCAGTCGTCCTCGGGCAGCTGCAGGAAGTGCCCCGACTTCGCCGCGCCGATGCTGTTCACCAGGACGTCGATGCGCCCGAAGCGCGCCGCGACTTCCTCGACCATGCGGCCGATGTCCTCGGGCCGCGTGCAGTCTGCGCGCACCGTGATCACCTCGGCGTGCGCGCGGCCGCGGATCTCCTCGGCGGCGTTTTCCAGCGCCTGCTCGCCGCGCGCGGCGATCGCCACGCGGCAGCCCTCGGCGGCGAGCTCGAGCGCCGCCGCCTTGCCGATGCCCATGCTGCCGCCGGTGACGAGCGCGCAGCGGCCCTTCAGACCCAGGTCCATGCGCGCAATCCTAGCGCGATGCCGGGCAGGGGGCTCCCGGCGTTCGCGTCCCTTAGAATGCCGCTGCCATGACGGGCTCTGGGTGGGATTTCGACGTCGCCGTGGTGGGCGGCGGGCCGGGCGGCTCGAGCGCCGCGACGGCGCTGGCGCGGCGCGGACGCCGGGTCGTGCTGTTCGAGCGCGACCGCTTCCCGCGCTTCCACATCGGCGAGTCGCAGCTGCCGTGGTGCAACGAGGTGCTGCGCGCCCTCGGCGCGGAGCAGGCCGTGCGCGCCGCCGGCTTCGTGCCGAAATGGGGCGCGAGCTTCCGCCGGCCGGGGGGCGACGACGAGCAGTACGCGGACTTCTCGGCCGCGGTGGAGACGCCCACGCCGCAGACCTTCCAGGTGCTGCGCGAGCGCTTCGACGAGGTGCTGCTGCGCCACGCGCAGGCGAGCGGCGTCGACGTGCGCGAGCGGCACCGCCTCGTCGACGCGGCCTTCGACGGCGCGGGCGTGACGCTGCGCTACGCGGACGCCGGCGGCGTCGAGCGCGGTGCGCGCGCGGGCGCCGTCGTCGATGCGTCGGGGCGCAGCGCCTTTCTCGTCAAGCGCTACGGCCGGCATGAGTACGACCCGCTGCTGCGCAACGTCGCGCTGCATGCGCACTATGAGGGCGTGCCGCGGGCGCAGGGCCGTCGCGCGGGCGACATCCGCATGTTCACGCGCACCGACATGGGCTGGCTGTGGTTCATCCCCGTGTCCGAGTCCGCGATGAGCGTGGGTGCGGTGATCCCCGTGGCGACGCACCGGCGCGAGGGCAAGGCGAGCGCCGAGCAGAGCCTGGCGCACTACCTCGCCGACACGCCCACGGCCGGCGCGCTGCTCGAGCGGGCGCGGCGCGTGAGCGAGGTGCGCGTGGACGCGGACTACTCGTACGTCGCGTCGCGCATGGCGGGCGATCGCTGGGTGGCGGTGGGCGATGCCGCCGCATTCCTCGACCCGATCTTCTCCACCGGCGTGCTGCTCGCCATGCAGGGCGGGCTGGACGCCGCCGAGGCGATCGACGCGGGGCTGCGCCGCGGCGCGCTGCCGGCGCGCGCGTTCGCGCGCTACGAGCGGCTCGTGCGGCGGCGCTACCACCACTTCCGGCGCTTCGCGACCGGGTTCTACGACCCGGCGTTCCGTGACCTGTGGTTCTCGCCGCGCAAGACCTCGGGCATCTACCGCGCGATCGTCTCCGTGCTCGCCGGCAACTGGCGGCCGTCGCTCGCCACGCGCCTGCGCATCGCGGCGTTCTTCGCGCTGGTGCAGTTGCGGCGCGTCGAGCGCCGGCTGCGCGGGATGCAGGACGGCTGAGGGTGCCGCGCGTGAGCGGTCGGGCAAGCGCATCGGCGGCAACGCTGCTGGGGATCGTGCTTGCCGCCTGCGCGCTGTGCCTGCCGGCGGCGCCGGCGCTCGGCGACGCCACGCGGCCGCGCGTGGGCCTGGTGCTCGGCGGCGGCGGCGCGCGCGGCCTGGCGCACCTCGGCGTGCTGCAGGTGCTCGAAGAGATGCGCGTGCCGGTGGACTGCATCGCGGGCACGAGCATGGGCGCGCTGATCGGCGGCATCTACGCCTCCGGCGCGACGGTCGAGGAGATGACCCAGCGCATCCGGCGCATCGACTGGGACGCGGTGCTGGTCGACGACCCGCCGCGCGCCGAGCGCCCCTATCGCGCCAAGCGCGACGACTTCGAGAACCTGTTCCGGCTCGAGCTCGGCCTGCGCGACGGGCGCCTGGTGCTGCCGCCCGGCGGCACCTCGGGCTACAAGGTCGAGTTCCTGCTGCGCGAGATGGCGGCGGGCGCCGGCAACTACGCAGAGCAGAATTTCGACTACCTGCCGATCCCTTACCGGGCAGTCGCGACCGACATCAAGGACGGCACGGTCAAGGTGTTCCGCGACGGCGACCTGGTGCGGACCATGCGCGCCAGCATGTCGGTGCCCGGCGCGATCGCGCCGGTCGAGATCGGCGGCGCGCTGTACGTCGACGGCGGCCTTCTACAGAACCTGCCGGTGGCGGCGGCGCGCGAGGCCTGCGCCGACGTGGTGATCGCCGTGAATGTCGGCAGCGGCCTGCTGCCGCGCAAGGAGCTGGCCACCGCGCTCGGCATCTCGCTGCAGATGCTGCTGGTGCTCATGGAGCAGAACGTGCGCGAGTCGGTCGCCGCGCTCGGGCGGCGCGACCTGCTCATCGCGCCGCAGCTGGGGGAGTACAGCGCGGCGAACTTCGCCGAAGCCTTCGCGCTCGTCGGACTGGGCGAGGAGGCCGCGCGCGCCAAGGCCGAGGCATTGCGCGCGCTATCGGTCCCGGAGGCCGAGTACCGCGCCTGGCGCGAGCGCGTGGCGGCGCGCCAGCCTTCGGCGCCGCGCGTCACCGAGGTGCGCGTCGCCACCACCGGCTCGCGCGTCAATCCGGAGGTGATCGAGCGGCAGCTCGCCGAGGTGCCGGGAATCGACGTGCGCCGCCGGCCGGAGACCGACTTCAGCCTTCCCAACCTGCACCGGCGGCTCGAGCAGGTCTACGGCGAGGGCGACTTCGAGCGCATGGACTACCGCCTGCTCGACCGGCACGGCACGCGCACGGTGGTCGTGCGCGGCGAGGAGAAGTCCTGGGGCCCGAACTACGTGAAGTTCGGCCTGGGCCTGGCGGCCGACACCGACCAGACGCGCTTCAGCGTCAACCTGACCCACCGCGCCACCTGGGTCAACGCGCTCGGCGCCGAGTGGCGCAACGACCTGCAGTTCGGCTACCGCGACCGGATCGCGAGCGAGTTCCACCAGCCGTTCTCGAACCGCGCCGGCGTGTTCATTGCGCCGCGCGCCGAGGGACAGAACCAGCCGGTGGTCTACTACCTGGACGGCCGGCGCGTGGGCAGCTTCGAGGTGAGCACGGCGCGCGCGCACCTGGACATCGGCACGCAGAACAAGTACGGCGAGCTGCGCGCCGGGCTGTTCGCCGGGCGGCTGAGGGCCGAGGAGGACTTCGGCGTGCTGACCTTCGTCCCGGACTTCGACGTGCGCCAGCGGGGCTACACGCTGAGCGCCGTCTTCGACCAGATCGACAGCCCGAGCTTTCCGCGCGACGGGCTGCTGCTGTCGGTGAAGAGCTTCGGCACCGTGGGCAAGTGGGGCTCGGAGGACGAGTACAACCGGACCGAGCTGCTGGCGATGGGAGCAAGGAGCTGGGGGCCGCACGCCGTGCAGCTCGCCGGGTACCTCGGCGACACCCTGCACGGGCAGCTGCCGGCCTACGACCCGTTCTTCCTCGGCGGCTTCCTGCGCGGCTCGGGCTACGGCATGGACGAGCTGATCGGCGAGCGCATCGGGCTGGCGCGCGCGGTGTACAGCTACCGCCTCGCTTCGCTGCCGGCGCCGCTGGGAAGCGGTGCGTACGCCGGCGGCTCGCTCGAGGCGACGCGCGCGGTGCAGGGCGTCGATCCGGCGGCGGACACGGAGGTGCGAAATTCGGCGAGCGTGTTCCTCGCCGCGGACACCAGGCTCGGCACGGCCTATGTGGCGTTCGGCATGGGGCTGAGCGGCAACCGGCCGCAGACCGTCTACTTCCTGCTTGGCACGCCGTGAGCCGGACCCGGCGTCAAGCGCCGGGCGTGTCGTTGCCGACGCCGAAGGCGTGCACGCCGCAGCGGCAGCTGCCTTTGTAGGTCTTCAGCATGCCTGCGGCGCATTGCCGGGGGATCGTTCCATCAGGCATCCCGGTGCACGGTGGCGGGCGAGAACGCGGGCAGGCACACCGCAATGTACTCGGCGCCGCCGGCATCCGGCGTGCTGTAGCGCACCCATTCGCCTGGCTGCGTGACGACGCATTGCCCGGCGGCCACGTCGCACTCGCCGCCCTCATGCTCGAGATGAATGCTTCCGGACAGGACGACGGTGATCTCCATGAACTTCGGGCGCTGGCCGGGTTCGATCCAGCCTGCCGGAGAAACCATGCGCGCCACGCTCACCCGCGAATGATTCGAGTTGATGCGACCGACGTACTCCTCGATGCGCTTCGGCTTGTTGCCGGCGGCTTCGACGATCGTGGGCGATTCGATGATACGGGGCATGCGGTGCGTCTCCGTTCTCCGGTTCGTAGAGGAGGCCGGCAGCCGGCGCCGCCATTGGAACCTCCTCGAGCGTTAGGTCGAGGTGTCCACTTTATCGAATGAGGTTCCGCGTCGGTCAACAACGCGTTGTTAGGAGTCATGCTCACCCTTCATTCTGTTGCCGAGCGAGCGATCGGCGCCGTCCCCACTGGCTGCCGTGAGGGCCTTCACGGCGATCGCGGCCAGCAGTGCGGTGAACAGCACGCCGCATACCCCGATGAGGATTGCGAGCGTGCGTGCCAGCAGCGTCTTCGGGGCAAGATCGCCATAGCCGATCGTGAGACCGGATACGAAGGCAAAGTAGATCGACTCCTGTATCGACCAACCTTCCCTCAACCCGACGACGAGGCCCAGGGTGACCATCAGTCCGACCAGGAAAGACAGGACTGGCCATACCACGCGCAGTCCGTCGAGGAGGGCGGTGGCGAAGTTGCGTCTCATCATGCGCGAATCCATGCAGCCTCCGGGATGATCATCATCGGGTACCCTCCGTCATCCGGGCTTCGCTTGATCGGGACGATACCCCCGGATCACGAAGAGCAAATGCCAGCGAAACGCTTGGCATTCGATGTAGGAAATGACGTCGTCGCCCATTCGCGGACCGGTGACTCCTAACGAATGAAAGGGACTTCCCCTACTCGAAGCGGGCTTGCGCCTGCACGGCATCGAAGTGCCAAGATTGAAGTGTCTGAGTTCAATCTGAATACGAGAGGGGAAGTCATGGAAAAGATTACTACCGTGGGGATCGATCTGGCAAAGAACGTGTTTTCGCTGCACGGGGTGGATGGCGCGGGGAGGGTGGTGCTGCGTAAGACGGTGCGGCGCGACCAGCTCCTGGGGGTGGTGGCGGGTTATCTCCCTGCGTGATCGGGATGGAGGCCTGCAGCGGGGCGCACGAGTGGGCGCGGCGGTTTCAAGGGCTGGGGCACACGGTGCGGCCGATGGCGCCGAAGTTCGTGACGCAGTACCGTAAGAGCGGCAAGAACGACGGCAACGACGCAGAAGCCATCTGCGAGGCGGTGAGCCGGCCGAGCATGAGGTTCCTGCCGGTGAAGTCGGCCGAGCAGCAGGCGCTCTTGGCGCCGCACCGGGTGAGGCAGGGCTTTGTGGTGGAGCGGACCGCGACGATCAATCGGCTGCGCGGGCTGATGTCGGAGTTCGGGGTGGTGCTGCCGCTGCGCTCGGTGACGGTGCGTCGCCAGGCGGCCGCGGCGGCCGAGGCGCTGCCCGAGCTCGCGCGGCGCATGGTGGCGGAGCTGCTCGAGCAGCTGCGGCTGCTTGATCAGCGCATCGACGCCTACGATCGGGAGCTTGCGGCCCAGGCGCGGCTCTCGGAGGCCGCGCAGCGCTTGATGAGGATCCGTGGCATCGGGGCGACGACCGCCTTGGCGATCGTGGCCACGGTGGGCAACGCCCGGGAGTTCCGAAATGGCCGGCAGTTCGCCGCTTGGCTTGGACTGGTGCCAGGGCAGTACTCCACCGGGGGCAAGGCGCGCCTGGGACGCATCACCAAGCGGGGCGATGCCTATCTGCGCAATCTCCTGGTGCAGGGGGCGCGCTCGGTGCTGCACACGGCGGCGGCGCACCGCGACCGCGTCTCGCGCTGGGCGCTGCAGCTTCAGGGCCGCTGCGGCTACTACCAGACACTGGTGGCGATCGCCAACAAGAACGCGCGCATCGCCTGGGCGCTGCTTGCGCGCGGCGAAGAGCTGCGCGCGAGCTGAGCGAGCATTCTTCCTGCGACTGCAAGCGACACGGTCAGACCGGCGCCCGGATAACCTGCAATGCGAAAGGCAGATGTCGATGCCGACTAACGGTGGAGTTCAGCGGCCGCCGAAGGCGGTCCGCTGGAACGACTGGTTAGGCGGCCAGCGCCATTCAACGTCGACATCGCGGTCAGTCCACCTCGATCACGATCTTCCCGTTCGCTCTGTTCTCGTCCATCAGGGTGTGGGCTTCACGAAGTCTCCCAAAACGGAAGCTCGGTCCGAGCTTGAGGCTGAGCTCGTCGGATTCTACGAGAGACACATAATGTTGAAGCTGCGCGGACGTGATATCGGCTGCTTCGCCGCTATATGACGTCAGCTTCACGCCAGTAGGAACATCGCCCATCGGATGGAAGTCCTGCAGGACCCAGCTGCCGCCGAGAATGCCCGTCATGCAGACGATGCCGCCCCGGCGCGTGGCCCGCAGAGAATCGAGCAGTGTGGTTGCTCCGATGAGCTCCAGAACTCGGTCATAGCCGTCGGCATAGATGGCGCGGGCTTTGTCCGCTATCGCGCCCTCGTCAACGATGACATGAGCCGCGCCGGCAACTTTGAGCTCGTCGGCCTTGGCCGGGTTCCGTGTGGTGGCGGTGACTTCAAGGTCTGCCGATCGGGCCAGGGAGATGGCCGTGAAGCCGATGGACGAGGTCGCGCCTCGCACAAGAATGTTCTTCGCCCGCTCGATCTCCAGTCCGACGTGGAGCGAACCGTGAACAGTCTGAAGCATCTCAGGCAGGGCTGCGAGGCGCTTCCATTCCAATTGTGTCTGTAATGCAAAGACATTCTGCTGCGGCACCAGCACATACTCAGCGTAAGACCCGTCAAACTGCCGCCCCATTCCCCCCATCATCGCAACGACGCGCTGTCCAACCGGCAAGCTAGAGCCGGGCGCGGCGACGACTTCGCCGGCACACTCAATGCCCAGCACGCGCGGGAACCGTACCGAAGGCGAGTCCCCGCGCCGCGTGAACCATTCTGATCGGTTGAGTCCGAAGGCCCGGTTTCTGATGAGGACCCATCCGTCCCGTGGCGACGGGCGCAGGATCTCTTTGAGCTCCAGCCTTTCCGGACCTCCGGGCTCGCTTATCACATAGGCCTGCATCGTGTCTGCCATCGATTTGCGTTGCTCCAAGATCCGAAGCCAATCCCAGGCCGCCTAACGTCCTTGAGTGCGGCGGGCCCGCTCGCCACGAAACATTGTCGCTGCGCTGGCAGCCCGTCCGCACCAGCCGGAGCCAGACGCCTTGGTCATTGACGATCGGCCTTTGCCGCAGATGATGACGACGAAGAACCGGCGAGCAGTTCAGGAAACCACATTCTTGCCGTGCCCTCGCCGCAGCGCCGCTCAAGTGCATCGTGGGATCGGAGAAGCTCCGCAACGTAGTCGCGAAACTGCTCCAGGGGCTCGCCGCGCGACAACAATTCGCCGATGAGGAGATGTGAAATGGAATGCTCGCGTTGCAGGCGGTCCCTGAGCTTTGCGACACTCGATCGCTTGAGGTCGTAGTGCATCCAGGCGCGACTGGCAGTCCAAGGCAGATTGCCGACGAGCATTCCGACAATGAGGCCCGCCAGGGTACCGACTATCGCAGCGGGCCAGCCAAAGGAGGAGCCGTAGCTGCCGCCGATGACTGCACCAGCAGCCGCTCCGAGAAGCTTCAGCAGGTCAAAGAATGTGAACATCGGACCGTGTCATGCAAACGCCTGGCGCAGATCTCGCCCAGCGGCTGCCGTGGTGCGCCCGGCCGAGCGATGGGCTAGCC
>JAOUIL010000153.1 GCA_029883975.1 Betaproteobacteria bacterium
CATGTTGGGCGAGCAGACGTACTTGGCGAACGCCGGGTGCGTGAGCATGACGAACAGGGCGTCAGAGTCCGAGAGCGCCCAGAAGCCGCCGACGCGCTGTCGTCGTGCGAGCATGTCCTCGGCCATCGGCCTGCGCGTGCGCCCCGGGCGCAGGATGTCCCAGTGCAGGTCGATGTCCACTGGCGAGCGCACGAAGCTCGCCTCGTGGCTGATGGTGGTGCGGTTTTCGTGGTGCGTGTAGCCGGCCTCGTGCAGCAGGCGCGCGGCGCGGTGCCGGTCGGCGCGGGTCACGAGCACATCGACGTCGCCGCTTACGCGGAGCGACGGGTCGGGGTAGACGCACTCGCGCACGTGCGCGCCCTTCATGACGGCGTAGGGGATACGCGCTGCGTCGAACTGCCGATCGACGCGCTCGAGCCCTTCGCGTTGCGCGAGATAGCTGGCCGCGGCCCCAGCACGCGCGGCTCGGAGCGCGTTCGCGGTGTCAGGCGGGAGCTCGTCCAGCAGACTGGCTGCCTGCAGCGCGTGGTGCCACCAGGCGCCCAGGCCGTACTCGCAGATGTTCTCAAGGAGTGCCGAGCCGCCGTCCTTTAAGGCACCGAGGAGCGTCGACGCTGGGGCGCCGCCGTTCGCGGGAAGCAGCGCTGCTCGGTAGTGGTCGATCCGGGTCACGGGAGCGCAATCGGGTCGCGTTCGCCTGCTATCGTGCGCGCTTCCTGAGCGAAGCGGCAACCCGCTGCGCCGTCCTGCCGTCCCACAGGTCAGGTACGCGGCCCGGCTTCCAGGCGTTGGCCAGCACCCTGGAGACGAGGTCATCGACCGTTTCCAGATTCGCAAGTTCGTTCGTTCCCTGTGCCAGGGTTATCGGACGTTCGGTCGTATCCCGCAGCGTGATGCAGGGTATGCCCAGGTAAGTGGTTTCCTCCTGGATGCCGCCCGAGTCCGTCAGGGCGTAGCGGCAATCGAAGACGAGGCTCATGAAATCCACGTAGCCGAGCGGTTCGGTCAGCACGACGCCCTGCGCCGCACTCAGCGGCTCGAGCAGCCCTGCATCCGCCAGCCGGCGCCGCGTGCGCGGGTGGGCGGCAAAGACGATCGGGAGCTTCGCCGCGACCGTCTTCAGCATCTCCACGATGGACCCCAGGCGGGGCGCAGCGTCTACGTTGCTCGGGCGGTGCAAGGTCACCACGCCGAACCCCCGGGGCGCAAGCTTCAGCTGCGCGCAATGGCGCCGCGCGCTGACCGCTGGCCGCATCATTTCGAGCGCATCGATCATGATATTGCCCACGCGGTCGATCCGTTCTTTCGGAATCCCCTCGCGCAAGAGGTTCTCGTCGGCGTCGGGAGAGGGCGTCCACAGCAAATCCGCCAGCGCGTCGGTGGCAATGCGGTTGAGCTCTTCGGGCATGGAGCGGTCCCGGCTTCGCAGGCCGGCCTCGAGGTGGGCAACCGGGATCCCGAGCTTCACTGCGGCAAGCGTGCAGGCGATGGTCGAGTTCACATCCCCGGCGACCACCACCCAGTCCGGGCGCTGGCGCAGGCACTCCTGTTCGTAAGCGATCATCACCTTGCCGGTCTGCTCGGCGTGCGAGCCGCTGCCGACGCCCAGGTGGACGGCGGGCTGAGGCAATCCCAGTTCCGAGAAGAACGTGTCAGACATGTTCGCGTCGTAGTGCTGGCCCGTGTGCACGAGCCGCGGCCTGCACCAGTCCGCTCGCGAGAGCGCCTGGTGGAGCGGCGCGATCTTCATGAAATTGGGTCGCGCGGCGGCGATCAGATCGACCAGGATCATGGCTCCGCCACCCCGCGCAGCTCGTCGAGCATCGCAGAGGCCAGCTTCTCGCGGTCGAATCGCGCTTCCACGAGATTTCGGCCCCGGCGGCCCATCGCCGCGGCTCCGTCGGGATCTGCCTGCAGCCGCGAGATCGCCCGGCAGAGCGCGGAGGCATCTTCCGGAGGTACGCCGATGCCGGCACCCGCGTCCTCGAGCAGCGCGGCGCTCTCGCCCAGCACTCCGAGCACGATCGGTCGCGCCGTAGCCATCGCTTCGAACATCTTGGAGGGCAGGACATGACGAAACACGGGCCGGTCTCTCAGAAGGACCAACGCGGCATCAGCCAGCTGCCAGTAGCGGGCGACTTCTCTCTTGCCGACCGCGCCGGCGAAGATGACATTGCCCAGGCCTTTGTCGCGCGCCTGCTTCTCGAGCGCGTCCCGCTTGGCACCGTCCCCCACGAGAAGGAACACCACGCGCGGATCGTCCCTCATGCGTTCCGCGGCGTCGAGAATGGTGCCGAGTCCGTGGGCGAGGCCGATGGTGCCGATGTAGGCCGCGACGAACTTGCCCTGCACGTGATGCTTGACCACGAGATCCTGCGGCTTCGGGCCGGGGACCAGTGATTCGAGATCGACGCCGTTCGGGATCACTGCGATCTTTTCTGCTGCGATGCCGTTCTTCGAGAGCACCGCCTTGAACGAGTTGGTCACGCTGACGATGCGGGTCGCCTTGCGGTAGAGGAAGTATTCGAGGCGCTTGAGCGCGCGCAAGGCGGCCGAGTCGCGCATCGCGCCCACCGCAATGATGGAGTCCGGCCACAGGTCGCGCAGCTCGAAAACGAAAGGCCGGCGCCTGAACAGCGAGAGCACGTAGCCGGCGCACGCGGTGAAGAACTGGGGCGAGGTGGACACGACGACGCTGGGGCGGGGGAGAAACAGGCCCACCAGTAAACCCATGACCATGAAGCTCAGGTAGTCCAGCGTTCGGCGCGCCGTTCCTTGGTTCGCGGTGATGTGGGTCCATACCCGGATGGTTTCCACGCCGTCCATCCACTCTCGCTGGAACAGACGGTTTCGGTAGCCGGGGAACAGCCTGCCCGCGGGAAAGTTGGGCGCGGTGGTGATCACGGTGACCCTGGCGCCGGCGCGCACCCAGCGGCGTGCATGCTCGAACGTACGCGTCGCGGGCGCGTTGGTCTCGGGCGGGAAGTTGTCCGTGAGGAAGAGAATGTGCATCGACGGGCCAAGACTACCAAGCCAGCTCCAGCCAGGCCGGATCGTCGCCGGGGAGCTGCAGCGCGAGGCAGCGGGCTGGCAGGCGCCGGCCGAACTCGGGCGCGAAGTGGCTCGACTCGATGCGGACCGTTCCGCTCGCGCGCCAGCGCAGCGCCCGTCCGTTGGGCAGGCACAACTGCCCGGAGGTCGCCGTCGCGTCGATGCTCGGTGCAACGTCGGGGTGCAGGTGAAAGCGCGCGACGGCGGAGCGGCAGCGACCCTCGATTCGATCTTCCACGCGCAAAGCCCGCTCCGTAAGCCGCCAGGATCGCCGGTGTACGGGCTTGCCCGGCAGCCGACGATACCCGTCGTGCGCGCACTGGACTCGGATTTCGTCGGTGTTCTGCGCGAGTTGGAGATCGAACGGCTTGGCGCGCCGGGCGACCCGGAAGCTCGCCCAGACTTTCGAGGAGTCCACCCCGTCCACGGTCACCGTGCTGTGCGCTGCGGTGCCGCGCTCGGCGTCGCGCACCGCCCCCGCGGTGTATGTCGATGTCCCGCCGTTTACGATGACCCGCTGACCGAATGCCGAGAGCTCGAACGACAGCGTATCGGCGTGGGCGTGGCC
>JAOUIL010000154.1 GCA_029883975.1 Betaproteobacteria bacterium
CACGCATATCTTTGCAATTACCGCAAAAGAGTTTTGTTACAGGCCTCTATTCTAAACTAACACGCAAAGCCGTATATTTGTTGCAGCGCAGTAATCGTAGTGAAAGGAACGAACGATGAATGCATATGAGATCGAACAGGTCGAAAAGCAGCTGAGAGTGGATACGCAGTTGCCTCTGTCTTACGTGGCATGGGCGGACATCGAGCGTCAGGCGCGTGCGCAACGCTCTCGTGTGGTCGCTGAAGCGGTGGCCGGCTTCTTCGCCACCGTCTGGGCGCGCCTTGCCGGCTTGGCCGGCCAGGTCCGCCACACGGCCGCGGACTGCACGGACGCACGTCTGCGTCATAGCTGACATCCGGTTAGGCAGGCCCCGCCGCGGTTTCCTCCTCCCTCCTCCTCCGCGGCGGGGCTGCGCCTAGCGCAGCGCGATCGCACTCACGCGATCGATTTCCACATCTCCACGTCCCGCTTTGCTGTCCAGATGCGCGGGTGTTTCAGGCCGCGCGCCTCGTCGTATGCCCTGGACACGTCGAAGGGCATGCAATGCTCGTAGATCGGAAACCGTCCGTACACCGGGTCCATCTTCTTCTTGGTCGCGGCGTACACCTCCTTCAGTGAACGCCGGGCGAGTACGCCGCGCCTGGCCGAGGCGTACAGTCCGCGAACGAAATCCCGTGTAAAGCGGATCGCCTTCCTGCACTCGGCGGGAGTCGTGAGCGCGGGCCCGCGGCCCGGCACCAGGGCCCATGGCCGCAGGGCGCTGAGCCTGCCGAGCGTCGCGGGCCACTCCTCGAGGTGCGCATCGCCGGTGTAGATGCCGGCGTTGTATTCCACGAGATCGCCCGAGAAGAGCACCCTCTGCGAGGGCAGCCACACCACGGCGTCGCCGCCCGTATGTCCCGGCCCGAGGTGAAGGATGCGCACCTCGAGATTGCCCATCATCACGGTCAGCTCGCGATCGAAGACGAGCGTCGGCCAGGTCAGCCCGGGAATCGACTCGGCGCCGCGGAACAGGCGCGGAAAGCGCCCGATCTCGCTCGCCATGTCCTGACGGCCGCGCTCGCGGATCAGACCGAGCGTCCCGCGGCTGGCGATGATCTGCTCTGCCTTGTATGCCGCTGCGCCGAGCACGCGCACGGCGTGGTAATGCGTCAGCACGACGTAGCGGATCGGCTTGGAGGTCACGCGGCGCACCCGGCGGATGACCTCGCGGGCCATGAGCGGCGTCGCCTGCGTGTCGATCACCATGACGCCGTCGTCGCCGACCACGATGCCCGTGTTCGGGTCGCCCTCCGCGGTGAACGCATATGCGTTCTTCGAAAGCCTCTGGAAAGTGATCTTCTTCGGCTTGAGATCGGCTTGAGAGGCGAAAGCTTTCATGGCGCAGTGGCCTGCTCGTGAAAGTGCGTTGCGGGATATCAGGGCGCGCCCAGCAGCGCGCGGAGCTGGCTGGCTAAGCGGCGCTCGAGGCGCTCTCGCCGATCTGCTCGAGCCGATACCCGTAGTTGTAGATCGGCACGACGCGGTAGCCGGTCTCTGCGCGCAGATCAAGCTTCTTGCGTACCTGGCTGACGTGCGTATCGACGGTGCGCGTCACCAGGTCGCCGCTCCGGCCCCACACGGCCTCCTGCAGGTGCCCGCGCGACAGCAGCCGGCCGACATTGCGGAACAACACGACCGTCAATTCGAACTCTTTCGGCGTCAGCTCGATCGCGTCGCCGCCGCGGCGGACCTCGCCGCGCGTCAGGTCGATCTCGTAGGGAGGAAAGCTCATCAGCTTTTCCTCCTCGCGCGGATACGCGCGCCGCAGCAGCGCGTGCACGCGGGCCAGCAGCTCCTGGCGTCGCGCGGGCTTGACCATGTAGTCATCCGCGCCGCTCTCCAGCGCGAACACGATGTCCTGCTCCGAATCGCGCACCGTCACGAACAGCACCGGCACCTGCATGGACACGTTGGTGCGCAGCCACATGAGCACGTCGGCGCCGGAAACGTCGGGCACCTGCCAGTCGAGGATGAAGAGATCGAAGCTTTCCCTGCCCGCGAACTTCATCGCATCACGCCCGGACTGGTAGCCGTGCACGTCGTGCCCGTCTTCGGTGAGCCAGCGCCTGAGCAGCGCCAGCTGGTCCGGATCGTCTTCGAGAATCGAGATTCGCACGCGCTATTCCCCTTTTGGACAATAATACTGCCACACCCCGCCGGCCCCCAAGAGCCGTGTGCCGGGCGGGGGGACGGAGGCCAACCCCATGCGCATCGCCCTTCTTGGTGCCGGCACGATCGCGCGACTGGTATTGGAGCACGTCGCGCGCGGCGCGCTCGAGGGCATCGAGATCGTCGGCATCGCGGGGCGCTCGCCAGCGTCTTCCGGCAAGGCATTGGCGGGCGCGCATTCCGTGCCGTACGTCGTCGGACGGTCTGCCCTGCTCGCGCTGCGGCCCCAGATTGTCGTCGAGGCCGCTTCCCATGATGCGGTGCGGGAGCACCTGGTTGCGCTCCTGGACGCGGGCGCAGGCGTCGTCGTTCTATCGGCGGGGGCGCTGGCCGAGGACTCGCTGCGTGAATCCGCCGAGCAAGCCGCACGCCGCAGCGGGGCGTTGCTTTGCGTGCCTTCGGGAGGCATAGGCGGCCTGGACGCGCTGAAGGCGGCCTGCGTTGCCGGGGTGGAGGAAGTCTCGATCCGGGTGGCCAAGCCACCGCGGGCGTGGAAGGGCATCCCTTACGTCGAGGCCCTGGGCGTCGACCTGGAGCGGCTCGGCGAAGCGCGAACGCTGTTCAAGGGATCCGCGCGCGAGGGCGTGCCGCACTTTCCTCAGAACGTGAACATCGCGGCGGTGCTGTCGCTCGCGGGGATCGGATTCGATCGGACGCAACTCGAGGTCGTGGCCGACCCGGCGCTCACCCGCAATACGCATACGATCTGCGTCACCGGGGTGACGGGGCGATTCTCGATCGTGCTGGAGAACGTCCCGTCACCCGACAATCCCAAGACCGCGTGGCTTGCCTGCTACAGCGCTCTGGCAGCGCTGCGCGCGCTGGCTGCTCCGACCCGTTACGGCACGTAAGCTGTTGATGGGAATGGCTCGGGGCCAGCAGCCGAAGGGCGTGCGCGGGCGTGCGCGGGGCGCACGCAGCTTGAAAACCACCGCGAATCCTTGACTAAGCAAAGGATTCCTAACATAATTTCGGGTTTCGCCGGAGGGGTGCCCGAGCGGCTAAAGGGGGCAGACTGTAAATCTGTTGGCCTTGCGCCTACGTTGGTTCGAATCCAACCCCCTCCACCAGCTTCCGGGCAGGCCGGCGGCGGGGCGGCAAGAGGTTCTGGCAGGTGTGGCGAGTGCGTGGGTGAGGTGAATAGGCGCGGGTGTAGCTCAATGGCAGAGCAGAAGCCTTCCAAGCTTATGACGAGGGTTCGATTCCCTTCACCCGCTCCAGTGAGCACGGAGATTTCAGCCCATGTAGCTCAGTGGTAGAGCACTCCCTTGGTAAGGGAGAGGTCACGCGTTCAATCCGCGTCATGGGCACCAGGTAAACGGAACGAGACAAGAGGCAGTCCGCAATGGCAAAAGGCAAATTCGAGCGTACCAAGCCGGACGTGAACGTGGGCACGA
>JAOUIL010000155.1 GCA_029883975.1 Betaproteobacteria bacterium
GAGAAGGCGGATCGCCTGGCGAAATCGCTGGCGCCGCAGCTCAGGACGGACCTCCTTGCGCTGCTGAAGGGCGGCCGCAAGGAAGACGCCATCCGTGCCTACCGCGACGTATCCGGCCAGGACCCG
Source organism: Betaproteobacteria bacterium (assembly GCA_029883975.1). Classification (GTDB taxonomy): domain Bacteria; phylum Pseudomonadota; class Gammaproteobacteria; order Burkholderiales; family SG8-39; genus JAABQT01. The sequence continues at coordinate 127 of JAOUIL010000155.1, forward strand.
GCGACGGCCAAAGCGGTGATCGAGGCGCTCGAAAAGGACGCGCCCCGCTAACCCGTTTCTCGCGCACCTGCGTTAATAGGCGGGTCGACCCTCACGAAAGGAACCGCCGTGAAATATTCCCCCCTGCATGCGGCCGTCGCGGCCGCCTTCTGCGCCCTCTCCGCCCAGGCCGCCGTGACGGAGAAGCCGAGCACGCTCGCCGACCAGCAGTCGGTCGCGGTCACCATCTACAACGAGGACCTCGCGCTGGTGAAGGACGTGCGGCAAGTGACCCTCGAGCGCGGCCTGAACCGCCTCGCGCTGCGTGAAGTGAGTGCGCGGATGCGCCCGGAAACCGCGCTGCTCAGGAGCCTGTCGCACGCCGGGTCGCTGAGCCTGCTGGAACAGAATTTCGACTTCGACCTGCTCACGCCCGCGAAGCTGCTGGAGAAGTACGTCGGGCGCGAGGTGCGCATCGTCAGGAAGCACCCGCAGACCGGCGAGGAGTCGGTCGAGACCGCCACCGTGCTCGCCGCGAGCGGCGGCGTGGTGCTGAAGATGGGCGACCGCATCGAGACCGGGCTTCCGGGACGCATCGTCTATGACAGCGTGCCGGCCAATCTGCGCGACCGGCCGACGCTGGTGAGCGAGCTGCACAGCGCCCGCGCCGGGGCCCAGACCGTGGAGCTCTCGTACCTCTCGGCAGGCCTGTCGTGGAAGGCGGACTACGTCGCCGAGCTGAACGCGAAGGACGACGCCCTGGATCTCAACGGCTGGGTGACGCTCACCAACCACAGCGGCACCACTTACCCCGAAGCGCGCCTGCAGCTGGTCGCCGGCGATGTCAACCGCGTGCGCGACGAGCTGCGCTACGCGGCCAAGGCTGGCGCCGTGCGCGAGGTCGCCGCGGCACCCGCGGCGCAGATGGCGCAGGAGTCCCTGTTCGAGTACCACCTCTACACCTTGCAGCGGCCGACCACGATCCGCGACAACCAGACCAAGCAGGTGGCCCTCCTCTCCGGCACCGGAGTGCCGGTGGCGAAGGAGCTCGTGCTGCAGGGCAACGACTACTACTACCGCTCGAGCGTGGGCCACCTCGGGCAGAAGATGAAGGTCGGCGTATTCGTGCAGTTCGAGAACCGCGAGTCGGCGCGCCTCGGCTTGCCGATGCCCAAGGGCGTGGTGCGCGTCTACAAGAAGGACAGCGCCGGCAACGCCCAGTTCGTGGGCGAGGATCGCATCGACCACACGCCGAAGAACGAGCGCGTGCGCCTGAAGCTCGGCGAGGCGTTCGACGTCACGGCAGACAAGAAGCAGACCGACTTCCGGCGCCGCGAGCCCACCAACCGCGCGAGCTACGTGCACGAGAGCGCCTACGAGATCGTGCTGCGCAACGCCAAGACGGAGGCGGTGAGCGTCGTGGTGCGCGAGCCGGTACCGGGCGACTGGACGATGCTCGAGGAGACCCAGAAGCACCGCAAGGTCGCCTCCGGTACCGCAGAGTGGAACGTCCGCGTGCCGGCCGAGGGCAGCGCCACCCTGAAGTACCGGGTGCTGGTACGCTACTGACCCATGAAAGAACTCACCCCCACCGGCAAGCTGCGCGTCGGCGTCAACCTCGGCAACTTCCTGCTGGTGCAGCGTAACGCGGACGGCAGCATCCGCGGCATCGTCCCGGACCTCGCGCAGGAGCTCGCGCGGCGCCTGGGTGTTGCCGCCGAGCTGCGCCAGTACGAGAAGGTCGGCGACGTGGCCGACGGCGCGAAGAAGGGCGAATGGGACGTCGCCTTCATCGGCGCCGAGCCGCAGCGCGCGGCCGAGATCGATTTCACCGAGCCCTACGTCGAGATCGAGGCCTGCTACCTCGTACCCGCCGGCTCGCCCATCAAGTCCATCGCCGAGGTCGATCACCAGGGAGTGCGCATCGCGGTGGCCGCGCGCAGCGCCTACCACCTCTGGCTCGAGCGCAACATCAAGCACGCCACGCTGGTGGTCGGCGACAGCATTGCAGGCTCCTACCAGCGCTTCGTCGAAGAGAAGCTGGAGGTGCTCGCCGGTCTCAAGCCGAAGCTGCTGGAGGACGCGTCCAAGCTGCCCGGCTCACGCATCCTCGAGGGAAACTTCACCGCCGTGCAGCAGGCCATCGGCACGCCCAAGGGCCGACCCGAGGGCGCGGCCTACCTGCGCGAGTTCGCGCAGGACGCGAAGGCCTCGGGCCTGGTGGCGCAGCTGATTGCCCGGCACGGGATCAAGGGGCTGTCCGTAGCGGAGTAAAGGGGGGCAGTCCCTATTTTTCTATTTTTCTCATTTGCAAATGAGAAAAATAGGGACTGTCCCCAATTGCCCAATTACGTGGCCTCGGGCACGCCGTAGCCCGCCATGAGGTCTTCCACCACCTTGTGGTAGCCGTCCCAGGGCGCCTCGCGGAAGTTGTGGTTGCGGATGATGAACGAGGCGCCGGCGTAGAACTTCTCGTATTGCAGGTGACGGCCGGCGAACTCCGAGCCGATCAGGTCCCAGGCGAGCTTGTAGAGCTTCATGCGCTCGAGCGCCGGCATCTGCGGCGTCTGCCAGTAGGTCTCGAACTGCGCCTTCAGCTTCGCGTCGTGCATCACGCTGACGTCGGCGGGCATCTGGAAGATGCCGCCGCCGCACAGCTCGCGCAGCGTCTCGATGATCTGCGAGTGGCTCTCCGTGCACCAGTTGAGCGCGGCATACATGTAGCGCCGGTTATAGGTCTTCCAGCCCGCCGGCCAGTCCTCGGCGTCCTGGATCTGCCCGGCGATCATGCCGCCGAGCGCGGCTTCCTGCGCGCACAGTCGCCCGAGCACCTCGCGCACCGCCGGGACCTCGTTCGCGCCCGAGGCCTGCGCGATCCGGCTCGCCAGGCCGCAGATCAGCTGCATCTTCGAGTGGAAGCGCACGTTTGACTGGTGGTTGCCGTAGCAATGCGCCGGCGTCTTGATGTAGATGTCGCGCGCCAGCACCGCGTCCATGTGCACGAACACGCGCGCCCAAGGGACTTTAACCTCCTCGCACATCACCATCGAGTCGGTCTCGTCGAAGCGCCAGGCGAGCGGATTGTCGAACTCGTTGGGCGCGTGCAGCTCGAAGGGCTTCCTCGACCATAGCGTCACGCCCGGCGCGTTGACGGGGATCGCGCAGGTGATGGATTCGGGCAGCTGGTTCGGCGCGAGCGGGATCAGGTTGCCGATCCAGATCTCGTTGGCGAATACCGCGCCGGTGGCGAGCATCTTCATGCCCGAGATCACCACGCCGTCGTCGTCCTCCCGCACCACGCGCAGCGTCGGGATCGGCAGGTTCTGCTTGACGTAGAACTCGGGGTTGCGCGCCGCCTGCGGCGGGATCACGGCGTACACGCCGTAGACGTCCTCCTTCCTCATGTGCTCGTAGTAGCGCACGAGGTTGCCGGCGTACTTGCCGAACACCGAGGGATCGGTCGCCATGCCGGTGACGAAGCTCGACACGTGGTCGC
>JAOUIL010000079.1 GCA_029883975.1 Betaproteobacteria bacterium
ATCGGCGTCTTGCGCAGCTCCTGCAGGATTCGCCGCATAGTCGCGCGCCATTGTACGCGCGAGTGCCCTATACTGCGGCCGCCAGCACATGAGGCATCCCTCCGAGAGCGCTGTCGCAGCCGCGTTGTCGCCTTTCGAGCGCGGCGCCGAGGTCATCTTCGGCGTGCTGATGGCCATCTCGGTGACCGCGGCCGCGGAAATCACCCTGGGCACCGAAGTGAATGTGCGCGAGCTGATGCTCGCCGCGCTCGGCTGCAATCTCGCCTGGGGCCTGATCGACGCGGTGATCTACCTGCTGCAGCTGCAGTTCGAGCGCCAGCGCGTGCACCGCATGGTCCTGGAATTGCGCGAGCTCGCGTCAGAGGACGCCTTTCGCGCGCGCGTCGCGGCCGAGATACCGCCGCTCGTCGCGCAAGCGATGACGGCCGAGTCCTACGGCTTCATCCGTGGCGCGGTGCAGGGCTATGCGAAGTCGAGGCCCGCGTACTGGTCGCGGCAGGAGTTCGCTTCCGCCGGACTCATCTGCGTGCTGGTCTTCGGCTCGACGTTTCCGCTCGTCGTGCCCTTCCTGGTGATGGACGAGCCGTGGTTCGCGCTGCGCGCTTCGCACGCGATTGCCGTCGTCATGCTATTCGCCCTCGGCTGGAGGCTCGGCCGCTGGTCGGGCGCTCCTGCGTTCGGCTCGGGTGCGCTGCTCGCCACGGTCGGCGTCGTGCTCGCCGTGCTGTGCGTGCTGCTGGGCGGATGAGGCGCGCCGCCCGCGACGAACTCTACGGGCGCAGGACCCCGGCGATCGCCGCGGCGACGTAGTCGATGTTGCCGGAGTTGAGCGCGGCAACGCACACGCGCCCGGTGTCGATCGCGTAGATCGAATACTCCTCGCGCAGCCGCTGCACCTGCTCCTTGGTCAGTCCCGTGTAGGAGAACAGGCCGCGCTGCTGCAGCACGAACGAGAAATCCTTCCCGGAACGCTTCTGCACGCCTTCGGCGAGCGCCTTGCGCATCGCCTTGATGCGCTCGCGCATGCCGCCGAGCTCCTGTTCCCACAGCGCGCGCAGCTCGGGAGTGCCCAGCACGCGCGCGACGATGTCGCCGCCGTGCGTCGGCGGATTGGAATAGTTGGTGCGCACGACGTGCTTCACCTGCGAGAGCGCGCGCGCCGCCTCGTCCGCGCTACCCGCCACCAGGCTGAACGCGCCCACGCGCTCGCCGTACAGGGACAGCGACTTGGAAAACGAGCTCGACAGGAAGATGGGTGTCATCGTGCCGGCGAACAGGCGCGGCGCATAGGCATCGGCGTCGATGCCTTCGGCGAAGCCCTGGTAGGCGAGGTCGAGGAACGGCACCAGGCCGCGCGCCTGCACGACCGCCAGCACCTGCTGCCACTGCTCCCGGCCGGGGTCCACGCCCGTAGGGTTGTGGCAGCAGGAGTGCAGCACGACGATGGATCCCGCGGGCATGCCCTCAAGCGCAGCGAGCATCTCCTTGAACTTCAGTCCGCGCGTCGACGCGTCGTAGTACGGGTAGGCCTGTACGCGGAAGCCGGCCGCCTCGAACAAGGCCCTGTGGTTCTCCCAGCTGGGATCGCTGATCCACACCTCCGCCTTCGGTGAGAGCTGCCGGAGGAAGTCCGCGCCGATCTTGAGGCCGCCGGTGCCGCCGAGGGCCTGCACGGTGACGACGCGCTGGTCCTTGAGCACGGCCGCGTCCGGGCCGAAGACCAGCGCCTGCACCGCGCGGTCGTAGGCCTGCAGCCCGTCGATCGGCAGGTAGGACTTGGGCGCGCCCGATTGCACACGCTGCTGCTCGGCGCGCCGCACGCACTCGAGCAGCGGCACCTTGCCGTTGTCGTCGTAGTACACGCCGACCCCGAGATTGACCTTGCGCGGGTTCTGGTCGGCGACGAACAGCTCGGTGACGCCGAGGATGGGGTCGCGCGGCGCCATGGGAACCGAGGCGAGCAGGGAGGGGGCGTGCGGCGCGTTCATCGTGCTAGCATTTTCTGTTTCGACGGGCGAAATTCTACTCGTGGCGGCGACTTTTCCCAACAGCCCGTTCCGGCTGCACCAGCCGTTTGCGCCCGCCGGCGACCAGCCGGAGGCCATCGAGGCGCTCACCGAGGGCGTGCGCGACGGCCTGGCGTTCCAGACGCTGCTCGGCGTGACGGGCTCGGGCAAGACCTACACGATGGCGCACGTGATCGCGCGGCTCGGCCGGCCGGCACTGGTGCTGGCGCCCAACAAGACGCTGGCGGCGCAGCTGTACGCCGAGTTCCGCGAGTTCTTTCCCGAGAACGCGGTCGAGTACTTCGTCTCCTACTACGACTACTACCAGCCCGAGGCCTACGTGCCGGCGCGGGATCTGTACATCGAGAAAGACTCCTCGATCAACGAGCACATCGAGCAGATGCGCCTGTCGGCGACCAAGTCGCTGATGGAGCGCCGCGACGTGGTGATCGTGGCCACGGTGTCGGCGATCTACGGCATCGGCGACCCGTCCGAGTACCACGGCATGATCCTGCACCTGCGCCAGGGCGAGAAGGCGACGCAGCGCGACGTGATCGCCCGCCTGGTGGCGATGCAGTACGAGAGAAGCGAGCTCGACTTCCGCCGCGGGACGTTCCGCGTGCGCGGCGACGTGATCGACGTCTTTCCGGCGGAGCATGCCGAGCACGCGGTGCGCCTCTCGCTCGGCGAGGACCAGATCGACCAGCTGCAGCTGTTCGACCCGCTCACCGGCCGCGTGCTGCACGCACTGGCGCGCTTCACCGTGTACCCGTCCAGCCACTACGTGACGCCGCGCGAAACGACGCTGCGCGCCATCGAGGCCATCAAGGCCGAGCTGCGCGAGAGGATCGAATTCTTCCATCAGGCGGGGCGGCTGGTGGAAGCGCAGCGCATCGAGCAGCGCACGCGCTTCGACCTGGAGATGCTCGCCGAGCTGGGCTTCTGCAAGGGCATCGAGAACTACTCGCGCCATCTCTCGGGCCGCAAGCCGGGCGAGCCGCCACCCACGCTGATCGACTACCTGCCGCAGGACGCGCTCATGTTCATCGACGAGAGCCACGTCACCATCGGCCAGCTGGGCGGGATGTACAAGGGGGACCGCTCGCGCAAGGAGAACCTGGTCGAATACGGCTTCCGGCTGCCGTCGGCGCTCGACAACCGGCCGCTGCGCTTCGACGAATTCGAGGCGGTCGTGCGACAGACGATCTTCGTCTCGGCGACGCCCGCCGACTACGAGGCGCGCAAGTCCGCGCTGGTCGTGGAGCAGGTCGTGCGGCCGACGGGGCTGGTGGACCCCGCGCTCGAGGTGCGGCCGGCCTCGACGCAAGTGGACGACCTTCTGTCGGAGATCCGCGCGCGCGCGCAGAAGAGCGAGCGCGTGCTCGTCACCACGCTCACCAAGCGCATGGCCGAGGAACTCACCGATTACCTGTCGGAGCACGGCGTGAAGGTGCGCTACCTGCATTCCGAGGTGGACACGGTCGAGCGCGTGGAGATCATCCGCGACCTGCGCCTGGGGGAGTTCGACGTGCTGGTGGGCATCAACCTGCTGCGCGAAGGCCTCGACCTGCCCGAAGTGTCGCTGGTGGCGATCCTCGATGCCGACAAGGAAGGCTTCCTGCGCTCTGAGCGCTCGCTCATCCAGACGATCGGCCGAGCCGCGCGGCACCTGAACGGCTGCGCGATCCTGTACGGCGACATCGTGACCGATTCCATGAAGCGCGCCATCGCCGAGACCGAGCGGCGGCGCAACAAGCAGCTCGCCTACAACGTGCATCACGAGATCACCCCGGTCGGCGTGACCAAGCGCATCAAGGACCTCATCGACGGCGTGTACGACGCCTCCCGGGCTGCGGCCGGGCTGAAGGCCGCCCAGCAGGAGGCGAGCTATGAGGCGATGAGCGAGAAGCAGCTCGCGCGCGAGCTGCGCCGCCTGGAGAAGGAGATGGTCGGCTGCGCGCGCAACCTCGAGTTCGAGAAGGCGGCCGAGCTGCGCGACCGCCTCGCCGAGCTGAAGAAACGCGTCTTCGGCGTCGAGCTCGCCTCGGAGTGAGCCGCCGCGGGCATTTCCGCGGCGGCGCTGCCGGCAGCGCGCGGGCTAGTGCTTCGTCTCGACCTGTACCAGCGCTTCGTCCTCGGCGCTCGGCCGCGGCCGCTCGCGGCGCGGCCGGCCAAGGGGCTGGACTCCGGCCTCCGGCTCGGGCGCGCTCGCGCGCTCGGCGCGCGTCTCCACCATCTGCAGCCCGGCGCTCTCCAGCTCGCTGCGCGCATCGGTCAGCGTCACCACGGGCGCGGGCGCAGGGGCAGGCGTCACGGCGAACGTCGGCGCGGCCTCGACCTCGCGGACCTCCGCCGGCGGCGCGACCTCCCGCACCGGTTCTTGAGCCTGAGCCTGCTGTTCCGCTTCCGCACGCATCTGCGCGCGGTGCATCTCCAGCTCGGCCTGGCGCAGGGCCTGGGCATCCGGGCTGTCCGCGACATAGGCGGAGATTCCAGCCTGCTCGTGGCCCTGCTCGGGACGGCGCTCCCGGCCGCGATCACGCCGGCCACGGCGTCCGCCGCGACGCTGTTCGTCACCCGGGCGCTCCGCACCAGGTTGTCCCAGCTGTCGCTCCACGCCGGGTTGTCCCGGCTGTCCCTGCTGTGGGGGACGAGGCGCTTGCGGCTGCCGCTGCTGTTGCCCTTGGGGCCGCCCGTCCGGGCGGCGTTCGCCGCCATGCCGCTGGCCCTCGCGCGGCTGGCCGCCTTGCGGTTCGTGACGCGGGCCGCGGCGCTGGTCGCGTTGCTCGTCGCGCCGGCCCTCGCGCCGGCCGTCGCGGCGCTGCTCGCCCCGATGCTCGTCGCGCCGGCCCTCGCGGCGCTGCTCTCCGCGCTCGCCGCCTTGCCGGTGCTCCGGCCGGCGCTCGCGATGCCGATGCTCACGCGCCGTGTCGCGCGGCGGTTGCGTCGGCGCGGGGACGGCTGCCGGCAGGCCCTGGGCCTGCGGCTTGCCGGTGATGAGCCAGCCGAACAGTTTGCCGAGGATGCCGCCAGGCTGCGTGACCGGCGCAGCGGGCGCGGGGATGTGCGGCACGGGCGGCGCCGGCTGCACTTCGGGAACCACGGGCGCCGGTTGCTCGGGAACGATCGCCTTGACGACCGCCTCCTGCCGCTCGCGCTTCTCGGCGGCAGCCGCTTCGGCCGCCTTCGGCTCCTCGGGTTGCTCGACCATCTCGTAGCTCGCCGGCACGTGCTCCATGGCGTTCAGCTCGTCGTGGCGCAGGCGCTGCACCTTGTAGTGCGGTGTCTCCAGGTGCGGATTGGGGATCAGCAGGATGTTGACCTTGAGCCGCGCCTCGAGCTTCTGGATCTCGGAGCGCTTCTCGTTCAGCAGGAAGCTCGCGGCGTCCACCGGCACCTGCACGTGCACGGCGCCCGTGTTCTCCTTCATCGCCTCTTCCTGCACGATGCGCAGCACGTGCAGCGCGGTCGATTCCGTGCCGCGGATGAAGCCCGTGCCGCTGCAGCGCGGGCAGTTGATGTGCGCGGTTTCCTCGAGCGAGGCCTGCAGGCGCTGGCGCGAGAGCTCGAGCAGCCCGAAGCGCGAGATCTTGCCGATCTGCACGCGCGCGCGGTCGTAGCGCAGCGCCTCGCGGAAGCGGTTCTCCACCTCGCGCTGGTTCTTCTGCGACTCCATGTCGATGAAGTCGACCACGATCAGGCCGCCCAGGTCGCGCAAGCGCAGCTGGCGCGCCACCTCGTCGGCGGCTTCCAGATTGGTGCGCGTCGCGGTCTCCTCGATGTCGCCGCCCTTGGTGGCGCGCGCCGAGTTGACGTCCACCGCCACCAGCGCCTCGGTGTGGTCGATGACGATCGAGCCGCCCGAGGGCAGGCTCACCTGCCGCGAGTAGGCGCTCTCGATCTGATGCTCGATCTGGAAGCGCGAGAACAGCGGCACGTCGTCGCGGTACAGCTTGACCTTGCCGACGTTCGCGGGCATCACGGTCTGCATGAAGGCGCGCGCCTGGTCGTAGATCTCCTGCGTGTCGATCAGGATCTCGCCGATGTCGGGCTGCAGGTAGTCGCGGATCGCGCGGATCACCAGGCTCGACTCGAGATAGATCAGGAACGGCTTCTTCTCCTGCGTGTGAGCCGCGCTCTCGACGGCGCTCCACAGCTGCAGCAGGTAGTTGAGGTCCCACTGCAGCTCCTCGAGCGAGCGGCCGATCGCGGCGGTGCGGGCGATGACGCTCATGCCTTCGGGGACCTGCAGGTGGTCCAGGGTGTCGCGCAGCTCGTTGCGGTCCTCGCCCTCGACGCGGCGCGAGACGCCGCCGCCGCGCGGGTTGTTCGGCATCAGCACGAGGTAGCGGCCGGCGAGGCTGATGTAGGTGGTGAGCGCCGCGCCCTTGGTGCCGCGCTCGTCCTTCTCGACCTGGACGATCAGGTCGCGTCCTTCCGACAGGGCGTCCTGGATGCGCGCCCGCCCGACGTCGACGCCGGGCCGGAAGTAGGCCTTGTCGATCTCCTTGAAGGGCAGGAACCCGTGCCGCTCCTCGCCGTATTCGACGAAGGCGGCCTCGAGACTGGGCTCGATGCGGGTGATGATGCCCTTGTAGATGTTGCTCTTGCGTTGCTCCCGGGATGCCGATTCGATGTCGAGGTCGACGAGCTTTTGCCCTTCGACGATGGCGACGCGCAGTTCCTCCTGCTGCGTCGCGTTAAACAACATGCGCTTCACTTATTGTTCTCCTGCGCGCGCAGGAGCTCGTGTCAACGAGGGGTCAGTACACTCCTTGTGGGATTTGCCCTGGCGGGTCGAAGGACCTGCGGCGCGCTATCAAGTACTATCGCTACTTCCGGTGAGCGAGATTAACCACTGCTTCAGGTCCAGCTGTGGCCGGACAGGAGGCGGGTTGCAGGTCCCGGCCGCGGGAATCGTGCTCACCGCGCCTGAGAATCCTGTGCCTCGCGTCTCGAAGCAACGCGTGGATCATACGGAAAATGAATGACTTAAGCAAGGCTCGGGCGACCCTGCTTGAAGTTGGCGAGGAGGGCGCCGCGCAGCGCATCGACAATTTCCTGCTGCGGCGGCTGAAGGGCGTGCCCAAGAGCCACGTGTACCGCGTGCTGCGCAGCGGCCAGGTCCGCGTGAACAGCGCCCGCGTCAAGCCCGACTACCGGCTGCGCTCCGGCGATCGCGTGCGCATTCCGCCGGTGCGCGTCGCGGCCCCCGCTGCGCGCCCGCGGCCGGCTCGCCTGCCCGAGCTTCCGGTCGTCCATGAGGACGACGCGCTGCTGGTCGTCGACAAGCCTTCCGGCGTGGCGGTGCATGGCGGCAGCGGCGTGAGCTTCGGCGTGATCGAAGCGCTGCGCACGGCTCGGCCCGACGCCAGGGTGCTCGAGCTCGTGCATCGCCTCGACCGCGACACGTCCGGGCTGCTGATCGTCGCCAAGAAGCGCAGCGCGCTGACCGCGCTGCATGGCCAGTTGCGCGAAGGCAAGGTCCTCAAGGTCTACTGGGCCGTGGTGCACGGCCGCTGGTCGGGCGGCGAGCGCGACCTGCGGGAGCGCCTGCACAAGTACGTCAGCGCGAGCGGCGAGCGCCGCGTGGCCGTGCACCAGGAAGGCCAGGAAGCGCTGACGCACGTCAAGCCGCTCGCGCTCGCGGAGCGCTGCAGCCTGCTCGAGCTGCGGCTGGAGACCGGCCGGACCCACCAGATCCGCGTGCACCTGGCGCACGCGGACCACCCCGTCGTCGGCGACACCAAGTACGGCGACTTCGCGCTCAACCGCGCCCTGGCGCACGAGGGCGCGGTGCGCCTGCAGCTGCATGCGCGCCGATTGGCGTTTGCGCATCCGCTGTCGCACGCCCGGTTGCGCCTGCAGTCGCCGCTGCCCGCGGACATGCGCGCATTCGTGGAGAAGGAATTTGCGCTACGCGCTGATCGTCTTTGACTGGGACGGCACGCTGATCGATTCGGCCGGCGCGATCGCCGAATGCATCCAGGAGGCCGCGCGGGAAATGGGGCTCGCGGTGCCGGACCGCGAGCGCGCGCGTCACGTGATCGGCCTCGGCCTGCACGCGTCCCTGCGCCACGCGGTGCCCGACCTGCCGGCCGAGCGCGCCATGGAGTTCATCGCCTGCTATCGGCGGCAGTTCCTGGCAAGGGAGGAGGGCATGCGGCTGTTTCCGGGCGTCGTCGAGCTGCTCGGCGCGTTGCGCGATCGCGGGCACGCGCTGGCGGTGGCGACCGGCAAGAGCCGGCGCGGGCTGGAGCGCGCGCTCGATGCCAGCGCGCTCCGGCCGTATTTCGCGTCGACGCGCTGCGCCGACGAGAGCGTGCCCAAGCCCGATCCGGCGATGCTGCACGAGCTGCTGCTCGAGCTCGGCACCGAGCCCGCGCAGGCCCTGATGATCGGCGACACCTCGCACGACTTGCAGATGGCGGGCGCGGCGGGCGTGGATGCGCTCGCGGTCAGCTACGGCGCCCACGCCGAGTCGAGCCTGCGCGCGCTCGCGCCGCGCGGCTGCGTGGCGAACGTGGAGGAGTTGGCGCGATGGCTGGCGCAGCACGCCTGATCTGCGAGTCTGTCGCGCTGCAGGATGCCGGTCGCGGCGTGCGCTTCGAGATCGAGTACTTCGGCGAGAACGTGCCCGCGTTCGTCGTGCGCCACCGCGGGAGCGTGGTCGGCTACCTCAACCGCTGCTCGCACGTGGCCTCGGAACTGGACTGGCAGGAAGGCCTGTTCTTCGATGCCGAGGGACGCGATTTGCTATGCTCGACCCACGGTGCCGTCTTCGCCGCGTCCAGCGGCCAATGCCTGGGCGGGCCGTGCGGCGGCAAGCCGCTGACACGCCTGCAGGTCGAGGAGCGGAACGGCGGCGTCTATTACCTGGGAGTCGCAGATGACTGACAACGACGAGCAGTGGGAGCGCAAGGCGATCGAGCGGCTGGCCGGCGCAGCGCTCCAGGAGCAGCGGCGCGCGCGCCGCTGGGGCATCTTCTTCAAACTGCTGACGTTCGCCTACGTGACGGTGATCCTGGTCATGGCGATGGACTGGGGCGATCGCGGCGAGGGGGCGGGCGGCAAGCACACGGCGCTGGTCGACCTGAGCGGCGTCATCGCACCGGGCGCCGACGCGAGCGCGGAACGGGTGAGCGCCGCCCTGCAGGCGGCTTTCAAGGACGAGAACACGCAGGGCGTGGTCATCCGCATCAACAGCCCCGGCGGCAGCCCGGTGCAGTCGAACAACATCTACGACGAGATGCGGCGCCTGCGCAAGAAGTATCCGAAGGTGCCGCTGTACGCCGTGGTCGAGGATGTCTGCGCCTCGGGCGGCTACTACGTCGCGGTCGGCGCGGACAAGATCTACGTCGGCAAGTCGAGCATCGTGGGCTCGATCGGCGTGCGCATGGACAGCTTCGGCGTGACCGGGCTGATGGACAAGCTCGGCGTCGAGCGGCGGCTGCTGACCGCCGGGCAGAACAAGGGCTTTCTCGACCCGTTCCTGCCGGTCGACGAGACGCAGAAGCGCCATGCGCAGGCGCTGCTGGAGGACGTGCACCGCCAGTTCATCGACGTGGTGCGCGAGGGTCGGGGCAAGCGGCTGAAGGAGACGCCGGAGATCTTCTCCGGGCTGGTGTGGACCGGACAGCAGAGCCTGGAGCTCGGCCTGGCCGACGCCTACGGCAGCGTCGAGTCCGTCGCGCGCGACGTGGTCAAGGCCGAGAACATCGTCGACTTCACGCAGAAGGAGAACCTGGCGGAGAAGTTCGCGCGGCGCTTCGGCGCCGGCGCGGCGAGCGCGGTCCTGGAACTGGCGCAGCGCGCCGCGCTGCAGCCGCGCTAGGCGAGCAGCAGGAACACCGCGGGACGGCGGCCGAGCGTTGGCGACGCGCGGCGCCACTCGCGGATGGTGCGCGTGGCGATCGATTCCCCCGCCAGCGTCAGGTCCACCGCGACGCACAGCCGCGTGTCATCGGCGCAGGCCGTGAGCAGCGCGGCGAGCAGCGCGTCGCTGCGGTAGGGCGTTTCGATGAAGATCTGCGTCTCGCGCGCCTCGCGCGAGCGGCGCTCGAGCGCCCGAATGCGCTCGGCGCGCGGCTCGCGCTCGCGCGGCAGGTAGCCGCAGAACGCGAAGCGCTGGCCTTCGAGCCCGGAGGCCATGAGTGCCAGCAACAGGGAGGACGGGCCGACGAGCGGCACGACGCGAAAGCCCGCGGCCTGGGCGGCGGCGGCCAGCGCCTGTCCCGGGTCGGCGATCCCCGGGCATCCCGCCTCGGTCAGCACGCCCAGCGCTCGCCCGGCCCGCAATGGCGCAAGCAGGGCGTCCGCGTCCTCGCCGATCTCGGAGATGCGCAGCTCGCGCATGGCGCAGGGCATGCGTACCGCCGCGAGAAACGCGCGCGCACTCTTGGCGTTCTCCACCGCGAAATCGCGCAGCGCGCGCACCGCCTGCACGGTACTCGGGGGCAGGACCTCGTCGGGCGCGCCGCCCAGGCCTGTCGGAATCAGGTAGAGCGCGGCGCTGCTCACGCGGCGAGCACCGGCGCGCCAGCCGCGTCCAGCATCTCGCTCAGGGCGATGAGCGGCAGGCCGATGAGCGCCGTCGGGTCGTCGCTGTCGATACGCTCGACGAGCGCGATGCCAAGGCTCTCCGCCTTGGCGCTGCCGGCGCAGTCGTAGGGGCGGTCGCGCAGCAGGTAAGCCTCGATGGCGGCGGGCGCGAGGCGGCGAAAGTGCACCCGCGTGCCGACCACGCGTGCCTGCGCGTCGCCGGTGCGCGCGTCGAGCAAGGCAACCGCCGTCTCGAAGGACACGATCCGGCCGCTGACGGCCGTCAGCTGCTGCACGGCGCGCTCATGGCTGCCGGGCTTGTCCAGACGCAGCTCGGCGCAATGCGCCACCTGATCGGCGCCGATGACCAGGGCGTCGGCGAATCGCCGTGCGACCGCGCTCGCCTTGCCAAGGGCGAGGCGGCGCGCCGTCTGCGCTGGCGCTTCATCCGGCAGCACGTCCTCCGCGACGCCCGGATCGACGCATTCGAAGGGAATTTTCAGGCGCGCGAGCAACTCCCGCCGGTAGCGGGAAGTCGAAGCGAGGACGAGGCGCCGAGGTTCAGGCATGACTTTGTTTTGACACGGCTTTTTCGGCGATGATATCATCCGCCCCCTCATGCCGCAGCCGCCGACGCGGTTTCTAGTCATCGACGGCTTCGAGTTCGCGGCGGCCGGTGCCAGCGTGCACGGCACTTGGCCCGCGGAGGTGTTTCCCCGCCTGCGCGGCATGTTGTACGACTCGCAGGGTTCGGTCGAGTACGATCTGCGCGGCTCGCGCGACGTGCACGGCCGGCACGGGCTGGACATGCGCATCCGCGCAGCGCTGCGGCTCGCCTGCCGCCGCTGCCTGGAGCCCGTGAGCGTGACGGTGGAGGAAGACGTGCAACTGTGGCTGGCGCGGTCGCAGGCGGAGATCGACGCGATGCCGCTCACGGCCGAAGGGCCGGACGGCATCGTGGCCTCGAAGGAGATGGCGGTCCGCGATCTCGTCGAGGACGAATTGCTGCTGGCGCTGCCGTACGCGCCGCGGCACGAGGACTGCCCGGCGGATGGGGCGCGCTCGCCGGGTGCGCGACAATCGCCATTTTCGGGCCTGCGCGGCATGCTGCGCGGCCGGCATCGACATTGAGAGGAGCTTGACCATGGCAGTGCAGCAGAACAAGAAGTCCCCTTCGCGGCGCGGCATGCACCGTGCGCATGATCATCTGGGCAAGCCGCCGCTGGCGGTGGAACCGACCACGGGCGAGGTGCATTTGCGCCATCACGTGAGCCCGAGCGGCTATTACCGCGGCAAGAAGGTCGCCAAAGCCCGCGACGAGTAACAGCACCCGGCACTCGAGTTGCGGGTGAGCGACGCGCATGCCGCGGCTTCGACGGAGATCGTCATCGCCGTCGACTGCATGGGAGGCGACCACGGTCCGCAGGTCACGGTGCCGGCCGTGCTGGCGTTCCAGCGCAGGCGTCCGGAGACGGTCATGATCCTCGTCGGGCAGCGCGAGGCGCTGGAGGGCGCCCTGCGTGCTGCGCGCGCGAGCACGGGACCACGCCTGCAGATCCGCCCGGCGACCGAAGTCGTGGGCATGGACGAGCCGCCGGCGCAGGCCCTGCGCCTCAAGAAGGATTCGTCGATGCGCGTGGCCATCAATCTCGTGAAGGCCGGCATCGCCCACGCCTGCGTGAGCGCCGGCAATACGGGCGCGCTGATGGCGATCTCGCGCTTCGTGCTGAAGACGCTGCCCGGCATCGACCGCCCTGCCATTGCCACGGTCCTGCCCAACATGCGCGGAGGATGGACCTACGTCCTCGACCTGGGCGCGAACGTCGACTGCACGCCCGAGCAGCTGATGCAGTTCGGCGTCATGGGCGCCATGCTGGTGGCGGCGGTAGAGCACCGCGAGCGGCCCTCGGTGGGCCTGCTCAACATCGGCATCGAGGACATCAAGGGCAACGACACCGTGAAGCAGGCTGCGGACCTGCTGCGCGGAAGCGGGCTCAACTTCCACGGCAACGTGGAGGGCGACGACATCTTCAAGGGCACGACCGACGTGGTGGTATGCGACGGCTTCGTCGGCAATTCGGTGCTCAAGGCCTCCGAAGGCGTGGCGACGATGATCGTCGGCTTCCTGCGCCAGGAGTTCTCGCGCGGCTGGTGGCGCCGCCTGGCGGCGCTGGTCGCGCTGCCCGTGCTCAGGGCGCTGCGCGCGCGCATGGATCCCGGCCGCTACAACGGCGCCAGCCTGCTCGGGCTGCGCGGCATCGTCATCAAGAGCCACGGCTCGGCTGGCGCGTTCGCGTTCGGCCAGGCGCTCGAGCAGGCGGCGGAGGAAGTGCGCAACGAGGTGATCGCGCGCATCGCGCGCCGCATGGCCGAGCTTCCGGTCGCCACCGCCGTCGCCGGGCAGCCGCGATGATCTTCTCGCGCATCGTCGGCACCGGGGGATACCTCCCGCCGCGCGTGGTCACGAACGACGAATTCGCCGCGCGCCTCGATACGAGTGACGCCTGGATCCGCGAGCGCACCGGCATCGTCGAGCGGCACATCGCCGATGCGTCGCAGACCTCGAGCGACCTCGCGCTGGAGGCGAGCCGCGCGGCCCTGTCGGCCGCTGGCGTGCGCGCCGAGGACATCGACCTGATCGTGCTCGCCACCTCCACGCCGGACTACGTGTTTCCCAGCACCGCATGCCTGCTGCAGGCCAAGCTCGGCATCAAGAACTGCCCCGCCTTCGACCTGCAGGCGGTGTGCAGCGGGTTCGTCTACGCGCTCGCCACTGCGGACAACTTCATCCGCGCCGGCACGCATCGCCGGGCGCTCGTGGTCGGCGCCGAGGTGTTCTCGCGCATCCTCGACTGGAACGACCGCGGAACCTGCGTGCTGTTCGGCGACGGCGCGGGCGCCGTCGTGCTCGCGGCCGGAGACCGTCCGGGCGTGCACGCCTCGGTGCTGCGCGCCGACGGCAGCCATGCCGGCATCCTTTCCGTGCCGGGGAACGTGTGCGGCGGGAGCATCGTCGGCTCTCCGTATCTGCAGATGCAGGGCAGCCAGGTCTTCAAGTTCGCTGTCAAGGTGCTGGACGAAGTCGCGCGCGAAACGGTGGCGGCCGCGGGCATGCAGCTGGGCGACATCGACTGGCTGATCCCGCATCAGGCGAACGTGCGCATCCTCGAGGCGACCGCACGCAAGCTCGGCCTGCCGCTGGAACGCCTGGTGGTGACGGTCGATCATCACGGCAATACGTCCGCGGCGTCGGTGCCGCTTGCGCTGGACGAATTCGTGCGGGCGGGAAAGATCCGCCCGGGCCACCGCGTGCTGCTCCAGGGCGTCGGTGGCGGATTCACCTGGGGCGCGACGCTCGTGACGATGTGAAAACGATGAAACTGGCAATGGTGTTTCCCGGGCAGGGGTCGCAGTCGGTGGGGATGCTGCGCGCCTACGCGGGCCTGCCGGGCGTGGACGAGGTGCTGCGCGAGGCGGGCGAGGTGCTCGGCGTGGATTTCGTCAGGCTGCTCGACGAAGGTCCCGCGGAGGCGCTGAGCCTGACGCTCAACACGCAGCCCGCGATGGTGACGGCGGGTTACGCTGCCTATCGCGGCTGGCGTGGCCTGGGCGGGCCGGAGCCCGAAGTCGTGGCGGGCCACAGCCTGGGCGAGTACACCGCCCTGGTCGCGTCATCCGCGCTCGAGTTCCGCGATTGCCTGCCGCTGGTGCGCTATCGCGCGCAGGCCATGCAGGACGCCGTTCCGGAAGGCCAGGGGGCGATGGCGGCGATCCTCAATCTGGAGGACGACTTGGTGCGCGCGGCCTGCGCCGAGGCGGCGCAGCAGGAGGTCGTCGAGGCGGTCAATTTCAATGCGCCCGGTCAGGTGGTCATCGCCGGGCACAAGGCGGCCGTGACGCGCGCCATCGAGGCATGCA
>JAOUIL010000001.1 GCA_029883975.1 Betaproteobacteria bacterium
GGTGGTGCACGGCGGCGGCCCGCAGATCGAGCAGATGCTCGCCAAGCTCGGCAAGAAGGGCGAGTTCATCCAGGGCATGCGCGTCACCGACCGCGAGACGATGGACGTGGTCGAGATGGTGCTCGGCGGCACGGTGAACAAGGAAGTGGTCGAGCTCATCAACCAGGCCGGCGGCAAGGCGGTCGGCCTCACCGGGCAGGACGGCGTGTTCATCCGGGCGCGCAAGATGCTGCTGCCCGGCAAGGACAACGGGCGCGTCGACCTCGGCCAGGTGGGCGAGATCGAGTCCATCGACCCGGCGATCATCTCGGCGCTCGAGCAGGCCGGCTTCATTCCGGTGGTGGCGCCGATCGGCACCGGTGCCGATGGCACCACCTACAACATCAATGCCGACCTCGTCGCGGGCAAGCTGGCCGAGATCCTGCGCGCAGAGAAGCTGGTGGTGCTCACCAACACGCCCGGCGTGCTCGACAAGGACGGCAAGCTGCTCACCGGCCTGACGCCGAAGAGAATCGACGACCTGGTGGCCAAGGGCGTGATTTCCGGCGGCATGCTGCCCAAGATCGCCTCGGCGCTCGACGCCGCGCGCAATGGCGTGAAGAGCGTGCACATCATCGACGGGCGCGTGCCGCACGCGCTGCTGCTCGAAGTGATGACCGACCAGGGCGTCGGCACGCTCATCAAGAGCAAGTAGCTTCCATGCGCCTCGTCGGCCTGCCGCCCGCGCGGCGGGTGTGGATCTTCGATCTGGACAACACGCTGCACGACGCGCACGCGCGCATCTTCCCGTCGATGCACGAGCAGATCAACGCCTACCTGATGCAGCGCTTCGACCTGGACGAGGCGGGCGCCAACGAGATGCGCCGCGGCTTCTGGCAGCGCTACGGCACCACGATGAACGGCCTCATGCGCCACCACGGCACCGACCCGCGCGAGTTCCTCGCCGCAACGCACCAGTTTCCGGAGCTGGCCGACATGGTGGTGCACGAGGCGGCGGTGCGCCACGCGCTCGCGCGCCTGCCGGGCAGGAAGCTCATCTTCTCCAACGCCCCGCGCCACTACGTCGAGGGCGTGATCAAGGCGCTGGGCGTGGCGCGTTTCTTCGCCGCGGTCTACACCATCGAGAGCACGCGCTTCCGGCCCAAGCCCTCGTTCCAGGGCTTTCGCGTCCTGCTGCGCCGCCACCACCTCGACCCCCGGCGCTGCGCGCTGGTCGACGACCTGCTGGAGAACCTGCGCGCCGCCAAGCGTCTGGGCATGGCGACGGTATGGGTCAGCCGCGAGCGGCGCAGCGTGCCCTACGTCGACTTGCGCATTACATCGGTCACGCAGCTGCCGGGCCTCGTTTTTCGCTACTCGCGCTAGTAGAATCTTTTCATGCCCCGGGCCAAAGGCGAGCGCCGACTCGAGATCCTGAAGGCCCTTGCGCACATGCTCGAGGCGCCGCGCTGGGAGAAGATCACCACCGCCGCGCTCGCCGCGCGGCTCGACGTGTCGGAAGCCGCGCTCTACCGGCACTTCGCCTCCAAGGCGCAGATGTTCGAGGGGCTGATCGAGTTCATCGAGAGCTCGGTGTTCACGCTCGCCAACAAGATCACCGCCGACGAGGCGGACGGCCGCAAGCAGGCCGACCAGCTGGTCGAAATGCTGCTCGCCTTCGCGGAGAAGAACCCTGGCATGGTGCGCGTGATGACCGGCGACGCGCTGGTAGGGGAGCACGAGCGGCTGCAGGCGCGCATGAACCAGTTCTTCGACCGCTTCGAGGCGACGCTCAAGCAGGCGCTGCGCGCCGCCGCCGACGGCGACGCCGCCGCGCACGCCGCGACGCTGCTGCGCTACGCCATCGGCGCGCTGCACCAGTTCGCCAAGAGCGGCTTCGCGCGGCGCCCGACCGAAGGCTACGCGGCGCAGCGCGCGTTCCTCGCCGCTTGAGCCGCTCGCTCGCTCTGGTCTTGCTGCTGTGGAGCGGGGCCGCGGTCCCGCAGGGCGGCATGGCCGTGACGGCGGCGCGCACCGAGGCCGCGGGCTACGCGGTGACGCACGGCCTCGTGGTGAAGAACCTCGTCGCGCAATGCCAGCGCTTCCGCGACCGCCTGAAGGTGGAGCCGGACGCGGCGCTCGCCGGCTGGCGGCAGCGCAACGCCGAGCGCGCGGCGGCCGCCGAGGCCTACTTCGTGTACGCCGCCGCGGCGATCGAGCGCCAGGAGGGCGCGGCCGCCGCCGAGAGTTTCAACCGGCGCACGCGCGGCCTGTTCCGCCGCAAGGCGAACGACACGCTGAACGACATCTTCGAGCGCACGGCGCCGCAGCCCTGGGTGTGCGAGCAGTGGATCGACGCCATCGCGCAGGGCAAGACCGACCTGGACTGGGAGTCGAAGTACCTGAACACGCTGGACGAGCTGGTGGCTTTCGAGCGCTCCCTGCGCCCGGGAGCGGGGAAGTAGCGCCCTGGACGGCACCGCGCTGACGGTCGTGCTGTGCGTCGCCGTCGCGGGCCTGGTCGCCGGCATCGAGCGGCTGCTGCGCAAGCCCGAGGCCGAGCTGACGTCGGTCGACCGCACGCTCGCCTACGTGTTCGTCGGGCGCTATTTCGCGCGGCTGCGCCGGCGCGGCTACCTGCTGCCTGCCCGCGGATGGCAGGCGCTGCTCGCGGCGCTCGCCGCCATCGCGCTCGCCGCGCTGCTCGCGCGCTAGCGCGCGCCGCACACCGCGCAGCGCGGATCCTTCTTCACCTTCACGCTGCGCAGCTCCGAGCGCAGCGCGTCGATGAGCGTCAGCTGCCCGAGCGGCGTCTCGCCCGCGCCGGCGAGCAGCTTCACCGCCTCGAGCGCCTGCAGCGCGCCGACGGTGCCGGTGAGCGGCGCGAGCACGCCCATGACGTTGCACTGCACCTCCTCGACCTCGCCGTCCTCGGGAAACAGGCACGCGTAGCAGGGGGCTTCCTTGCGGCGCAGGTCGAACACCATGAGCTGGCCGTCGAAGCGAATGGCCGCGCCAGAGACGAGCGGCCTCCCGTGCCGCACGCAGGCGCGGTTCAGCAGGTGGCGCGTGGCGAAATTGTCCGAGCAGTCGAGCACCACGTCGGCCCCGGCGACCAGCGTGTCGACCTGGTCGGCGCCGACCCGTTGCGCCAGCGGCACGATCTCGACGTCCGCATTCATCGCGGCGAGCGTGCGCTTGGCTTCGTCGACTTTCTTCGCGCCGACGGACGCGGTGCGATACAGGACCTGCCGCTGCAAATTGGTCAGGTCGACGGCGTCGGCGTCGGCGATCACCAGGCGCCCGACGCCGCTCGAGGCGAGATACAGCGCCGCCGGGCAGCCCAGGCCGCCCGCGCCGACCACCAGCGCGGCCGAGGCGCGCAGCCGCTCCTGCCCCTCGACGCCGAACTCGTTGAGGAGGATGTGCCTGGAGTAGCGGAGGAGCTGCTGGTCGTTCAGCTGCCGGACTTGTTGTCCGCGACGGCCTTCGACGGCTGGCCCTGGACCGGCGCGCCCTTGAGGAAGTTGAGTGCCTGCGCGAGCTGGAAGTCGTCCTTCGAGCCGAGCTCGATGGGCTTGGGCAGCTCGCCCGCGGCAGGCGCCGGCGGCGAGGTGCGCGCGCGCGGCGGCGTCTTCTTGGCCTCTTCCGCGGCGGCTTCGTTCTCCAGGTGGCGCTCCAGGTCGGCTTCGCGCACGCGCGCGGCCGGGCTCTGGCCCGGCTCCTCGACGATGATGTCGGGCGTGATGCCCTTCGCCTGGATCGAGCGCCCGCTCGGCGTGTAGTAGCGCGCGGTGGTGAGCTTGATGGCCGTCTGGTTGCCCAGCGGCATGATGGTCTGCACCGAGCCCTTGCCGAAGGTCTGCGTGCCGATCACGGTGGCGCGCTTGTGGTCCTGCAGCGCGCCGGCGACGATCTCGGAGGCCGAGGCCGAGCCGCCGTTCACCAGCACCACCATCGGCACGCTCTTGGCGGCCGCCGGGAAGCCGCGCAGCACGTCGTCGCGCATGCCGCGCTGGTAGTCGTCCGGCGTGGCATGGAACTTCTTCTTCGCGTCCTCGGTGCGCCCGTCGGTGGACACCACCAGCGCGTTGTCCGGCAGGAACGCCGAGGAGATCGCCACCGCGCCGTACAGCAGGCCGCCGGGGTCGTTGCGCAGGTCGAGCACCAGCCCCTTGAGCGGGCCCTGCTTGTACAGGTTCGCCACGTGGCGCACGAGGTGCTCCGTGGTCGACTCCTGGAACTGCGACACGCGCACCCAGCCGTAGCCCGGCTCGATCACCTTGGACTTCACGCTCTGCACCTTGATCACGGCGCGCGTCAGCGTGACGACGATCGGCTGCGGCTCGCCCTTTCTCGAGATGGTGAGCGTGATCTGCGTCTTCGGCTTGCCGCGCATGCGCTTCACGGCGTCGGCGAGCGTCATGCCCTTCACCGGCGTGTCGTCCAGGCGGATGATCAGGTCGCCGGGCTTGATGCCGGCGCGGAACGCCGGCGTGTCCTCGATCGGCGAAATGACCTTGACGAAGCCATCCTCCATGCCGACCTCGATGCCCAGGCCGCCGAACTGCCCCTGCGTGCCGACCTGCAGCTCCTTGAACGCCTCGGCATCCAGGTACGCCGAGTGCGGGTCGAGCCCCGAGAGCATGCCGTTGATGGCCTCGGTGATGAGCTTCTTGTCCTCGACCGGCTCGACGTAGTTCTGCTTGATCGCGCCGAACACCTCGGTGAAGGCGCGCAGCTCCTCAACCGGCAGCGGCCCGCGCGCGACGCGGTCGGCGACTGCCTGAAAGTTGAGACTGACCAGCACTCCGGCGACTGCGCCGAGGGCGATCAGCCCGAAATTCCTCATCCTGCCCATGGTGATTGCGTGCCTCTGCGGACGCTGCCTACTTCAGCACGACCCAGCGAAGGGGGTCGAACGCCTTTCCGAGATGTCGGAGCTCAAAGTATAGCCCCGATTGCTCGTTGCCACCGCTCGCGCCGACGGTGGCAATCGCCTCGCCGGCGCCTACCGGGTCGCCTGTCTGCTTCAACAACGACTCGTTGTTGGCATAAATTGACAGATAGTTCTCACCGTGGTCGACGATCAGCAGGTTGCCGTAGCCGCGCATCCAGTCGGCGAACACCACCTGGCCTGCGGCGACGGCGAGCACCGGCCGGCCTTCGGGCGCGCGGATGAACACGCCCTTGGTGCCGGCGGGGCCTGCGCTGCGCGGCGCGCCGAACAGCCCGAGCAGCTCGCCGCGCACCGGCAGGCGCAGCTTGCCGCGCAATTCCGCGAAAGGCCCGGCGACGCTGCCGAGCTGCGGGACTTTCTCCACGCGCGCGTAGCCGGCGCCCGGACGCGCCGCCAGCACGCGCCCGATCTCCTCGACCACGCGCGCCAGGCGCCGCTCGTCGGCCTCGAGCGCGCCGAGCGTGCGCCGCGCCTTGCGCACGTCCACCGAGACGCGTTGCAGGATCGCGCGCCGCTCGCGCTGCTGGGCGACGATGCGCGCGCGGTCGCGCCGGCTCTCGGCCTCGATGGCGGCCAGCCGCCGGCGGCGCTCCTCGGCCGCGGCGCGCAGCGCGCGCGACTCGGCGAGATCCTCGCGCAGGTGCTGCGCGAAGCGCGCCGTCGCGCGCGACAGCTCGGCGAGGTAGGCGAGGCGCCGCGCGACGTCCGAGGGGTTCTCGCCCGAGAGCGCGATCTTCAGTGCGCCGGGCGCGCCGGCGGCATAGCGCGCGGCGAGCAGCCGCCCGAGCGCCTCCTGCCGGTCCGCCAGCCGCGCCTCCAGCGTCCGGCTGCGCTCGGCGAGGCGCGCGAGCTGGGCCTGCGCTGCGCGGCGCTCGGCCTCCAGCGCGCGCAGCGTGCGATTGGCCTCCGAGATGGCGCGCTCGGAATCGCGCAGCGCGTCGCGCGCCTCGCGCCGGCTCGCTTCCTTGGCCTCGAGCTCGGCGCGCACCGCCTCCATGCGCGCGCGCAGCGCCGCCAGGTCCTCGTCGCGGCCGGCGTGCGCCGCCGCGCAGGTCGCGGCGAGCAGCAGCCAGGCGAGGGCGCGAATCAGGCGCGCGCCTTGCCCTGCGCCGCGACCGCCGCCACGCGCCGCGCCACTTCCTCGGCGTCGCCCAGGTAGTAGTGCCGCAACGGCCGCAGCCCTTCGTCCAGCTCGTAGACGAGCGGCACGCCGGTCGGCACGTTCAGCCCGACGATGTCGGCGTCCGACACGCCGTCCAGGTGCTTGATGAGCGCGCGCAGCGAATTGCCGTGCGCGGCGACCAGCACCTGCCGCCCGCCGCGCACCGCGGGGGCGATGGCCGTGTTCCAGTACGGCAGCACGCGCGCCACCGTGTCCTTCAGGCACTCGGTGAGCGGCACCGCGGCGCCGGCGTAGCGCGGATCACCGCCTTCGTAGCGCGCATCGCGGCGCTCGAGCGCCGGCGGCGGCGTGTCGTAGCTGCGGCGCCAGGCGAGCACCTGCGCCTCGCCGAACTTGGCCGCCGTCTCGGCCTTGTCCAGCCCCTGCAGCGCGCCGTAGTGGCGCTCGTTCAGGCGCCAGTGCTTCTCCACCGGCAGCCAGACGCGGTCCATCTCCTCGAGCACGAGCCACAGCGTGCGGATCGCGCGCTTGAGGACCGAGGTGAAGGCGAGGTCGAACTCGTAGCCCTGGGCGCGCAGCAGGCGCCCGGCGGCGCGCGCTTCCTCGACGCCGGCCGGCGACAGGTCGACGTCGGTCCAGCCGGTGAACCGGTTCTCGCGGTTCCACACCGACTCGCCGTGGCGAAGCAGCACGATGCGGTGCATGCGCTCAATTATATAATCGCCGCCTCATGCTCGAATTCCTGCAGAAGAACATCCTGCTCGTGGCCGCGGCCGTCGGCTCCGGCGCCATGCTGCTGTGGCCGCTGATCCGCGGCGCGGGCGGCGGCGGGTCGGTGAGCACGCTCGAGGCGACGCAGCTCATCAACCGGCAGGACGCGCTGGTGCTCGACGTGCGCGACGCCGCGCGCTACGCCGAGGGGCACATCCTGGGGGCGAGGAACCTGCCGCTCGCCGACCTGGAGCGGCGCGCCGGCGAGCTGGACAAGTACAAGAACCGGCCGGTGATCGTCGCCTGCGACTCGGGGAGCACCTCGGGGCGCGCCGCGAGCCGGCTCAGGGCGCTCGGCTTCCCGCAGGCGGTGAGCCTCGCCGGGGGCTTTCGCGCCTGGGTGCAGGGCGGCCTGCCGCTGGAGAAGTAGAATGGCCCGCGTGCAGATCTACCTGACGGCCTACTGCGGCTACTGCCGCGCCGCGCTGCGGCTGCTGCGGGAGAAAGGCGTCGCCGACGCCGACATCGACATGGTGCGCGTGGACGAGGAGCCCGCGCGCCGCGCGGAGATGCGCGCGCGCTCCGGGCGCCACACCGTGCCGCAGATCTGGATCGGCGAGCGCCACATCGGCGGCTTCGATGACCTGTCCGACCTGGAACATGCCGGCGAGCTCGACGAGCTGCTCGCCATCGAGAAGACCTGAGCCCATGGCCGACGCCGAGCAACCCAGCTTCCAGATCGAGAAGATCTATGTGAAGGACGTGTCCCTCGAGATCCCGGGCGCGCCGCAGGTGTTCCTCGAGGCGCTGCAGCCGCAGCTCGAGATCCAGGTGCGGAACGAGTCCTCGCGCTTCGGCGAGGCGCTGTTCGAGGTGACGATCACGGTGACGGTCACCGCCAAGGCGGGTGAGAAGACGCTGTTCCTCGCCGAAGCGGCGCAGGCGGGCATCTTCTCCGTGCGCCACGTGCCGCCGCAGGACCTCGAGCCGCTGCTCGCGGTGGCCTGCCCGACCATCCTCTACCCGTATGCGCGCGAGACCGTCTCGGACCTCGTGGCGCGCGGCGGCTTTCCGCCGGTGCTGCTCGCGCCGGTGTCCTTCGAGGCCCTGTACGCGCAGCGCCAGCAGCAGCAGGGCGGCGCGCCCGTCGAGGCGGCGAGCTAGCGCCATGCGCGCGCTCGCCGCAATGCTGCTCGCGCTGGCGGCCGCCGCGGCGCAGGCCGGCGATTTCAAGAGCGTGGGCGAGCCGGCGGCGGTGCTGTACGACGCTCCCTCGCGCAACGCCAAGCCGCTGTACGTGGTGTCGCGCCACTACCCGGTGGAGATCATCGTCAACCTGGACGCCTGGGTGAAGGTGCGCGACCACACGGGCGCGCTGGCCTGGATCGAGCGCAAGCAGCTCGTCGACCAGCGCATGGTGGTGGTGACCGCGCCCTCGGCCGAGGCGCGCGTGCGCGCCGAGGACGGCGCGCCGCTGGCCTTCGTCGCCGCGCAGAACGTCGCGCTGGAGCTGCTCGGCTTCGTCCCGGGCGGCTGGCTGCGCGTGCGTCACGCCGACGGCGCCAACGGCTACCTGCGCGCCGGCGCGGTCTGGGGGACGTGAAGCGCATCGCGGTGCTCGGCGCGGGCGCCTGGGGCACCGCGCTCGCCGCAGTGCTCGCCGCGCGCCACGACGTCGTGCTCTGGGCGCGCGACCCCGCGCAGGCCGAGGCCATGGCGCGCACGCGGCGCAACGCGCGCTACCTTCCCGAGATCGAGCTGCCGGCGCGGCTCGCCGTGCGCGCCGACTGGCCCGCGGGCGCCGACCTGCTGCTCGCCGCGACGCCGGTGTCCGGGCTGCGCGAGGTGGCGGCGCGCGCGGGCGCCGCGCCGCTCGTCTGGCTGTGCAAGGGCTTCGAGGCGGGCACCGGGCTGCTGCCGCACGCGGTGGTCGCCGACGTCCGCGGGACGCGCGCACCCGGCGGCGCGCTGTCGGGGCCGTCCTTCGCGCTCGAGGTGGCGCGCGGCCTGCCTTGCGCGCTGACGCTTGCCTCGCGCAACGCCGCCTTCGCGCAGCGCACCGCGCGCGACCTGCACGGCGGGCGCATGCGCGTGTACTACAGCGCCGACCTCGCCGGCGTGGAGATCGGCGGCGCGGTGAAGAACGTCATGGCGATCGCGGTCGGCATCGCCGACGGGCTGGGCCTGGGGCAGAACGCGCGCGCGGCGCTCATCACCCGCGGCCTGGCCGAGATGACGCGCCTCGGCGTGGCGCTCGGCGGGCGCGCGCACACCCTGATGGGGCTCGCCGGCGCGGGCGACCTGATCCTGACCGCGACCGGCGAGCTGTCGCGCAACCGGCGCGTCGGCCTTGCGCTGGCGCGCGGCGAGGCGCTGCCCGAGATCCTGCGCGGGCTGGGCCACGTCGCCGAGGGCGTGCACACGGCGCGCGAGGCGCTGCGCCTGGCCACGCGCCATCGGGTCGACATGCCGATCACGCAGGCGGTGAGCGCGGTGCTGGAAGGCAGGCTCGCGCCCGCGCAGGCGGTGGAGCTGCTGCTCGCGCGCGATCCCACGGTGGAGACGCGCGTCAGCGCCCGCCGGCGAAGCCGAGCTGCCGCCAGGCCTCGTACACGAGCACGGCGACCGCGTTCGAGAGATTGAGGCTGCGGTTGCCGGGCAGCATGGGCAGGCGCAGGCGCCGCTCGGGCGGGAATTCCT
The DNA here is from genome assembly GCA_029883975.1 of Betaproteobacteria bacterium. Classification (GTDB taxonomy): domain Bacteria; phylum Pseudomonadota; class Gammaproteobacteria; order Burkholderiales; family SG8-39; genus JAABQT01. The sequence goes on from JAOUIL010000001.1 coordinate 9,474, forward strand.
CCAGGATCGCCTGCGGCAGTCCGCGGGTCTCGGCGCCGAACACGAACACGTCGTCGACGGCGAAGCGCACGTCCGCGTAGCGCACCGTGCCGCGCGTCGACGCGGCGAACAGCCGCCGGCCGGCGAGCGCCGCGCGGCATGCCGCCCAGTCGCGATGCACCTGCACGTTCGCCATCTCGTGGTAGTCGAGCCCGGCGCGCTTCAGCTGCCGGTCGTCCATGGAAAAGCCGAGCGGCTCGACGAGATGCAGGCGCGCGCCGGTGTTGGCGGCGAGGCGGATCACGTTGCCGGCGTTGGGCGGGATCTCCGGCGCATGCAGCACGATGTCAGGCATGCGCGTGCGGCGCGGTGCGCGCCACCACCCAGTTGACGACGCGCGCGGCGCCCGCGCGCTTCAGGGTCGCGGCGAGCTCGGCGAGCGTCGCGCCGGTCGTCATCACGTCGTCGACCAGCGCCACTTCGGCGCCCGCGAACGGCGCCGCGCAGCGGAAGGCGCCGCGCACGTTGCGCGCGCGCTCGGCGAGCGGCAGGTCGAGCTGCGCCGGCGTGTCGCGGCCGCGCTCGGCGGCGAGCGGCGCGAGCCGGCAGCCGGTCGCCGCGGCCACCGCGCGCGCGATCTCGAGCGACTGGTTGAAGCCGCGTACGCGCAGGCGCGCGGCCGCGAGCGGCACGGGCAGGATGAAATCCGCGCGCGCGTCGCGCGGCAGGCGCGCGGCGAGCAGGCCGCCGAGCAGCGGGGCGAGCGCGAGCTCGCCACGGAACTTCAGTCCCTGCACCAGCACGTCGCACGGGAACTCGTAGGCGAGCGCGGCGACGGTCGCGTCGTAGGCCGGCGGCTGCGCAAGGCATTGTCCGCACGTCTCGCCCGCGGGGCTGGGCAGCGCGCAGCGCGGGCACAGCGCGCCCTCGAGGCGCGGCAGCTCGGCGTCGCACTGCGCGCACAGCACGCCGTCGGCCACGCCGCGGCACAGGTAGCAGCTGCCGCCGAAGGCGAGATGCGCCAGGTTCACAAAGCGCCGCGCGAGGCCACCGAGCATTGCGAATATTGTGCGCTAGACTTCCTGCATGTGGACGGTAGCGGGGCTTGCCCGCGATCTCGCCGAAGGCAGAACGACCAGCCGCAAGCTCGTAGAGGAGGCGCTGGCGCGCATCGCCGATCCCGCGGGGGAAGGGTCGCGCGCGTTTCTCAAGGTGTATGCGGATGACGCGCGCGCCGAGGCGGAGCACTCCGACCGGCTGCGCCGCTCGGGCATCGTACGCTCGCCGGTCGAGGGGCTGCCGGTGTCGCTCAAGGACCTGTACGACGTCGCCGGCGACGTGACGCGCGCGGGCTCCAGGCTGCTCGCAGACGCGCCGCCGGCGAAGCAGGACGCGCCGGCGGTGGCGCGCCTGCGCGCGGCGGGCGCGGTGCTCATCGGGCGTACCAACATGGTGGAGTTCGCCTTCGGCGCCGTAGGGCTCAATCCGCATTACGGCACGCCGAAGAATCCATGGGACCGCAAGACCGGCAGGGTGCCTGGAGGCTCGTCCAGCGGCGCGGCGGTCGCGCAGGCCGACGGCATGGCGGTGATGTCGCTCGGCAGCGATACGCGCGGCTCGATCCGGCAGCCGGCGGCGCTGTGCGGCGTGGTGGGCTGGAAGCCGACGCAGCGGCGCGTGCCGCGCGACGGCGCGTTCCCGCTGTCCTATACGCTCGACACGGTCGGCCCGCTCGCCAACTCGGTGGACTGCTGCGCCGCGTACGACGCGGTGCTCGCCGCCGAGCCCTGGGCGCCGCTGCCCGAGGTGCCGGCGCGCGGCCTGCGCCTGCTCGTGCCGCAGGGCGCGTTGCTCGAGGACCTCGCGCCCGAGGTGGCGCGCGCCTTCGAGACGGCCCTGAAGAAGCTCGCCGCGGCGGGCGCGGCCCTCCACGAGCGCGCGGTGCCGGCGTTCGACCGGCAGGCCGAGTACTTCAAGGGCGGGGGGTTCGCTGGCGCGGAGGCCTACGCCATCCACCGCCGCTGGGAGAAGCGCCTCGCGGAGTACGACCCGCGCGTCGCCAAGCGCGTGCTGTTCGGCAAGGACATCGGCGTCGCCGACTACATCGACCTGGGGCTGCTGCGCGCCGAGTACATCCGCACCGTGGAGGCGCTCGCCGCGCCCTTCGACGCGATGCTCATGCCGACCTCGCCGGCGCTTGCCCCCGGCATCGCCGAGGCCGACGCGAGCGACGAGGCGTACTTCCACTGGAATTTCCGCATCCTGCGCAACGTCGGGGTGGTGAACTTCCTCGACGGCTGCGCGCTGTCGCTGCCCTGCCACGCGCCGGGCAGCGCGCCGGTCGGCCTGTCCGTCTTCGGGCCGGCGCTGTCGGACCGGCGCGTGCTCGCCGCCGCGTCGGCCATCGAAGGGGTGCTGCGCGCGCGTGACTGAGATCGATGCGCGCGCCGCGCGGCGCCGCTTCGACCGCGCGGCCGCCGGCTACCTGGGCGCGGCGCGCCTGGAGCTGGAGGTGGGCGAGCGCATGCTCGAGCGGCTCGACTACGTGCGCCTCGCGCCGGCGTGCATCCTGGACGCGGGCTGCGGCCCGGCGCCGCAGGCCGAGGCGCTCGCGCGGCGCTATCCGGGCGCGCGCCTCTTGGCGCTCGACTTCTCGCAGCCGATGCTCGCTCGCGCGCGCGGCGCGCGCGGCTGGCTCGCGCGCCTGCGCGGCCGCGGCCCGCTCGCGGTGTGCGCCGCGCTCGAGCGCCTGCCGCTCGCCGCGGGCAGCATCGAGTTCGCCTGGTCGAACATGGCGCTGCACTGGGCGGCCGACCTGCAGGCGGCGCTCGCGGAGCTGGCGCGCGTGCTCGCGCCGGGCGGCCTGCTGATGTTCAGCACGCTGGGGCCGGACACGCTGAAGGAGCTGCGCGCCGCGGCGGGCGAGGCGCGCGTGCACAGCTTCGCCGACATGCACGACCTGGGCGACGCGCTGGTCGCGGCGGGCTTCGCCGCGCCCGTCATGGACATGGAGATGCTCACGCTTGCCTACCGCGGGCCGCTCGGGCTGGTCACCGACCTGCGCGCAAGCGGGCAGACGCTCGCGCGGGGCGACCGCGCGCGCGGTTTCGCGCCGCGCGCGCTGCGCGCCGCGCTCGCTGCGGCGGGCGCTTCTGCGTCCATCGAAGTGATCTATGGCCACGCGTGGAAAGGCGTGCCGCGCAAGCTTGCCGATGGACGCAGCATCGTGCATTTCGAGAGACGGCCTCTGCCCTGAGCGTCCAAACTATGTTAATGTTTCGCCGCATTTTTTTGCGGAGGCGGCGGGGCAATCGGTGACGACGCTGAGCGAGGACGGCCCGGTGCGCGAGGCGCGATTCGCGGAGACGGAAGCGGGCTTTCTGGTGGTGCTCAAGCGCAACTGCTCGATCTCGCCGCTGGGCATGTTGCTCGTCTTCGCGTCGCTCGCAGCGGTGTCGTTGGGCATCGCCGCGGGATTCGCGGCGCTGGGCGCGTGGCTGATCCTGCCGTTCGCGGGGCTCGAGGTGCTGCTGCTCGGCGCCGCGTTCTGGCTGACGGCGCGCCATGCCACGGACCAGGAGCGCATCGCGCGCTCGCGCGAGCGGCTGACGGTGGAAGTCAGCGACGCCGAGCGCGTGCGGCATTTCGCGATGGATGCGCGCCGCGCGCGCGTGCGCCTGCAGGACGGGCGCGTGCTGCTCGAGGCGCCGTCGGCGCGGCTGGAAGTCGGACGCCACCTGCCCGCGCAAGCGCGGGCCGGATTCGCGGCCGAGCTGGGGAAACGACTGCAAGTCTGATCGGGGAAGGGTCGATGATGCTGAAGAAGCTAGGTCTGGGCGCGCTGCTGCTGACGCTGAGCGGACTCGCGCTCGCCGCGGAGTGGAACCTGCAGCCGGCGGCCTCGAAGATGGCCGCGGACATCCACTGGGTGCACGAGATGGTGATGGTCCTGGTGCTCGTGCTGTTCGTGGGCGTGTTCGGCTTCATGTTCTGGTCCTGCTACGCGCACCGCAAGTCGGTCGGACACAAGGCGGCGCAGTTCCACGAGAACACCACCGTCGAGATCCTGTGGACGGTGATTCCGGCGATCATCCTGGTGATCATCGCCGTGCCCGTGACCAAGGTGGTGGTGGCGCAGAAGGACACCAGCGCCGCCGACCTGACCATCAAGGTGACCGGCATCCAGTGGAAGTGGGCCTACGACTACCTGAAGGGCGAGGGCGAGGGCATCAGCTTCGTCTCGATGCTCGCCACGTCGCGCGCGCAGATCGAGGGCAGCGCGCCCAAGGGCGAGAACTACCTGCTCGAGGTGGACAACGAGCTGGTGGTGCCGGTCGGCAAGAAGGTGCGCGTGCTGACCACGGCCGCCGACGTCGTGCACTCCTGGTGGGTGCCGGCCTTCGGCGCCAAGCAGGACGCGATCCCCGGCTTCATCCGCGACACCTGGTTCCGCGCCGACAGGACCGGCACCTACCGCAGCCAGTGCGTGGAGCTGTGCGGCAAGGACCACGGCTTCATGCCGATCGTGGTGCGCGTGGTGCCGCAGGAGGAATACACGAAGTGGGTGGGCGAGAAGAAGGTGGCGCTCGCCAAGGCCGCGGACGACGAGACCAAGTCCTACACGCTGGAGCAGCTGAAGACGCGCGGCGAAAAGGTGTACGCCGCCAACTGCGTCGCCTGCCACCAGGCGAGCGGCAAGGGCACCCCGCCCGCGTTCCCGCCGCTCGACGGCTCCAAGGTCGTGCTCGGGCCGAAGGACGGGCAGATCGACATCGTGCTGAACGGCAGGCCGAAGACCGCCATGCAGGCCTTCGACCGGCTCAACAACGTCGAGCTGGCCGCGGTGATCACGTTTACCAGGAACAACTGGGGCAACAGGACCGGCGAGGCGATCCAGCCCGCCGAGATCAAGGCCCGGAGGAAATAGCGATGAGCGCAGTCGTAGACACCCACGGCCACGGCCACGAGCACGGCGACCACCACGGGGGCTACAGCGGCCTCATGCGGTGGGTGACGACCACCAACCACAAGGACATCGGCACGATGTACCTGTGGTTCAGCTTCATCATGTTCATGGTGGGCGGCGTGATGGCGCTGGTCATCCGCGCCGAGCTCTTTTCGCCCGGCCTGCAGATTGTCAATCCCGACTTCTTCAACCAGATGACCACCATGCACGGGCTGATCATGGTGTTCGGCGCGATCATGCCCGCGTTCGTGGGCTTCGCGAACTGGCTGATCCCGATGCAGATCGGCGCGCCCGACATGGCGTTCGCGCGCATGAACAACTGGTCGTTCTGGATCCTGCCGTTCGCCGGCGCGCTGCTCATCATCTCCTTCTTCACCCCGGGCGGCGCTCCGGGCGTGGGCTGGACGCTGTATGCCCCGCTCACGGTGCAGATGGGCATCGGCATGGACCTGACGATCTTCGCCGTGCACCTGCTCGGCATGAGCTCGATCATGGGCTCGATCAACATCGTCACCACGATCCTCAACATGCGCGCCCCTGGCATGACGCTGATGCGCATGCCGCTGTTCTGCTGGACGTGGCTGATCACCGGCTACCTGCTGATCGCGGTGATGCCGGTGCTCGCGGGGGCGGTCACCATGACGCTGACCGACCGGCACTTCGGCACGGCGTTCTTCAACGCCGCGGGCGGCGGCGACCCGGTGCTCTACCAGCACATCTTCTGGTTCTTCGGCCACCCCGAGGTGTACATCATCGCGCTGCCCGCCTTCGGCGTGGTGTCGCAGATCATCCCGGCGTTCTCGAGAAAGCCGCTGTTCGGCTACGCCTCGATGGTGTACGCGACGGCCGGCATCGCGATCCTGTCCTTCATCGTCTGGGCGCACCACATGTACACCGTGGGCATGCCGGTCACCGGGCAGCTGTTCTTCATGTACGCCACGACCCTGATCGCCATCCCTACCGGGGTGAAGGTGTTCAACTGGGTGGCGACCATGTGGAAGGGCTCGCTGACCTTCGAGACGCCGATGCTGTTCGCCGCCGGCTTCCTGTTCCTGTTCACGCTCGGCGGCTTCACCGGCCTGGTGCTGTCGCTCGTGCCGATCGACATCCAGCTGCACGACACCTATTACGTGGTGGCGCACTTCCACTACGTGATGGTGGCCGGCGCGCTGTTCGCGGCCTTCGGCGGGGTGTACTTCTGGCTGCCGAAGTGGACCGGGCGCATGTACGACGAGACGCTCGGCAAGTGGCACTTCTGGCTGACGATGATCTTCTTCAACGTCACCTTCTTCGTGCAGCACTTCTCGGGCCTGGCGGGCATGCCGCGGCGCATCCCGGACTACCCGCTCATGTTCGAGACCTGGAACAAGGTGAGCTCGATCGGCGCGTTCGGCTTCGGCATCTCGCAGCTGCTGTTCCTGTACGTCGTGCTGAAGTGCATCAGGAGCGGCGCGAAGGCGCCGGAGAAGCCCTGGGAAGGGGCGGACTCGCTGGAGTGGACGCACCTGCCCACCCCTGCGCCCTACCACACCTTCGAGACGCAGCCCGACCTGCGCTGATGGCGGCCTTGAGCAAGAACGCGAGAACCGGCCTGATCCTCGCCTCGATCGCCGCGGCGTGGTTCCTCGGCCTGATCCTCAAGTACTGGATCATGGGCGGATGAACCGCGTCGCCAACCGGCGCACGCTCATGCGCCTCGCCGTGGTGGCGGCGGCCATGTTCGGCTTCGGCTATGCGCTGGTGCCGTTCTACGACGCCATCTGCCGCGCGCTGGGCGTGAACGAGTTCATCCAGGCGGACGCACGGCCGGCGGGCAACACGCAGGTGGACGCCTCGCGCACCATCACGGTCGAGCTCGACGCCAACGTGCACGACGTGCCCATGCACTTCAAGCCGCTGGTGCGCTACGTGAAGGTCCACCCCGGCGAGCTGGCCACGGTCGAGTACGAGATCGCCAACGTGCGCGGCGCCCCGGTGACCGCGCAGGCGGTGCCGAGCTACGGGCCGGCACGCGCCGCCGAGCATTTCCGCAAGATGGAATGCTTCTGCTTCACGCAGCAGACCCTCGCGGCGGGGGAGACGCGCCGCATGCCGCTGGTGTTCATGGTCGACCCGAAGCTGCCCAGGGACGTGAACACCATTACGCTGTCCTACACCTTCTTCGAAGTCGCGGGACGCGGGGGCCGCTCATGATGGCGGACGCGCCGCCGCGCCGCGCCGGGCCGCTGGACGTCGCCAAGACCGTCCTGCACGGGCTGATCGGCGTGCGCCGCAAGGCCGACCACGAGAGCGTGCGCATCACGCCGCTGCAGGTGATCGTCGCGGCGGTGGCACTGGTGGCACTGTTCATCTTCACGCTGCTCACGATCGTGCGGATCGTGACCGGCTGACGCATTCGCTACAGGGAGACAAAGCAATGGCGCAAGGCGCAACCACCCCGCGGCAGCACTACTACGTGCCGCAGCCCATGTACTGGCCGGTGCTCGGCTCGGCGTCGCTGTTCCTCATGATGCTCGGCGGCGTGTTCGTGATGAACGCGTCCGCGGGCGGCTGGGTGTCCATCGCCGCGGGCTTCATGCTGATCCTGTACATGATGTTCCGCTGGTTCGGCGACGTGATCGGCGAGTCCGAGGGCGGCAAGTACCACGGCTGGGAGGATGTCTCCTTCCGCTGGGGCATGAGCTGGTTCATCTTCTCCGAGGTGATGTTCTTCGCCGCGTTCTTCGGCGCGCTGTTCTATATCCGCGTGCTGTCGGTCCCGGATCTGTCGAGCCTCGAGCACAACGAGCTGCTTTGGCCGGGCTTCAAGGGCACCTGGCCCTCGGCCGGCCCGGGCTTCGAGGAGAAGTTCTCGCCCATGGGCGCCTGGGGCCTGCCGGCGATCAACACGGCGCTGCTGCTCACCTCGGGCGTCACGGTGACCATCGCCCACTGGGCCCTCAAGGAGGGCAAGCGGGGCATGTTGAACCTGTTCCTGTTCCTTACTATCGCGCTCGGCGTGCTGTTCCTCGGCGTGCAGGCCTACGAGTACGGCCACGCCTACGCCGACCTCAACCTCAAGCTGACGACCGGCGCGTACGGCTCGACGTTCTTCATGCTCACGGGCTTCCACGGCTTCCACGTGACCGTGGGCGCGATCATGCTGGCGGTCATCTTCGCGCGCTGCGTGAAGGGGCACTTCAAGCCCGACCACCACTTCGCCTTCGAGGGCGTGGCCTGGTACTGGCACTTCGTCGACGTGGTGTGGCTGGGGCTGTTCATCTTCGTGTACTGGCTGTAAGGCAGGCAGGCGACGACGCAGGCCTCGTCGCGGGGCTTGCCTTTCGAATCGATCTCGTGTTTTCGGGCCGGGTGAATCTTCCGGCCCGAAAACACGAGACCATAGGGGGGCTGATCGCAGGCTTCGACGCGTTTGCGTCGCCTGCGCCCGACTATTTACAGCCGCCCCGGAATGAACCCGAAGTAGTACGCCAGCATCAAAAACAGGAAGAGCGCGAGCGACAGGCCGACGCGCAGCGCGAGCGCCTTGACCGCCCGCGTGGAGCCGCTGCGGTCGCGGAACACGAACACCAGCGCCGAGCCGAGGCTCACGACGATCAGGATCAGCACGCCGATGACCACGTAGCGCATGAAATCAGGATACTCCTTCCGCCCGCGGCTCTGGGGCTTCGCGCTCGCCGTGGCGGGCTGCGCTGCCGGCATCGCGCTCGGCAACTGGCAGGCGGGGCGCGCCGCCGAGAAGCGCCTGGCGGCGGCATCGCAGAAGCAGCTGTCGCTGCGCGGGGAGTTTCTCGAGCGCTACACGGTGCTGCTCGACAACAAGGTGAACCGCGGCCGCCCGGGATACCACGTCGTGCAGCCGCTGCGCCTGGCCGACGGTCGCCACGTGCTGGTGAACCGCGGCTGGATCGCGGCGCCGGCGCACCGCGAGCAGCTGCCGCACATCCGCACGCCGTCGGGAGAGCACGCGATCGAAGGCCGCGTGCTGGAGCACTTCCCGCGCGCCTACCAACCCGCGGACGCGCGGCCCGAAGGGCGCGTATGGCAGAACGTCGAGGTCACCACGTTCGCCGCGTGGTCCGGGCTCGCGCTCGAGCCCTACGTGCTCGAGCAGCACTCGCCCTTTCCCGACGGGCTGGCGCGCAACTGGCCGGCGCCGGATTCGGGCGCGGCCACGAACGAGAGCTACGCCCTGCAGTGGTACACCCTCGCCGGCCTGTCCGTCGTGCTGTTCGTCGCGCTGAGCATCCGCCGTGCACCGCCCGCCGCCTGACGCGATCCGCCGCGGCCGCCTCAAGCTCGCGCTGCTCGCGCTGTTCTTCGCCGCGCCGTTCGTGCTCGCCTGGCTCGCCTGGTGGCTCGACTGGGCACCGGGAACGACCTCGAACTACGGCGAGCTGATCACGCCGGCGCGCCCGCTCGAGGGCGCGCCGCTCGACCAGCTGCGCGGCAAGTGGGTGCTGGTCACGTTCGACCGCGCCGCATGCGACGCCTACTGCGAGAGGAAGCTCTACTTCATGCGCCAGGTGCGCCGCGCGCAGGGCAAGGACCAGGAGCGCATCGCGCGATTGTGGCTGGTGACGGACGGCGGGCAGCCGCACCCGGAGCTGCTCGCGTCGATTCGGGGCACCGTCGTCGGGCCCGGCAGCGCCGCGGATGCGCGCTTTCCGGCCAGCGGCGCGCGCTCCGATCACATCTACGTCGTCGACCCCCTCGGCAACCTGATGATGCGCTATCCGCGCGACCCGGATCCTTCGCGCATGCTCAAGGACCTGCAGCGGCTCCTGAAGGTTGCGAGCTTCGGCTGACGGCGGGCGGCGTGCCGCGGCGGTGCGCCAGCAGGTAGATGGAGGGCACGACCAGCAGGCTCACGAGCATCGAGAACAGCAGCCCGAACACCATGCACACGGCGAGCGGGCGCAGCATCTCCGAGCCCTCGCCCAGGCCGAGCGCCAGCGGCGACATGCCGACCACCGTGGTGAGCGTCGTCATCAGGATCGGCCGCAGCCGCAGGCGCGCGGCCTCGACGATCGACTCGACGAGCGCGCCGCCGCGCTGGCGCAGCAGCTCGATGTACTCGACCAGCACGATGGCGTTGTTCACCACCACGCCGATCAGCATGATGATGCCCAGCCACACCGGCATCGACAGCGGCAGGCCGGTCGCAAGCAGCCCGATGACTACGCCGATCAGCGCGAACGGCACGCCGATCATGATCACCGCGGGATTGCGCAGCGACTCGTACTGCACCGCCATCACCACGAAGACGAGGAACAGGGCGAGGCCCGCGAGCGTGCCGACCAGCACGTTGCCGCGCACGAGGCTGTCGAAGGCGCCGCTGAAGTACAGCGAATAGCCGGGCGGCAGCTCGAAGCCGCGCAGGTCCTCGCGCAGGTTGCGCAGCACCTCGCCGAGCGGCCGCTCACCCGTGAGCGCGGCGCTCACCTCGACCATGCGCCGCTGGCTCTCGCGCCGGATCTCGGTCGGCGCCACCACCAGCTCGACGCGCGCCACGTCGCCCAGATACACCGCGGGCCGGCCGCCCTGCGCGCCGAACAGCAGGATGGCCTCCATCGCCGCGGGGCTGTCGATCGCGCCGCGCGGCAGGCGCACGCGCACGTCGTAGGCGCGGTCGGCCTCGATGAAGTCGCTCACCACGATGCCGTCGAGCGCCACGCGCAGCGCGCGCCCGACCAGCGTCACGTCCACGCCCAGCTCGGCGGCGCGCGTGCGGTCGACGCGCACGGCAAACTCCTGGCGCTGCTCCTCGGCCGAGTGCTGAGCGTTCCTCAGGCCCGGCCGCCCGCGCAGCCGTTCGACCAGCCGGTCGCCGATTTGCGCGAGCAGCTGCAGGTCGGGACCCTGCACGCGCACGCTCACGTCCTCGTCGGCGCGCGACAGGCGCACGCCGCGCAGGCCGGCGGGACGCGCGAGCACCTTGACGCCCGCGAGCTGCTGGGCGACCACGGCGCGCGCGTAGCCGCCCACCCACTGCTCCACGGACATCGCACGCTGCGACACCGGCACGAGCTGGATGCTGATCGTGGCGCGATTGGGGCGCTCGCGCTGCGAGCGGCCGAAGATCGAGCCGCCCGACATGACCGAGACGCCCTCCACGCCGCCCTGCGCCTGCGCCAGGCGCTCGAGCAGCTGCACGGCGCGGTCCATCTCCTGCAGCGCATTGCCCGGATCGGTGATCACCTGCACCTGCACGCGCCCGTCGTCCATGATCGGCAGGAAGGCCTGCTTGCCGGTGAGCTGCGCGAACAGCAGGGCGAAGCCGGCCAGCAGCGCGACCGCGCCCGCCACCACGAGCCAGGGGGACTTGAGGATTACGCCGACTATCGGCACGTACAGGCGCTGCGCGCCCGCCACGAGGGCCTGCACCGCGCGCGTCATGCGCGAGGGGGGCGGCGGCCGGCCGCGCGCGGCGAGCGCGGGCACCAGGGTCACCGCGACGATGAGCGACGCCACGATGGAGGCGCTGATGGTGAAGATGAGCTCGCGGAACAGCAGCCCCACCAGCCCGCTGATGAACAGGAACGGCAGCACCGCGGCGAGGTTCGTGCTGGTGGCGGCGATGATCGGACTGGTGACCTCGGCGGCCGCGGCCTCGGCCGCCTCCAGCCCCGATTCGCCCTCGCGCTGGTGGCGCTCGATGTTCTCCAGCATGACGATGGTGTTGTCCACCAGCATGCCGATGCCGAGCGCCAGCCCGCCGAGCGTCATCAGGTTCAGCGACAGCCCACCGAGCGCCATGATGACGAAGGTGATCATGATCGAGATCGGGATCGCGGTGCCGATGATGAGCGTCCCGCGCACGCTGCCGAGGAAGCAGTACACCACCAGCATGGCGAGCGCCGCGCCGGCCAGCGCGGCGAGCGTGGCGTTGTCCAGCGACTGGCGCACGTACACCGCCTGGTTGGAGACCAGGTCCACCTGCACGTCCTGCGGCACGAGCCGGCGCGCGCGCAGCTCGGCCAGGCGCGCCTGCACGACGTCGGCGACGTCCACGGTGTTGGCGGTGGGCTGCTTCTGCATCGCCACGCGCACGCCGGGCACGCCGTTGTAGCGCACGCGGATGCGCTCGTCCTCGTGTGTGTCGATCACCTGCGCGATCTCGGAGAGCGGCACCGACTCGCCGTTCGGCAACCGGATCGGCAGCGCGCCGAGCGCCGCGACGCTCGCTAGGCGCCCCGAGGTGCGGCTGGTGTATTCCTGCCCGGCCATGCGCAGCCGCCCGGCGGGCGAGTCGACGTTGCCGCGCTCGATCGCCTGCACGATTGCCTCCACCGAGAGCCCGAGGCCGGCGAGGCGCCGCTGGTCGGGCAGCACGTGCACTTCGCGCACCAGGCCGCCGCCCACCTCGACGGCGGCCACCCCCGGCAGGTTGAGGAAGTACTTGGCGAACACGTCGTCGGTCCAGTTGCGCAGCTCGGTCATGCCGCGCAGGTCGGAGCTGACCACGAACTCCATCACCGGGATCTGCGACGGATCGCGCTTGAAGATGATCGGCGGATCGATGGTGGCCGGCAGGAAGCGCTTCGCCCGGTCCAGGCGCGTGCTCGCGTCGCGCAGCGCCACGTCGATGTCCTTGCCGTAGTCGAAGTACAACTCCACCTCGGCCGTGCCCTCCAGCGTGGTCGAGGTGACGCCGACGGAGTCCTCGGTGATCGCCAGCTGCTCCTCGAGCTGGCGCGTCACCTGGTCCTCCATGATGTTGGCGGGCACCGCCGGATCGATGATGCGCACGCCGATTTCCGGGTAGATGAGCTGCGGCAGCAGGTCGACCGACAGCCGGCTGAGGGCGAACAGGCCGAGCACGATCGCGGTGAGCGTCAGCATCACCGTGCTCACGGGGTGGCGGATGCTCCAGCCGGCGACGCCGCCGCGACTCACGCTAGCCCTGCCGCTCGCGCGGCGCGACCGGCTTCACCTGCTGGCCGGCAGCCAGGCCGAGGAAGCCCTTGACCACCACTTGCGCGCCGCGCTCCAGGCCGTCGCGGATCTCGACGCGATCGGCGAGGCGCAGGCCGCTCGCGACGCCCGCGCGGCGCACGGTGCCCCGCCCGGACTCGAAGACGTACACGTACTCGCCCTTGGCGTCGCGCTGCAGGGCGGAGAGCGGCACCACGAGTTGCTCGCTCGCGCCGGTGGAAAGCACCACGCGGCAGAACTGCCCCGCGCGCGCGCCCTTGGGCACCGGCGTGAGCGCCACCTCTACGCGCCCGGTGCGCGTGGCCGGATCGATCGAGGGATGGATGCGCAGGATTCGTCCCGGGTACAGCGTCTCGCCCAGCGCGTCGATGCGCACCGCGGCGCGCTCGCCGAGCGCCACGTACGGCATCACCAGCTCGGAAACGTTGACGTCGGTCACCAGCTGCGACGGGTCGATCACGGTGAGCAGGTGCGTATGCTGCGGCGTGACGTTGCCCGGCTCGACCAGCCGGCGCGAGACCACGCCGGCGAACGGCGCCGCGAGTGTCATGTGCTGCACGCGCGTGCGCAGCAGGCGCACTTCCGCGCGTGCGATTTCCAGCGCGGTGGCGGCGCGCGACACCGCGTCCTCGCTGACGAAGCCCTTCTCCTTCAGTTGCCGCGCTCGCTGGTGATCGAGCTCGGCCTGGCCGAGCGTGGCGCTCGCCTTGTCAAGCTGCGCGCGCAGGATGCGGTCGTCGTAGCGCGCGAGGACGTCGCCCGCCTCCACGCGGTCGCCCTCGCGCACGCGCACCTCGGTCAGCCGGCCTTCCTCCTGGTTGACGATGCGCACTTCGCGCAGCGCGCGCAGGCTGCCCGCGCGGTCCGCGGTGTAGGACAGGCGCCCGGGCTCGGCCACCGCCAGCTCGACGAGGTGCGCGCGCGGCGCGGGCGGGGCGGGCTTGCTGTTCGACTCCGCGCCGCAGCCGGCGAGCATCGCGAGCGCCGCCGCGAGCAGGCCGAAGAGCTTGATTGACATGGTAAAATTCTACGCTTTCCGCATCGACCGCGCCGTGTCCGCCCACGCCCTTCCCGCCGGCCTCCTGCAGCGCGCCCGCGCGTTCTACGCGCTCACCAAGCCGCGCGTCGTGTCGCTGATCGTGTTCACCGCCGTGATCGGCATGTTCCTCGCGACGCCGGGGATGGTCGAGCCGCGCGTGCTGCTCGCGGGCACGCTCGGCATCGCGCTGGTCGCCGGCGCGGCCGCCGCGGTCAATTGCCTGGTGGAGCAGAACGTGGACGCGCTCATGCTGCGCACGCGCTGGCGGCCGCTGCCGAGCGGCGAGCTGACAACCCTGCAAACCCTGGTGTTCGCAGGCGTGGTCGGCGGCGCGGGGCTGTGGCTGCTGCACCAGCAGGTGAACGCCCTCACCATGTGGCTGACGCTCGCCACCTTCGTCGGCTACGCGATCGTCTACACGGTGATCCTCAAGCCGCTCACGCCGCAGAACATCGTCATCGGCGGCGCCTCCGGCGCGATGCCGCCGGTGCTCGGCTGGGCGGCGGTGACGGGCGAGGTCACCACCGAGGCCATGGTGCTCTTTCTCATCATCTTCGCCTGGACGCCGCCGCATTTCTGGGCGCTGGCGCTGTACCGCACCGAGGACTACGCGCGCGCGGGCCTGCCCATGCTGCCGGTGACGCACGGCGCGCGCTACACCCGCCTGCAGGTGCTGCTGTACACGCTGATCCTGTTCGGCGTGTCGCTGCTGCCGTTCGCCATCCGCATGAGCGGCTGGCTCTACCTGGCCGCCGCGCTTGCGCTGGGCGGCGCGTTCATCGCGTACGCGCTGCGCGTGTACCTCGCCTACACGGATGCGCTGGCGCGCAGGACCTTCCGCTTCTCCATCACGTATCTTGCCCTGCTCTTTGCCGCGCTTCTGGCCGATCATTATCTGTAGCCTCCTGCTCGCCGCTTGCGACGCGGGGGGGCCGCAGTTCAAGAGCACCGACATCACGGGCGTCGACTACGGCCGCGCGCTCGAGCTGACCGACCACCACGGCAAGCCGCGGCGACTGGAAGAATTCCGCGGCAAGGCGGTGGTGCTGTTCTTCGGCTTCACGCACTGCCCGGACGTCTGCCCGACGACGCTGGCCGACATGGCGCAGGCCATGCGGCAGCTGGGCGCGGACGCGGACCGCGTGCAGGTGCTGTTCGTCACCTTGGACCCCGAGCGCGACACGCAGGAGGTGCTCGCGCAGTACGTGACGGCCTTCGACCCGCGCTTCCTGGGCCTGCGCGGCGACCTGGAAGCGACACGGACGGTGGCGAAGGAATTCAAGGTGTACTTCGAGAAGCGCCCGGGCGCCGCGCCCGGCGCGTACACGGTGGACCACAGCGCGCAGACCTACGTCCTCGACCCGCAAGGGCGCTTGCGCCTGTTCGTGCGGCACGGGCGCATCGTCGAGGACCTCGCGCCGGATCTGCGCGTACTGCTGCACTAGGCGGCGCACCGTGGAGTTCAAGGACTACTACCAGACGCTCGGCGTGCCCCGCGAGGCGTCGGCGGACGACATCCGCAAGGCCTTCCGCAGGCTGGCGCGCAAGTACCACCCCGACGTCAGCAAGGAGGCCGACGCGGAGGCGCGCATGAAGGAGGTGAACGAGGCCTACGCCGTGCTCTCCGATGCGGAGAAGCGCGCCGCATACGACCAGCTCGGGCGCGGCTACCGGCCGGGCGAGGAGTTCCGCCCGCCGCCGGACTGGGATGCGGGCTTCGAGTTCTCGCATCACGACTTCCAGGGGGCGGACTACAGCGATTTCTTCGCCGAGCTGTTCGGGCGCATGGGCACGCGCGCCCACGGCGAGGACCACTATGCCAAGGTGCTGCTCGACGTCGAGGACGCATTCCTCGGCGCGACGCGCCAGATCGCGCTGCGCGCGCCGAAGGTGGACGCGCGCGGGCGCGTCGCGCTCGAGACGCGCACGCTGAACGTGAAGATCCCGGCAGGGGTGCGCGAGGGGCAGCTCATCCGCCTGGCCGGGCAGGGCGCCGCGGGCGCGGGCAAGCCGGGCGATCTGCTGCTCGAGGTGCACTTCAAGCCGCATGCGCGCTACCGCGTGCAGGGGCGTGACCTGCACGTCGACCTGCCGGTCGCACCGTGGGAGGCGGCGCTCGGCGCGGTGCTGCGCGTGCCGGTGCCGGGCGGCGCGCTGAACGTGCGCATTCCGGCCGGAGCGCAGAGCGGACGCGTGCTGCGCGTGCGCGGCAAGGGCATCCCGGCCGAGCCGCCGGGGGACCTGCTGCTCGCCATCCGCGTGGTCGTGCCGCCCGCCGATTCCGCGCAGGCGCGCGCGCTCTACGAGCAGATGGCGCGGGACATGGCGTTCGATCCGAGGGCCGGCGCGTGAGCGACGACGAGCTGATCACGCTCGAGGAGTTGACCGTCGTCTGCGCGGTCAGCGCCGAGTGGGTGCGCGAGCGCGTCGCGGAGGGCCTGCTGCCGGAGCGGTTCGACACCCTCGCCGTGCGCCGCGTGCGGCGCATGCGGTCGCTGGAGCGCGATTTCGACGCGGCGCCGGAGCTCGCCGCGCTGGTGGCGGACCTGCTGGAAGAGCTCGACGCGCTGCGCGCGCACCTGCGCTAGGCGGCCTCGGGCGCGGGCAACGCGCGGCGCGCTTGCGGCGCCTGCAGGGCCTTCTTCATCTTCAGCATCGCCTTCGCCTCGATCTGGCGGATGCGCTCGGCCGAGACGCCGAATTCCGCGGCCAGGTCGTGCAGCGTGGCGCAATCCTTCTCCCGCAGCCAGCGCGCCTCGACGATGCGGCGGCTGCGCGGATCGAGCGCGGCGAGCGCGCGGGCGATGCTCTCGGTGCGCAGACTCTCGCCTTCGGCGGCCTCGAGCTGCTCCGAGGGCTCGGCGCCCGGGTCGGCGAGGTAGTGCACCGGGGCGTAGCTGTCCTCGTCGTCGTCGCCCTCGAACGCCACCTCGCGGCCGGCGAGCCGCGTCTCCATCTCGACCACTTCCTCGGGCTTGACGTTGAGCGCCTGCGCCACGTCGCGCACCTGCGCCGCGCTGAGCGGCGCAAGGCCCTTCTTCAGCGAGCGCAGATTGAAGAACAGCTTGCGCTGCGCCTTGGTCGTGGCCACCTTCACCAGACGCCAGTTGCGCAGGATGTACTCGTGCATTTCCGCCCGCACCCAGTGGATGGCGAAGGACACCAGGCGCACGCCGCGCGCGGGGTCGAAGCGCTTCACGGCCTTCATCAGGCCGATGTTGCCTTCCTGGATGAGGTCGGCATGCGGCAGGCCGTAGCCGAGGTAGCCGCGGGCGACCGCGACCACGAGCCGCAGGTGCGACAGCACCAGCTGGCGCGCGGCCTCCACGTCGCCGTCCTGCCGGTAGCGGCGCGCGTAGTCCACCTCCTGCTCCGCCGTCAGCATCGGGAACCGGTTGACGGTCTGGATGTAGGACTCGAGGCTTCCCGCGGCCATGGGCAGGGCCATCGGCATCGGCAGGCTGGACAGCGCTTGCATCGTATGACCTCCTTGAAACGATATTAGCACTCCGGATTTTAGAGTGCTAACCCCGCCACTGGTTCCCGCCACGCTAATCCCTAAAACCCTACGGAATATAGCTATTAACGTAAGTGTCTACTTACAGACATCGCGCTCCCGAGCCAGCCCAGGAACCCCGAGAAGCCGACGACGGAGAGCGCGTCGTCCCATGGGAGAAAGGGCAGGCTGAAGCTCGAGCCGTAGGTCTGCGCGAGCTCGCGCACGCCGACGTTGAGCACCGCGAGCGCACCGGCGAGGATCGCCAGGCCGAGCGCCCCGCCGGCCAGGCCTTGCAGGAAGCCGAGGTACAGGAGCGGGCGGCGCACGAAGCCGTCGCTGGCGCCCAGCAGGCGCGACACCTCGATCTCCTCGCGCTGGGTGAGGATCTGCAGGCGGATCGTGTTGAACGTGACGGCGACCAGGCCGGTGGCGAGCAGCACCGCGAGCGCGCCGAGCGCGAGGCGCCCGGTACGCACCAGGGCGGCCAGGCGCTGTGCCCAGGCCGAGTCCACCTGAACGCGCGCGACGCCCGGCAGCGCGCGCAAGGCCTCGGCCAGCGCCTCGAGCGCCGCCGGCGCGGCATCGGCGCTGCGCACGACGAACGCATCAGGCAGCGGATTGCGCTCCAGCTGCGCGACGACGTCGGCGAGCTCCTCGGTGACACGCAGCTCGGCGAGCGCCTCGTCGCGCGAGACGAAGCGCAACCCGGCCACGCGCGGGTCGCGCCGCATGCGCGCCTCGAGGTCCGCCTGCGCCGCGCCGGCCTTGAGGAACACGGATACCTGGGGCTCATAGCTCACCCGCTGCGCCACGCCCTGCAGGCCGCTGAGCAGCAGGTAGCCGCCGGCAGGCAGTGACAGCGCGACACCGATGACCAGCGCGTTGAGCAGCGTCGCCATGCGCTGCGCGCCGAGGCGCCCGAGCGCGCGCGCCAGCGCCTCGCGGTGCTGGCGTAGCCAGGTCCTCATGCGCCGGCCAGCCTGCCGGCGGCAAGCTGCAGCACGCGCCGGCCGTGGCGCGCCACCAGCGCCTGGTCGTGGGTGGCGACGACCAGCGTGACGCCCACCTGGTGGAACGACAGCAGGATGTCGACGATGCGCCAGGCCGAGTCCTCGTCGAGGTTCGCGGTGGGCTCGTCGGCGACCAGCACGGCGGGCCGGTTGACCACCGCGCGCGCGATCGCCAGCCGCTGCTGCTCGCCGCCCGAGAGCTGGATCGGGTTGGCGCGCTCGCGCTCGAGCAGCCCGACCTTGTCGAGCGCGGCGCGCGTGCGTCGCGCCGCGTCGCGCGGCGCGAGCGTGCCGAACGAGAGCGGCAGCATGACGTTGTCGAACACCGAGCGGTCGTAGAGCAGCTTGTGATCCTGGAACACCAGGCCGAGGTTGCGCCGCAGATAGGGAATCGCGCCGCGCTTGAGCGCGCCGACGTTCTGCCCGTTGACCACCACGCTGCCCGCGGTGGGCCGCTCGATGGCCGGAATGAGCTTGAGCAGCGTCGACTTGCCGGCGCCGGAGGGGCCGGTGACGAACACCAGCTCGCCCGCCTCGATGGTGAAGCTCACGCCGCGCAGCGCTTCCAGCCCGCCCGGGTAGCGCTTGGAGACCGCGGAGAAGCTAATCAACCAGGGCCCCGGCGAATTCGGCGGCGTCGAACGGCCGCAGGTCGTCGATGCCTTCGCCCACGCCGATGAACAGCAGCGGTACCGGCCGCTCGCGCGCGATCGCGCACACCACGCCGCCCCTGGCCGTGCCGTCGAGCTTGGTGAGCACCAGGCCGGTGAGCCCCAGCGCCTCGTCGAAGGCCCTGACCTGCGCGAGGCCGTTCTGCCCGGTATTGGCGTCGAGCACCAGCAGGATCTCGTGCGGCGCGCCGGGCAGCGCCTTGCCGAGCACGCGCTTCACCTTCCTGATCTCCTCCATCAGGTGCAGCTGGGTGGGGAGCCGCCCCGCGGTGTCGGCGATCAGCACGTCGATGCCGCGCGCGCGCGCCGCGGCGGCCGCGTCGAACACCACCGCCGCCGCGTCGCCGCCCTTTTGCGCGATCACCGCCACGCCGTTCCTCTCGCCCCAGGCGACGAGCTGCTCGCGCGCCGCCGCGCGAAAGGTGTCGCCGGCCGCGAGCAGCACGCTGCGGCCCTGCCCCTGCAGCCACTTGGCGAGCTTGCCGATCGAGGTGGTCTTGCCCGAGCCGTTGACGCCGGCGATCATGATGACCAGGGGCCTGTCGCGCGTCAGATCGAGCGGCTTCTCGAGCGGTGCGAGCAGCAGCCGCAGCTCCTCCCGCAGGGCGCGCTTGAGCGCCGGCGGCTCGACGATGCGCTCGCGCCGCGCGCGCTCACGCAGGCGCGCGAGCAGCGTGCGCGTCGCCTCGACGCCGCAATCCGCGGTGAGCAGCGCCGCTTCGAGCTCCTCGTAGAGCGGCTCGTCGACGGCTGCGCCGCCGAACAGCGCGCCGAGCCCGCCGCCCAGCGCGGCGCGCGTGCGCGCCAGACCGGATCTCAGGCGCGCCGCCCACGAGGTCGCTGCTAACATGGCGCGGTGAATTCTAGCAAGCGCGCGCGGCCGGGCCGCGTGCGCATCATCGGCGGAGAGTACCGCGGCCGCCGCATCGCCGTGCCCGAGCGCGCCGATCTGCGTCCCACGCCGGACCGCGTGCGCGAGACGCTGTTCAACTGGCTCGGCCAGCGGCTGGACGGCGCGCACTGCCTGGACCTGTACGCGGGCAGCGGCGTGCTCGGCTTCGAGGCCGCCTCGCGCGGCGCGGCGCGCGTGGTGCTGGTGGAGAAGGACCGCGCCGCGCTGGAAGGGCTGCGTCGCGCGCGCGAGGCGCTGGGCGCGGCGGCAACGCAGATCGTCGCGGCGGACGCCGATGCGTACCTGGCGCAGGACGGCGAGCGCTTCGACCTGGTTTTCCTCGACCCGCCCTTCAGGCAGAATGCCGACGCGTCGCTCCTCGAGCGGCTCGTGCCGCGCCTGCAGTCCGCGGCACGCGTCTACCTGGAGTCGGCGCAGCCGGCGTCGGTGCAGCCGCCCTGGCGCGAGCTGAAGCGCTCGCGCGCCGGCCAGGTGAGCTTTCAACTGCTTGCATGGGAGCCAGCATGATCCGCGCGGTGTACCCGGGCACCTTCGATCCGCTCACCCGCGGTCACGAGGACCTCGTGCGCCGCGCGGCGCGCATCTTCGACCCGCTGATCATGGGCGTGGCCATCAGCCGCGGCAAGAGCACGTTCTTCACGCTGCAGGAGCGCACCGAGATGGCGCGCGAGGTGCTGAGCGACCTGCCGAACGTGCAGATCGCGAGCTTCACCGGGCTGCTGGCGAACTTCGTCAAGCAGCACGACGCGCACGTCGTCATCCGCGGCCTGCGCGCGGTGTCGGACTTCGAGTACGAGTTCCAGCTCGCGGGCATGAACCGCAGCCTGTACCCGGAGTTCGAGACGCTGTTCCTCACACCGTCGGAGCAGCACATGTTCATCTCGGCCACGCTGGTGCGCGAGATCGCCACGCTCGGCGGCGACGTCTCCAAGTTCGTGCACCCGCTGGTCGGCAAGCGGCTCGCCGCCAAGGTGAAGTCGCTCGGCAGGAGCTAGGCGCGCCGGCGCTGGCAGGCGGGGCAGTAGAAGGTCGAGCGCTGTCCCTGCACGATGCGGCGCACCGGCGTGCCGCAACGCCGGCAGGGCTCGCCCGCGCGGTCGTAGACCAGGGTGCGCTGCTGGAAGCAGCCGTAGGCGCCGTCGCTGCCCACGAAGTCGCGCAGCGTGGAGCCGCCGGCGCGGATCGCCGCGCGCAGCGTGTGCTTGACGGCGCGCGCGAGGCGCGCGCACTGTGCGCGCGACAGGCGCTGCGCGGCGGTGCGCGGATCGATGCGCGCGCGGAACAGGCTCTCGCTCGCGTAGATGTTGCCGACGCCGACCACGCGGCGGCTGTCCATCAGGAAGGTCTTGATCGCCGCGTGGTGGCCGCGCGTCATGGCGTGCAGCCGCGGCCCGTCGAGCTTGCGCGACAGCGGCTCCACGCCGAGTCGCGCAAGCAGCGGATGCGGTGCATCCGCGCGCGCGCGCCACAGCACCGCGCCGAAGCGCCGCGGGTCGCGCAGCCGCAGCACACAGTCGCCGAACTCCACGTCGACGTGATCGTGCTTGCCGGGCGCGCTGCCGGCCGGCAGCACGCGCAGGCTGCCGCTCATGCCGAGGTGCACGATCAGCTGGCCGTCGCCGCAGTCGAGCAGCAGGTACTTCGCACGGCGGCGCACGGCGCGCAGCGTGAGTCCGGGAAGCGCGCGCACCGCAGCCGGCACGCGCCAGCGCAAGCGCGGCTCGCGCACGATGACCGCGGAGACGCGCCGGCCGGCGAGCGCGCGCGCCAGGCCGCGACGCGTGACCTCCACTTCAGGCAGTTCTGGCACGGGGCTTGGTTGCTTGTGCGGGGCACCAAATATACCTACACTGCCCCGCCATGTCCGCGCTGTCGCGTCTGCTCGCATTGCTTGCCGCGCTGCTGCTCGTCGCCTGCACGTCGCTCGCGCAGCGCGACGAGGCGACGCCGGACGCGGAGGCGGCGGAGCCGGAAAGCGCGCCGCCCGCGGAAACGCTGCCGGAGCAGGAGCTCACCGAGCCGGTGCTGTACGAGATGCTGCTCGGCGAGATCGCGCTGCAGCGCGGCGACGCGGCGCTGGCGGCGCAGACCTTTGCCGAGCTCGCGCAGCGCACGCGCGATCCGCGCGTCGCGCGGCGCGCCGTAGAGATCGCCAACATCGCGCGCACGCCGCAGTTCGCGCTGCAGGCGGCGCTCGTCTGGCACGAGGCCGATCCCGCCTCGGTGCAGGCGCTGCAGACCGTCGCCGCGCTGCTGGTGCGCGAGCGCCGCGTGGAGGAGGCCGAGCCCTATCTCGCCAAGCTGCTCGCGCGCGACGGCGACGCCGCGGCCAACGGCTTCATGCAGCTCGGGCGCCTGCTGGCCGGCAATCCCGACAAGCAGACCAACCTGCGCATGGTGCGCACGCTTGCCGAGCGCCATCCCGACCTGCCGCAGGCGCGGCTCGCGGTCGCGCAGGCGGCGCTGGCGGCCAACGACGAGACGACGGCCCTGGCAGAGACGCGGCGCGCGGCGGCCATGCGCCCCGGATGGGAGCCGGCGGCGATCTACGAGGCGCAGATCCTGCAGCGCCGCTCGAGCGCGGAGGCGGCGCGGTCGCTCAACGCGTTCCTCGAGCAGCATCCGCAGTCGCGCGAGGCGCGGCTCGCCTACGCGCGCCTGCTGGTGGCGGACCGGCGCTACGCGGAGGCGCGCGTCGAGTTCGAGAAGCTGCTCGCCGCGCATCCTGGCGACGCGGACGTGCTGTACGCGGTCAGCCTGCTGGCGATGCAGCTCAAGGACTACGCCACGGCCGAAGCGAGCCTGCGCAAGCTGCTCGATGCCGGCTATCGCGATCCCGACAGCCTGCGCTTCATGCTCGGGCAGGCGGCCGAGGAGCAGAAGAAGTGGGACCAGGCGGTGCGCTGGTACGAAAGCATCGAGCGCGGCGACCAGGCGCTGGCCGCGCGCCTGCGCGTCGCCGGCGTGCTCGGCAAGCAGGGCAAGCTCGACGAGGCGCGCGCCTACCTGCGCACGCTGGAGGCGGACGGCGCCGAGCGCGTGCAGGTGCTGATCGCCGAAGCGCAGCTGCTGCGCGACGCCGACAGGCACCGCGAGGCCTACGAGCTGCTCGGCAAGGCGCTCAAGGCGCAGCCCGAGCAGCCCGAGCTGCTCTACGACTACGCGCTCACCGCGGAGAAGCTCGAGCGCTACGACGTGCTCGAGTCGAGCCTGCGCAGACTCATCAAGCTCAAGCCCGACTACGCGCATGCCTACAACGCGCTGGGCTACTCGCTCGCCGACCGCAACCAGCGCCTGCCCGAGGCGCGCAAGCTGATCGAGCGCGCGCTCGAGCTCTCGCCCGAGGACTACTACATCATCGACAGCATGGGATGGGTGCTCTACCGCATGGGCGACCTGAAGGGGGCCGAGCAGTACCTGCGTCGCGCGTACGACGGGCGCCCCGATGCCGAGATCAGCGCGCACCTGGGCGAGGTGCTGTGGGCGATGGGCGAGCGCGTCGAGGCCGAGCGCGTCTGGCAGGAGGCGCTGAAGAGCCATCCCGAGAACGAGCTCCTGCACAAGACCATGAAGCGCTTGCGCCGCTAGCGCCGCGCGAGCGCCCGAGTCCCGCGTGAACACCCTGCTGCGCGCCCTGGCCCTGGCGGCGGCGCTCGCCGCGGCCGGCTGCGCCGAGCTCGCCGAGCGCGCGCCCGGCGAGCGCGTCGAGTTCGAGTTCACCGCGCGCTTTGCCGCGCGCTACGGCGGCGAGGCGGCTTCTGGGCAGCTCGCCTGGCGCCACGACGCCGCGCGCGACGAAGTGCTGATCAGCTCGCCCTTCGGGCAGGGACTGGCGCGCGTCACCCGGCAGGCGGGGCACGCCACGCTGGTCATGGCCGACGACCGGCGCTACAGCGCGGCCGACGCGGAGACGCTGACCGAGGAGGTGCTCGGCTTCCGCCTGCCGCTCAGGGGATTGGCCGACTGGGTGCGGGCGCGTCCGTCGGCCGACGCGCCGGCGCGCATCGAGCGCGGGCCGGACGGCCAGCTGGCACTGCTCGAGCAGCAGGGCTGGCGCGTCGAGTACCAGGCGTTCGACGGCGGCGGGCGCCCGGAGCGCATGCGCCTGCACTACCCGGGACTCGAGCTGAGGCTGGCGATCTCCCAGTGGAAATGAACTGGTTTCCCGCGCCGGGAAAACTGAATCTGCTCCTGCACGTGCTGGGGCGGCGCGCCGACGGCTACCACGAGCTGCAGACCGTGCTGCGGCTGATCGATCGCGCCGACCGGGTCGGCATCGCGGTGCGCGCCGACGGCCAGATCCGCAGGCACGATCCGCTGCCCGGGGTGCCCGCGGAAGCGGACCTGTGCGTGCGGGCCGCGCGGCTGCTGCAGGCCCACGCGAAAACGCCTCTGGGCGCGGACTTGGCGATCGACAAGCGACTGCCGATGGGCGGAGGACTCGGGGGCGGCTCGTCGGATGCGGCGACGACGCTGCTCGTGCTCAACCGGCTCTGGAATGCCGGGCTCGCACGCGCCGAGCTGCAGCAGCTCGCGCTGCGGCTGGGCGCGGACGTGCCGTTCTTCGTGTTCGGCGAGAACGCGGTCGGCGAGGGGATCGGCGAGCGCCTGCGCCCGCTAGCGCTGCCCGACGCCTGGTACCTCGTGCTGGTGCCGCCGCGCCCGCTTTCCACCGCCGACGTATTCGGCGATAACGCATTGACACGTAATACGAAACCGCTCAAAATACCGCCCTTTTTCCCGGGCCTGGGCGCCAATGATCTCGAGCCGGTGGCAATTCGCCGCAGCCCGGAGATCGCGGCGCATCTCGCCTGGCTGCGGGCGCGCCGTGCGCAGGCGCGCATGACGGGATCGGGTGCCTGCGTGTTCGCAGAGCTTGCGACGGAGGACGAGGCGAGGGCCCTGCTCGGCGAGCTGCCCGCGGAGATGCGCGGATTCGTGGCGCGGGGCCTCGAGCGTCACCCGCTGTACGGGTTTTGAGCCGGTTTGATTTGCACCACCTACTGGGGAGTCGCCAAGTTGGTTAAGGCACCGGATTTTGATTCCGGCATTCGTGGGTTCGAATCCTACCTCCCCAGCCATTTGCGTCCGCGCCCGTGAACAGGATCGCCAACTCCCCGGCCAGCGTGATGGAGCGCCTGATGGTGTTCACCGGGAACGCCAACCCGCGCCTCGCGCAGGAGGTCACCAGGCACCTCAACCTGTCGCTCGGGCGCGCCATCGTCGGGCGGTTCTCGGACGGCGAGGTGATGGTCGAGATCATGGAGAACGTGCGCGGCAAGGACGTGTTCGTGCTGCAGTCCACCTGCGCGCCGACCAACGACAACCTGATGGAGCTGCTGGTGATGGTGGACGCGCTCAAGCGCTCTTCGGCTGCGCGCGTCACGGCCGCCATCCCGTACTTCGGCTACGCGCGCCAGGACCGGCGCCCGCGCTCGGCGCGCGTCGCCATCAGCGCCAAGGTGGTGGCCAACATGCTCACCTCGGTAGGCGTGGCGCGCGTGCTGACGATGGACCTGCACGCCGACCAGATCCAGGGCTTCTTCGACATGCCGGTGGACAACGTCTACGCGGCGCCCGTGCTGCTCGGCGACGTGTGGAAGCAGCGCTACGACAACCTGATCGTGGTGTCGCCGGACGTCGGCGGCGTGGTGCGCGCGCGCGCGCTCGCCAAGCGCCTGGAGTCGGACCTGGCGATCATCGACAAGCGCCGCCCGAAGGCCAACGTCTCCGAGGTGATGAACGTCATCGGCGAGGTGCAGGGCCGCACCTGCGTCATCATGGACGACATGGTGGATACCGCGGGCACGCTGGTAAAGGCCGCGCAGGTGCTGAAGGAAGAAGGCGCCACCAAGGTGGTGGCGTATTGCACGCACGCCGTGCTCTCGGGGACCGCGGTCGAGCGCATCAACGGCTCGGACCTGGACGAGCTGGTGGTGACCGACACGATCCCGCTGCGCGAGGACGCGCAGGCGAGCCCGAAGATCCGCCAGCTGTCCGTGGCGGCGCTGCTGGCGGAGACCATCCTGCGCATCTTCAACGAGGACTCGGTGAGCTCGCTGTTCATCGAGTAGTTTCTTGCAACCCCGCCGCTGCCTGGTCGCGGGCGCGGCGGACCACAGAGGAGCAGTCCATGAAATTCGAGATCAATGCCAATCCCCGCAAGGCGCAAGGTACGGGTGCGAGCCGCCGCCTGCGCCGCGCGGGCCGGGTGCCGGGCATCGTGTACGGCGGCGACAAGGGCGCCGTGAACATCGAGCTCGATCACCGCGAGCTGTACCACCACCTGATCAACGAGAAGTTCCACGCCTCGATCCTGACGCTCAAGCTCGACGGCGCGGCCGAGCAGGTGCTGTTGCGCGCCTTCAACATGCATCCGGTGAAGTCGCAGGTGCAGCACATCGACTTCCAGCGCGTCTCCAAGGACAAGAAGATCCACATGAAGGTGCCGCTGCACTTCGTCAATGCGGAGAAGTCCCCGGGCGTGAAGGACCAGCAGGGCGTGATGACGCACGTGCTGAACGAGCTCGACATCACCTGCTTTCCCGACGACCTGCCCGAGTTCATCGAGGTGGACCTGGGGCAGCTCTCGGTCGGCAAGTCGGTGCACCTGCGCGAGATCGCGCTGCCCAAGGGCGTCGAGGCGGTGCTGCACAAGGGCGAGGACCCCGTGGTCGTCACCTGCACGATGCCGGCGCTGGTGACGGAGGAGGAGGTCGCGGCCGAGGCCGTGCCGGCGGCGGGCGAAGTCCCGACCACCGAGCAGGCGGCGCCGGCGGAGAAGGCCGAGGAGGCCGCCGCAGGCGACAAGGCCAAGGCGGCCGACAAGGGCGCCGCCGACAAGGCGGACAAGAAAGAGAAGAAGTAACCGCTGTCCAAGATCCGCCTCGTCGTCGGCCTGGGCAACCCGGGCAAGGAGTACGAGCGAACCCGGCATAACGCCGGGTTCTGGCTCGTGGAGCGCCTTGCGCTGGCGCGCGGCATCGCGCTGAAGAAGGACAACCACTACCAGGCGCTGGTGGCGCGCGACGGCGGATTGTGGCTGGTGCTGCCGCAGACCTTCATGAATGCCTCCGGGCGCGCCGTGCAGATGCTGGCCGGCTTCTTCAAGATCCCGCCGCAGGAGATCCTCGTCGTGCACGACGAGCTCGACTTCCCGCCGGGCGCGGCGCGCCTCAAGCAGGGCGGCGGCATCGCCGGGCACAACGGGCTGAAGGACATCTCGCAGCGCCTGGGCTCGCACGAGTACTGGCGGCTGCGCATCGGCGTGGGGCGGCCGACGGGCGACTCGGGCGCGGACTACGTGCTCGAGAAGCCGCCGGCGGAGGAGCGCGAAGCGATCGAAGGTGCCATCGCGCGCGCGCTCGAGCTGATGCCGCTGATGCTCGAGGGCGACATGCAGGGCGCCATGCAGAAGCTGCACGGCCAGGACAAGCCGGTGGCGAAGAAGGCCGAGCCGGAGAAGAAGCCCGAAGCGAAGCAGCTCGAGCCGAAAAAGCCCGCGCCGAAGAAGGCTGAGACCGCGCCGCCGCCGAAGCAGGAAGAGAAGGGCGGCGGCATGCTGAAGGGCCTGCTCAAGGGCCTCACCGGGAAGAAATGAGCCTGAAGTGCGGCATCGTGGGACTGCCGAACGTCGGCAAGTCCACGCTCTTCAATGCGCTCACCAAGGCGG
The DNA here is from genome assembly GCA_029883975.1 of Betaproteobacteria bacterium. Lineage (GTDB taxonomy): Bacteria > Pseudomonadota > Gammaproteobacteria > Burkholderiales > SG8-39 > JAABQT01. The sequence goes on from JAOUIL010000001.1 coordinate 37,161, forward strand.
CGATCGCCGCCGAGAACTATCCGTTCTGCACCATCGAGCCGAACGTCGGCATCGTCGAGGTGCCCGATGCGCGCCTCGGCAAGCTCGCCGAGATCGCCAAGCCGGAGCGCGTCATCCCGGCCGTGGTGGAGTTCGTGGACATCGCGGGGCTGGTGGCGGGCGCTTCCAAGGGCGAAGGGCTGGGCAACAAGTTCCTCGCCAACATCCGCGAGACCGATGCCATCGCGCACGTGGTGCGCTGCTTCGAGGATCCCAATGTGATCCACGTCGCCAATCGCATCGACCCGGTGTCGGACATCGAGACCATCCACACCGAGCTCGCGCTCGCCGACCTGGAGACGGTGAGCAAGCAGCTGCAGAAGAACACCAAGGTGGCGAAGACCGGAGGCGACAAGGAGGCGCAGCGCCTGGTCGCCGTGCTCGAGAAGGCGGAGAAGGCGCTCGATGCGGGGCGCCCCGCGCGCTCGGTCGACTGGTCCAGGGAAGAGCTGGCAGTGCTCAAGCCGTTGTTCCTGTTGACCATGAAGCCGACCATGTACGTGGCCAACGTCGCCGAGAACGGCTTCAAGGACAATCCGCTGCTCGCCCAGGTCGAGGCCTACGCGCAGAAGGAAGGCGCGCCGGTGGTCGCCATCTGCGCGTCGCTGGAAGCGCAGATCGCGGACATGAGCGACGAGGACAAGAAGGTGTTCCTCGCCGACGCCGGCCTGGCCGAGCCGGGCCTCAATCGCCTCGCGCGCGCGGCCTACACGCTGCTGGGCCTGCAGACCTACTTCACCGCGGGTCCGAAGGAAGTGCGCGCCTGGACGGTGGTGCGGGGCGCCACCGCGCCGCAGGCCGCCGGGGTGATCCACACCGACTTCGAGCGCGGCTTCATCCGCGCCGAGGTCGCCGCCTACGACGACTTCGTCGCCTGCGGCGGCGAGCAGGGCGCGAAGGAGGCGGGCAAGCTGCGCCTCGAGGGCAAGGACTACGTGGTGCGCGACGGCGACGTCATGCACTTCCGCTTCAACGTGTGACCATGGAGCTGGGCTGCGCCGCGCAGCGCGACGTGCCACAGCTCGTGACGCTGCTCGGCATCCTGTTCGCCCAGGAAGCCGAGCTTGCCCCCGATCCCGGGAAGCAGCGCCGCGCGCTGGAAATGATCCTCGCCGATCCCGCGCGTGCCCGCATCTATGTGGCGCGCCTCGAGGGCGAGGTGGTGGCGATGGCCGCGCTGCACTTCACCACCAGCACCGCCGAAGGCGGGAAAGTGGCCGGGCTCGAGGACTGCATCGTCCATCCGCGGCATCGGCGCCGCGGCATCGGCAAGGCGCTGCTGGCTTACGTGCTCGAGCAGGCGCGCGCCGAAGGCGCGCTGCGCGTGATGCTGCTCACCGACGGCGACAACACGCGCGCGCAGGCGCTCTATCGCCGGCTGGGCTTCGCGCCCTCGTCAATGCTCGCGATGCGGCTGAAGCTCCGCTAGGCGGCTACACCCCACCCATGCAGATGTACTTCACCTCGACGAACTCCTCACAGCCGTATTTCGACCCTTCGCGCCCGAGGCCCGACTGCTTCACGCCGCCGAACGGCGCCACTTCCGTGGTGATGAGGCCGCTGTTCACGCCCACCATGCCGTACTCGAGCGCCTCCGCGACGCGCCAGGCGCGGCCGACGTCGCGGCTGTAGAAGTAAGCGGCGAGGCCGTACTCGGTGCGATTGGCGAGCTCGATCACCTCGGCGTCGGTCTTGAAGCGAAAGAGCGGCGCCACCGGCCCGAAGGTCTCCTCGCGGAAGATCTTCATCGTCGGCTGCACGTCGGTGAGCACGGTCGGCTCGTAGTAGGTCTTGCCGAGCGCATGGCGTTTCGCGCCGGTGAGCGCCTTCGCGCCGCCGGCGAGGGCGTCGGCCACGTGCTCTTCCACCTTGGCGAGCGCGGCCGTGTCGATGAGCGGGCCCTGGTTGACGCCCGCCTCGGTGCCGGTGCCGACTTTGAGCTCCTTCACCTTTTGCGCCAGCTTGGCGGCGAACTTGTCGTACACGCCGTCCTGCACAAAGAGCCGGTTGGCACACACGCAGGTCTGCCCGGTGTTGCGATACTTGGACACCATCGCGCCCTCGACCGCCGCATCCACATCGGCGTCGTCGAACACGATGAAGGGCGCGTTGCCGCCCAACTCGAGCGAGATCTTCTTCACGGTGGGCGCCGATTGCCTCATCAGCAGCCGCCCGACCTCGGTCGAGCCCGTGAACGAGATCTTGCGCACCACGGGGCTCGAGCAGAGCTCGCCGCCGATCGCGGGCGCATCGCCCGTGATGATGTTGAGCACGCCCTTCGGGAAGCCCGCGCGCTCGGCGAGCTCCGCCAAGGCGAGGGCCGAGTAGGGCGTCTGCTCGGCGGGCTTCAGAATGACGGTGCAGCCCGCGGCGAGCCCCGGCGCGACCTTGCGCGTGATCATCGAGTGCGGGAAGTTCCAGGGCGTGATGGCCGCGCACACGCCGACCGGCTGCTTGATGACCACGATGCGACGGTCGGCCCAGGGCGTCGGGATGGTGTCGCCGTAGATGCGCTTGGCTTCCTCGGCGAACCACTCGACGTAGGCCGCGCCGATGGTGATCTCGCCTTTCGACTCGGCGAGCGGCTTGCCCTGCTCGCTCGTGAGGATGAGCGCGAGGTCCTCGAGGTTGGCCAGGATCAGGTCGTTCCACTTGCGCAGGATGGCGCTCCTTTCCTTGCCGGTCTTCGCGCGCCACGCGGGCAGCGCGGCCTCGGCGGCGGCGATGGCCTTCTTCGTCTCCGCGGCGCCCATGTCGGGCACGATGCCGATCTGCTCGCCGGTCGCCGGATTGCGCACCGCAAAGGTCTTGCCGCCCGCGGCGCCCGTCCAGGCGCCGTCGACGTAGCACTGCTCGCGCAGGAGCTTGGGGTCTTTCAGCGGAAGCGCCGGCAGTCCGGCGCGCGCGGGTGCGTTCATGGCTCATTCCTCCGTGTGGGTCGCCGCAACGTGCCCACCGTGCGCGCGCCACTCGCGCGGACTGGCGCCATAGCGCTGGCGGAACATGCGGCTGAAGTGCGCGGCGCTCGAGAATCCGGCGCCGAGCAGGATGCTGGTGATGCTGCGCGCGGCCTCGCGCGGATCCTCGAGTTGCCGGCGCGCGAACTCGAGGCGCGACAGCCACAGGAAGCGGCTCAGGGACAGGCCGCAGTCCTCGAACGCCTTGTGCAGCGCCCGCTTGGAGCTGCCGAGCGCGCCGGCGATGACGCCGACGTCGAGCGCCGGGTCGCACAGGCGCTCGACGATCAGGGCCGCGGTACGCTCGCGCAGGACGTCGCGCGAGCCGAGCGCGGGATGCCGGCCGGACTGCTCGAGCAGCGCGAGCCGCACCTGCCGCAGGATGGTCGCGCCAAGCCCCGCTTCGCCGGTGGCGAGCGCGCGTGCGATCGACTCGCAGGCCACGCGTCCCATGCCGCGCGCGCCCGTCAGCGGCCGAACCAGCAGCGCGCTCAGCTCCGGCGCTCCGTCCACGATGCGCTCGCGCGGCAGCAGCAGCACGTCCTGCAGCACGTCCTGCGGGTTGGAGACCGTATAGGACTGCGTCGTGTCGTAAACGCTCCAGGCGCCCGGCGCGAGCCACGCGCGCCGCCCGTCCTGCTCGAACAGGCTGCAGCCGCGGCGCTGCACCACCATCTTCAGGTGCCCCGGGTCGCTCGGCCCGCCCGCGCTCGAGGTGCGCTCGACGCGATGGCGCGACGCCTCCAGCCGGCAGATGCGCAGCTCGCCGAGCTCGAACCCGCGGATCTCGCCGCGGAAGCGCTCGTCGCCGTAGGTCTGCGAGCGCAGGCGGCCGAAGGAGCGCTGCACGGCGTCGCCCCAGTATCCGACCCGGTCGCGGGCGGGCACGGCGTCGGTGGTGAGCAGCAGGGAGGCGGTCAAAGGGGGGCGCTCTCGGACAAGACCGGACGTGCCGTCCTTTCTACCATATCGTCCCGGGCTGAAGTAGGGGTTGCCTGAACAGTTGTTCGCTCGTAAAGTACTAAAAAACAAACAGATTTGAGACCGTCGGCCTTTCGGCGGCCTTTACCAGAGGAGACAGCAATGGGTATCGTCCATTTCGTACGCGGCGCGGCGGCCGTCGCGCTGGCCGCCATGGCGGCCGTTCCGGCACTCGCGCAGGACGTGCGCATCGGCTACGCGATCTCGCGCAGCGGACCGGGCGCGCCCGGCGCGCAGACCTCGCAGGAGCCCAACTACATCATGTGGGCCGAGCAGGTGAACGCCGCGGGCGGCCTCAACGTCGGCGGCAAGAAGCGCAAGATCGAGCTGATCGGCTACGACGATCGCACCGACGCCGAGACCATGTTGCGCACTTACGAGAAGCTCATGACCAGCGACAAGGTCGACCTGATCCTCCCGCCGTGGGGCACGGGGTTGAACTTCGCGCTCATGCCGCTCGCGCAGCGCCACGGCTACCCGATGCTCTCGCCGACGGCCACGGGCAGGAAGCTCCTGTCGCTGAAGAACCCGTACTTCTTTCCGCTGCTGCAGCAGCCCGACGTGATGATGGAGGCGCTCGCCACCTTCCTCAAGGCGCGCGGCACGAAGACCGCCGCCGTGGTCCACGTCGACGAGCTCTTCGGGCTGGAGCAGGCCGCGGCGCTGGAGAAGGCCTTCAAGGAGAAGGGCATCCAGATCATCGAGAAGAAGAGCTACCCGTTCGGCGTGAAGGACTTGCAGCCCGTGCTGCGCGACATCAAGGCGAAGGAGCCCGGCGCCTTCATCGCGCTGTCCTATCCGCCGGACACGTTCCTCATCACCGCGCAGTCCAAGGCGCTCGCGTTCAATCCGAGCGCGTTCTACGCAGCGGTCGGAACGGCCTTTCCGATCTACCGCGACAAGATGGGCGCGGCCACCGTCGAGGGCGTGATGGGCCTGGGCACCTGGAACCCGAAGTCCGGCCCGGCCGCCAAGGCGTACTTCGACGCGCACGTCGCGCGCTGGAAGAAGGAGCCCGACCGCTGGGCGAGCGCGCACTGCTGGGCCGGTTTGCAGATCCTGCAGCAGGCCGTGGAAAAGGTCGGTCTCGATCGCAAGAAGATCCGCGACTACATCGCCAGCACCGAGTTCGACACCGTGATCGGCAAGATCCGCTTCAAGAACGGCGAGAACGTCTCCACGCCGGGCGTGGTCAGCCAGTGGCAGAACGGCGAATTCGAGGTCGTGTGGCCGCCGGAACGTGCCACGGCGTCCTCGCAGTTCCCCAAGCCCGGCTGGAACTGAGCCGCGCCCTCGACGCGCACGGCCCCGCGGGCGACCGCGGGGCCTTTTTGTCTGTAGACGCATGAGCCTCTGGTTCGAGCTGATCGCTTCCGGGCTGATCACCGGCGGCATCTACGCCGTGGTGGCCATCGGCCTCAACCTGCAGTACGGGCTGATGCGGATCCTCAACATCTCGCACGGCGAGTTCCTCATGCTGGGGGCCTACCTCACCTGGCTCGCGCACACGGTGCTGCAGGTGAATCCGCTCGCCTTCCTGCCGGTCGTCGCCCTCGTGATGTTCGTGGCCGGTGTGCTCGTCTACCGGCTGTGCTTCTATCGCATCGTCAGCACGGCGCCGGCGGTGGAGGTGATCGAGGCGCGGAGCCTGCTGGTGGGCTTCGGGCTGCTCTACCTCGTGCAGAATCTGGCCTATCTCGCCTGGGGCGCCGACCTGCGCGGCTACTCCTTCCTCGTCGAGACGCTGGAGATCGGCGGCGCGCGCTTCAACCTCAATCGCGTGGTGGTGTTTGGCTTCGCTATGGCCGCGAGCCTCGCGCTGCTCGCCGTGCTGCGCTTCACGCTGATCGGCAAGGCGGTGCGCGCCATGATGCAGTCGCCCACCGGCGCGCAGCTGGTCGGCATCGACACCAAGGTGCTGCACCCGGTGGTGTTCGGCGCGGGCCTGGCGCTCGCCGGGGTCGCCGGCGCGCTGCTGTCCACGGTCTTCGAGATCTCGCCCGCGATGGGCGAGCCCTACACCGTGACGGCGCTGATCGTGATCGTGCTGGGCGGGCTGGGCAGCGCGCTGGGCAGCCTGCTCGGCGGCTTCCTGCTCGGCCTGGTGGAGACCTTCGGCATGCACTTCACCAGCCCCTCGCTCAAGATGGTGCTCTCGTACGGCGTGCTGATCGCGGTGCTGCTCGCGCGGCCCAAGGGCCTGTTCACGCGATGAATTCCCGCCACGCCCTGCTCGCGTTGCTCGCCGGCGGGCTCGCGCTCGCGGCGCTGCCGTGGCTGCTGTCGGATTTCCTGCTCGCGCTCGCGCTCTCCTGCGTCATGTACGCCGGGCTCGCGGTCAGCTGGTCGATGTTCTGCGGCCCCACGAACTACCTGTCGCTCGCCACCGCCGCGTTCTTCGGTCTGGGCACCTACGTGACGGCCTGGGGCGCGGGCGCGCTGCCCTACGGCCTGTCGGTCCTCGCGGGGGGCCTGGTGGCCGCGGGCTTCGCCGCGCTGATCGGCGCGGCGGTGTTGCACCTGCGCGGCGCCTACTTCGCCGTCATCACTTTCGGCATGGGCGAGTTGGTGCGCCACGGCATCACCTACTACGAGAAGGCGTTCGAGGGCACGGTCGGACGCATCATCGCCGAGGCGCCCGAGTCGACCACGGTGTACTGGATGGTGCTGCTCGTCTCCATGGGCGCGGTCGCCGCCGCGGTGCTGGTGCGCGACCACCGCCTCGGGCTCGCGCTGCGCGGCATCGGCTCCGACGAGGAGCGCGCGCAGACGCTCGGCGTGAACGCGCGCCGCAGCAAGATCGCCGCTTTCGCCCTGTCCGCGTTCTTCGCCGGGGCGCTGGGCGCGGCGATGGCGGTGCGCTGGACCTACATCGACCCGCTGACCGTGTTCAACCCGTTCATCGGCTTCCAGACCGTGCTGATCGCCATGGTGGGCGGCGCGCAAACCATCCTCGGGCCGATCGCGTCGGCCGTGGTGTTCGGCCTGCTGACGGAATTCCTGCGCTTGCAGTTTCCGTACCTCTTCCTCGTGATCCTGGGATTCCTGCTGATCTTGCTCGTGCTCTACCTGCCCGGCGGGATCGCCTCCCTGTTCGAGCGCTGGCGCTGGAGGCGCGGCAATGTCTGAGCCGCTGCTCGCCGCGCGCGGCGTGAGCGTGCGCTTCGGCGGCCTGGTGGCCGTGGACGGCGTGGACCTCGACGTGCGCGCCGGCGAGCTCGTCGGCATCATCGGGCCGAACGGCGCCGGCAAGACCACTTTCTTCCACACGCTCTCGGGGGTGCTCGCACCCACGGCGGGGCGCGTGCTTGTGGGCGGCGACGACCTCACCGGCAAGCCGCCGCACGCCTACGCCGCGCACGGCGTGGCGCGCACCTTCCAGACGCCGCGCGTCTTCAAGGAGATGCCGGCGATCGACAACGTGCGCTTCGGGCTGGAATTCGCCGGCCGCACGCGGCAACATGCGCACGATGCTTTCGACGAGGCGGAGACCATCCTCGAGTTCCTCGGCCTGGCCGACGTGGCCGCGGTGCCGGCGGGCGGCCTGACGCCGTCCCGGCAGCGGCTGCTGGAGATCGGCATGGCGCTCGGCGCGCGCCCGCGCGTGCTGCTGCTCGACGAAGTGGCCGCCGGGCTCACGCATGCCGAAGTGGACGCCAGCGCGCAGCTCATCCGCCGCGTGCGCGACGAGCTGGGCCTCGCGGTCGTCTGGATCGAGCACGCCGTGCGCGTGCTCATGAACTACGTGGAGCGCGTCGCCGTGCTGCACCAGGGCAGGAAGATCGCCGACGGCGATCCGCGCGCGGTGGCCAAGGACCCGGCGGTGGTCGAGGCCTACCTCGGCGAGGAAGGCGAGCCCGAAAGGAGGGCGGCATGAGCGGCGGACTGCAGATCAAGGGCCTGTCGGCGGGCTACGGCCCGATCCGCGTGCTGCAGGGCGTCGACCTGGAGGCGCCGGAGGGCGAGATCACCGTGGTGGTCGGGCCGAACGGCGCCGGCAAGACCACGCTGCTCAAGGCCGTCTCGGGGCTCATCCCGCGCCAAGGCGAGGTGCTGTTCGACGGCGTGGCGCTGCCCGCGCGGCCCGCGGCCATCGTGCAGCGCGGCCTGGCGCAGGTGGCCGAAGGGCGGCAGCTCTTCCCGCAGATGTCGGTGCGCGAGAACCTCGAGCTGGGCGCCTACCTGCTGGCGAAGGGCGAGCGCGCGGCGCGCCTGGCGCGCGTGTTCGACTTCTTTCCCAAGCTCGCGGAGCGGCGCGAGCAGCTCGCCGGCACCATGTCGGGCGGCGAGCAGCAGATGCTCGCCGTCGGGCGCGCCCTGATGGGCAAGCCGAAGCTGCTGATGCTCGACGAGCCCTCGCTCGGCCTCGCGCCGAAGATGGTGGACGAGCTGCTGGCCATCGTGCGCCGGATACGGGATGACGGCGTGACCATCCTGCTCGTCGAGCAGAACGTCGCCAAGGCGCTCGCCATCGCCGAGGGCGCCTACGTGATCGAACGCGGCGCGGTGGTGATGAAGGGCCAGGCGGGCAAGCTGCTCAAGTCGGAGCGCCTGCGCGCGGCCTACCTCGGCGCCGAGCACAAACCCGGAACATTGACCTGGACTGGAGGACTTTTCATGGCCGAGAAGCAGACCACGGCGGTGACCATCGCCGCCGAGAACGCCTGGAAGGGCAAGGTGTTCACCGGCCGCTGGCAGATGGCGAAAGGCGGCACGCGCGAGGTGATCGAGCCCGCGACCGGCAAGGTGCTCACCGAGGTCGGCTTCGCCGACGCCGAGGACGTGGCCGAGGCCGCGCGCACCGCGGCCATGGCGCAGCCCGAGTGGGCCAGCACGCCTGCCGACCAGCGCGCGGCGGTGCTGCGGCGCGCCGCGCAGCTGCTGGAAGCGCACGCGGAGTCGATGCGTGGATGGATCGTGCGCGAGACGGGATCGATCCCGCCGAAGGCGGATTTCGAGCTGCACATGGTCACCGGCATCCTGCTGGAAGCCGCGGCGATCGCCACGCAGCCTCCGGGCATGATGCTGCCCTCGGGGCCCAAGCGCATGAGCTTCGCGCGGCGCGTGCCGCACGGCGTGGTCGGCGTGATCTCGCCGTTCAACGCGCCGCTCATCCTCTCGGCGCGCGCCGTGGCGCCGGCGCTGGCGCTCGGCAACGCCGTGGTGCTCAAGCCCGATCCAAATACGCCCGTCACCGGCGGCTTCATGCTTGCGCGCCTGTTCGAGGCCGCCGGGCTGCCGGCCGGGCTGCTCCACGTGCTCCCGGGCGATGCGGCGGTGGGCGAGGCGATGATCAAGGATCCGAACATCGCGATGATCTCGTTCACCGGATCGACGGCCGCCGGCAAGCGCGTCGGCCAGCTTGCGAGCGAGCACCTGAAGCGCGTGACGCTCGAGCTCGGCGGCAAGAACTCCACGATCGTGCTCGACGACGCCGACCTCGACGTCGCGGCCTCGAGCGCCGCCTGGGGCGCCTACCTGCACCAGGGGCAGATCTGCATGGCCACCGGCACCGTGCTCGCGCAGCGGAAGATCGCGCGCGACCTCACCGAGCGCCTCGTCGCCAAGGCGAAGCACCTGCCGGTGGGCGATCCGAGCGCCGGGCCGTGCGCGCTGGGACCGATCATCAACGGCCGGCAGATCGAGAGGATCGACGGCATCGTCAAGGACGCCGTGGCGAAGGGAGCCGTGCTGCGCGCGGGCGGGACCTACGACAAGCTGTTCTACAAGCCCACGGTGCTCGAGGGCGTGCGCCCCGACATGCGCGTCTATACCGAGGAGGTGTTCGGCCCGGTGCTGTGCGTGCTCGAGTTCGACACCGACGAAGAGGCGATCGCGCTCAACAACGCCACCGAGTACGGGCTGTCGACCGGCGTCATCACGCAGTCGGTCGAGCGCGCGATGAACTTCACCGCGAAGCTCAAGACCGGGATCATCCACGTGAACGACCAGACCGTGGCCGACGAGCCGTGGGTGCCCTTCGGCGGGCGCGGCGCCTCAGGCAACGGCGGGCGCCACGGCGGCGTGGCCAACTGGGAGGAGTTCACCCAGTGGCAGTGGGTGACGATCCAGGATAAGGCGACGCCTTATCCGTTCTAGCTAGAACGTCCCCGGGAACGCGCCGCCGTCCATCAGCACGTTCTGGCCGGTGATGTAGCCCGCGTGCACGCTGGCGAGGAAGGCGCAGGTCGCGCCGAACTCGTCGATCGTGCCGAAGCGCTTCGACGGGTTCGCGCCGGCACGCTGCTTGGCGAGCTCGGCGGCCGTCGTGCCGAGTTTCTTCGCGTTGAACTCCATGTTGCCGCGCAGCCGGTCGGTGTCGAACGGACCCGGCAGCAGGCCGTTGATGGTCACGTTGTGCTGCGCCACCTGGCGCGCGAGTCCGGCGACGAAGCCGGTCAGGCCGGTGCGCGCGCCGTTGGACAGGCCCAGCTCGGGGATCGGCATCTTCACCGCGCCCGAGGTGATGTTGATGACGCGGCCGAACTTCTTCGCGATCATGCCGTCGATCGTCGCCTTGATGAGCTCGATCGGCGTGAGCATGTTGGCGTCCACCGCCTTGATCCAGTCCTCGCGCGACCAGTTGCGGAAATCCCCTGGCGGCGGGCCGCCGGCGTTGTTCACGAGGATGTCCACGCCCGGGCAGGCGGCGAGGGCGGCCTTGCGGCCCTCCTCGGTGGTGATGTCGCCTGCCACCGTGGTGACTCTTGCGCCCGTCGCCTTGCGGATTTCCTCCGCGGTCGCCTCCAGCGCCTCCTTGCCGCGCGCGGTGATGACGACGTTCACGCCTTCGCGCGCGAGCGCCAGGGCGCAGCCCTTGCCGAGTCCCTTCGAGGCCGCGCAGACGAGCGCGGTCTTGCCCTTGATGCCGAGATCCATGATGTCTAGCCTTTCTTCAGGGTCACCAGAAGGACGCCGCTGATCACCAGCGCGCCGCCCATGAGCTGCAGGGGCGTGAGCGTACCATCCAGCAGCCCGAAATCCGCGAGCACCGTGGTCACCGGCCCGAGCGCGCCGATGAGCGCGAAGTGGTTCGCGCCGATGCGCTTGAGCGCCTCGGCGACCAGGAACACCGGCAGCACGGTGCAAGCGGTAGCCAGCAGGATTGCGTAGGCCCAGAACTCGCCAGGGAGCTCGAGCGCGGCCGGGGTCTCGAGCAGCGCGAACTGCACGACCGCCGGGACCGTGGACACCATCATGGTGTACGCGGTGAAGCGCATCGAGCCGACGCGCTTCACCAGCTGGCTGCCGGTGACCAGGTAGACCGCATAGCTCATCGCCGAGCCGAAGACGAGCGCCGCGCCGAGCAGGAACTGGCGATGCTCGGGCGACACGCCGAGACTGTGCGCAAGGACCAGCGCGATGCCCGCGTAGGTGAGCGCGAGCGCCGCGAGCTCGCGCCGCGTCGGCCGCCGGGCGAGGAACAGCGCCGACAGGATCACGACCAGCGTCGGGTACAGGAACATGATGAGCCGCCCCAGGCCCGCGGAGACGTACTGCAGGCCGAGGAAGTCGAGCAGGCTCGCGAGGTAGTAGCCGAGCAAGCCGAGCGCGACGATGCCGGCCCAGTCGTGCCGCGCGAGCGGCGGCTCGCGGCGCAGCCACCAGGCGACCGCCGCGAAGAAGGGCAGCGACAGCGTCATACGCAGGAAGAGCAGCGTCGTCGCGCTGACCGGCGCCGCTTCGTAGCCGAGCTTGATGAGCACCGGCCGGAACGCGAACGCGATCGTGCCGGCGAGGGCGAACAGCATGCCCCAGCCGCGATACGCGGCCGGCGTCAACGGCGCTTGCCGCCGAGCAGCGAGCCGAGCACGCCGCGAATGAGCTCGCGGCCGACCTGCGAGCCGACCGTGCGCGCGGCGCTCTTCGCCATGGCTTCCAGCAGGCCCTGCGACTGGCGGCCGCCGCGCGGCCCGGTCTTGCCGAACAGGATGTCCGAGGCGAGGCTCGATTCCTTGGGCTGCTGCGCGGCGGCGGTCTCCTGCGCGACCTGCTCGGCGCGCGCCTTGAGCTTCTCGTACGCGGACTCGCGGTCCACGGCCTTCTCGTAGTGCCCCGCGACTGGCGAGGCCGCGATCGCCGCCTTGCGCTCGGCCTCCGTGAGCGGCCCGAGCTGGCTGCCGGGCGGCACGACGAAGGCACGCTCGGTGATTCCCGGGCGGCCCTTGTCGTCCAGCAGGCTCACCAGCGCCTCGCCCACGCCGAGCTCGGTGATCGCCTGCCCGATCTTGAGCTTCGGATTGGGGCGCATCGTCTCGGCGGCCGACTTGACCGCCTTCTGGTCCTTCGGCGTGAAGGCGCGCAGCGCGTGCTGCACGCGGTTACCGAGCTGCCCGAGCACCGATTCGGGAATGTCGAGCGGGTTCTGCGTCACGAAGTACACGCCCACGCCCTTGGAGCGGATGAGGCGCACCACCTGCTCGACCTTGTCGAGCAGCGCCCTGGGCGCGTCGTCGAACAGCAGGTGCGCCTCGTCGAAGAAGAAGACGAGCCTGGGCTTTTCCACGTCGCCGACTTCGGGCAGCCGCTCGAACAGCTCCGCCAGCATCCACAGCAGGAACGTGCCGTAGAGCTTGGGCGAATTCATCAGCTGGTCGGCGCCGAGGATGTTCACCACGCCCTTGCCGCCCTCGACCTGCATCAGGTCGGCGATGTCGAGCATCGGCTCGCCGAAGAACCGGTCCGCGCCCTGCGTTTCCAGCGCCAGCAGCCCGCGCTGGATGGCGCCGACCGATGCCGCGGACACGTTGCCGTACTCCGTGGTGAACTTCGCCGCGTTCTCGCCGACGAACTGCAGCATGGCGCGCAGGTCCTTCGCGTCCAGCAGCAGCAGCCCGGCGTCGTCCGCGATCTTGAACACCAGGTTCAGCACGCCTTCCTGCGTGTCGTTCAGGCCGAGCATGCGGGCAAGCAGCAACGGTCCCATGTCCGAGATGGTGGCCCGCACCGGGTGGCCGGAATTCGCGAACACGTCCCAGAACACCACCGGGCAGGCCTCGTGCCTGAGCGCCAGCTTGAGCAGCTTCGCGCGCTCCGCGACCTTGGCATTCCCGCCGCCGGGCTTGCCCATGCCGGAAAGGTCGCCTTTCACGTCGGCGAGGAACACCGGCACGCCGATGCGCGAGAACTGCTCGGCGAGCGTCTGCAGGGTGACCGTCTTGCCCGTGCCCGTCGCGCCGGTGATCAGGCCGTGGCGGTTGGCGAGCGCGGGGAGCAGCAGGAGGTCGGCGCTGCCGCTTTTCGCGACGAGAAGGGGAGTGGCCATGACGTAAAATTATGGCATGGCCGGACACAGCAAATGGGCGAACATCAAGCACCGCAAGGCCGCGGCGGATGCGAAGAAGGGCAAGGTGTTCACGCGGCTCATCAAGGAAATCACGGTGGCGGCCCGCATGGGCGGCGCCGACCCGGACATGAACCCGCGCCTGCGCCTGGCGATGGACAAGGGCCGCGAGGCCAACATGGCGAAGGACAGCGTGCAGAACGCGATCAAGCGCGGCAGCGGCCAGCTGGAGGGCGTGTCGTACGAGGAGGCGCGCTACGAGGGCTACGGCCCGGGCGGCGCGGCGGTGATCGTGGATTGCCTGACCGACAACCGCACGCGCACGGTCGCCGAAGTGCGCCATGCCTTCACCAAGAACGGCGGCAACCTGGGCTCCGACGGCTCGGTGAGCTACCTCTTCAAGCACTGCGGGCAGTTCGTGTTCGCGCCCGGCGCGAGCGAGGAGAAGGTCATGGACGCGGCGCTGGAAGCGGGCGCCGAGGACGTGGTGGCGAACGACGATGGCTCGATCGAGGTGCTGTGCGCGCCCAACGACTTCCATGCGGTGCAGGCCGCGCTGCAGAAGGCCGGGCTCAAGCCCGAGCTGGCCGAAGTGACCATGAAGCCGCTGAACGAAGTCGTGCTCGCCGGCGGCGAGGCGCAGCGCATGCGCAGCCTGCTCGACGCGCTGGAGAGCCTCGACGACGCGCAGGACGTGTACACCACCGCGGTGCTGGAAGACGCGTGAGGATCCTGGGCATCGACCCCGGCTTGCAGGTCACCGGGTTCGGTGTCATCGACACGCAGGGCATGCGCCTCGCCTACGTCGCGAGCGGCTGCGTGCGCTCGGGCCGCGGCGAGCTGGCCGAGCGCCTCGCGACGCTGCTCGCGGGGCTGCGCGAGGTGATCGCCGTGCACCGGCCGCAGCAGGCGGTGATCGAGAAGGTGTTCGTCAACGTGAATCCCCAGTCCACGCTCGCGCTCGGCCAGGCGCGCGGCGCGGCGATCTGCGCCGCCGTGCTCGCGGGGCTGCCGGTCGCCGAGTACACTGCCCTGCAGGTGAAGAAATCAGTGGTCGGCAACGGCCACGCGAAGAAGGAGCAGGTCCAGCACATGGTGCGGCGTTTGCTCTCGCTGCCCGGGGCGCCCGGCACCGATGCGGCGGACGCGCTCGCCTGCGCCATCTGCCATGCGCACGGCGAGCGCCTCGGGCGGCTGCCGATGCGCGGGTTGCGCATGCGCCGCGGCAGGCTCGCATGATCGGCCGGCTGTCGGGCAAGCTCGCCGCCAAGCACCCGCCGCAGGTGATGGTCGATTGCAACGGCGTGGCCTACGAGCTCGACGTGCCGATGAGCACCTTCTACAATCTGCCCGCCACCGGCGAGCCGGTCACGCTGCACACGCACCTCGTGGTGCGCGAGGACGCGCAGTCGCTCTACGGCTTCGGCACGCTGGAGGAGCGCGCCGCGTTCCGGCAGCTGATCCGCATCGCGGGCGTGGGCGCGCGCACGGCGCTCGCCGTGCTCTCCGGCCTGTCGGTGGCCGAGCTCGCCCAGGCGGTGGCGCTGCAGGAATCCGCGCGGCTGACCAAGATTCCCGGCATCGGCAAGAAGACCGCCGAGCGGCTGCTGCTCGAGCTGAAGGGCAAGCTCGCGGAGGCCAGGCCCGCGGGCGGCGGCGCGGGCGACGTGCAGAATGCGCTGCTGGCGCTCGGCTACAGCGAGAAGGAGGCGCTCGCCGCCACGCGCGGGCTCGCGCCGGGGACTTCCGTCACGGAGGGCATCCGCGCCGCGCTCAAGGCGCTGGCGAAGTCCTGAGCCTCAGAAGCGGACGACTGCGTTGATCGACCAGAGGTCGGAACGCGTCCCGTTGCCGTTGTCGCCCTCGAGCCTGCCGAAGTTGTTGTAATCGACGCGCAGGCCGAGCCAGGAGCTGTAATCGTACTGCCCGCCGAAGCCCCACAGGACCGTCGAGCGGTAGCGCGGCAGCGCAGAGCCGATCCCCTGCCCCTGCGCGCCCGCGCCCAGACCCGGCGCGGACAGCGTCGCGTCGGGCGTGGCCATGGACCATCCGAGGCGGCCCTGGAGCGAGAACGCCTCGCCGATCGGCAGCACGCCCGTGCCGGCGAGCGTCCAGGCGCTCGTCTGGTAGCCGTACTTCTCCTGCAGCTGGGCGCCGGCTTCCGCTGCGCCTTGGCCGCGGCCGAGGTCCGAATAGCCGACCTCCACGCCCCAGTGCCGGCTGAACCGGTAGCCGCCGAAATTCCGGTAGCCGATGTCGGTGTCTTCGTTCGCCGGCGTGGGCGGCCGGATGCCGCCGCCGAGATACCAGCCCTGGTCCGTGGCGGGTCCTTGCGCGAGCGCGTGCGGCAGGGGAAGCGCGGCACCGAGCGCGATAGCCAGGAGGCGCGGGGAGATCATTGCTGCAATGCTAGGCCCGCAGGGCGTGCGATTCAAGGGCAAATGCTCCGGCTCTGGCAGAATTCGCACATGTCCATCGAAACCGACCGCCTGATCGCCGCCGCGCCCGCCTCCGGCGAGGAGGAAGCGTTCCAGCGGTCGTTGCGGCCGGCACGCCTCGCCGATTACGTGGGCCAGGCGAAGGCGCGCGGCCAGCTGGAAATCTTCATCGAGGCCGCGCGCGGCCGCAGCGAGGCGCTCGACCACGTGCTGCTGTACGGGCCGCCGGGGCTGGGCAAGACCACGCTGGCGCACATCATCGCGCGCGAGATGGGCGTCAATCTGCGCCAGACCTCGGGCCCGGTGCTCGAGCGTCCGGGCGACCTCGCGGCGCTGCTCACCAATCTCGAGCCGCGCGATGTGCTGTTCATCGACGAGATCCATCGCCTGTCGCCGGTGGTGGAGGAGATCCTCTATCCGGCGCTCGAGGACTACCAGATCGACATCATGATCGGCGAGGGGCCGTCGGCGCGCTCGATCAAGCTCGACCTGCCGCCCTTCACGCTGGTCGGCGCGACTACGCGCGCCGGCATGCTGACCAATCCCCTGCGCGACCGCTTCGGCATCGTGGCGCGGCTGGAGTTCTACGCCGAGACCGAGCTGGCGGCGATCCTGCGCCGCTCGGCCGGGCTGCTGGGCGTCGTGCTCGCCGAGGAAGGCGGCGCCGAGATCGCGCGGCGCGCGCGCGGCACGCCGCGCGTCGCCAACCGGCTGCTGCGCCGCGTGCGCGATTTCGCGCAGGTGCGCGCGGAAGGCGTCGTCTCGGCGAGCGTCGCCCGCAACGCGCTCGGCATGCTGGACGTCGACGTGCTCGGCCTGGACGTGATGGACCGCAAGCTGCTGCTCGCGGTGATCGAGAAGTTCGGCGGCGGGCCGGTGGGCGTCGAGAACCTCGCGCACGCCATCGGCGAGGAGGCCGACACCATCGAGGACGTGCTCGAGCCCTACCTCATCCAGCAGGGCTACCTGCAGCGCACGCCGCGCGGACGGGTGGCGACGCTCGCCGCGTACCGCCATTTCGGGCTCGCGGCGCCGTCGGGCAGAGACGACTTGCTCGCGCCGCCGCCTGGGCGCGCCTAGCGCCGCGCCGGACTACAATCGGGCGGTGCACAAGGATCCCGCGCGCGTGTTCGCCTGGCCGGTGCGGGTGTACTACGAGGACACCGATTTCGGCGGCGTCGTCTACTATGCCAACTACCTGCGCTACTTCGAGCGCGCGCGCACCGAGTGGCTGCGCAGCCTGGGCGTCGACCAGCAGCGCCTGGCGGCCGAGGACGGGCTGCAGTTCGTCGTGCGGCGCGCGGAAATCGATTTCCTGCGCGGCGCGCGGCTGGACGACGCGCTGAGCATCACCGTGGAAGTCATGGAACGAAAGCACACCTACCTGCGCCTGCGGCAGTGCGCGCTGCGCGTCGAGGAACCGATGGCCGAGGCGATGGTCCAAGCCGCGTGCGTGCGCCGCGACACCTTCAAGCCCGCTCCCCTGCCCGCGGCGCTCGCCGCGCGGCTCGCCGGCTGACGCGGTGAACGTCACCACCGACCTCGACATCTGGGTGCTCATCCTGGGCGCGAGCCCCGTGGTGAAGGGCGTGATGGCGCTGCTCGCCGTCGTGTCGTTCATGTCGTGGCTGTTCATCTTCAGCAAGTGGTTCACCATCGGCCGCGCACGCCGGCAGACCGAGCACTTCGAGCGCGAGTTCTGGGGCGGCAACGACCTGAACCTGCTCTACCAGGGCGCGGTGAACAACCGGCACACCATCGGCAGCCTGGAGCGCATCTTCGAGGCGGGCTTCCGCGAGTTCGCCAAGCTCAGGAACCAGCGCGGCACGGACCCGAGCGACATGGTGGACGGCGCGCGCCGCGCGATGCGCGCCACCTATCAGCGCGAGATGGACCGGCTCGAGCGGCGCCTCGCGTTTCTGGCCACCACCGGCTCGGTGAGCCCGTACGTGGGCCTGTTCGGCACGGTGTGGGGCATCATGCACGCCTTCCGCGGGCTGGCCAACGTGCAGCAGGCGACGCTCGCGCAGGTCGCGCCCGGCATCGCCGAGGCGCTGGTGGCCACGGCGCTGGGCCTGTTCGCCGCCATCCCGGCGGTGGTGGCGTACAACCGCTACTCGCACGACATCGACCGCATCTCGATCCGCTTCGAGAGCTTCATGGAAGAGTTCTCCAACATCCTGCACCGCCACGCCGTGAAATAGCCATGCCGGCCGCCCTGCGCAAGCGCCGTCCGATGCACGACATCAACATCGTGCCGTACGTGGACGTGATGCTGGTGCTGCTCGTCATCTTCATGGTGACCGCGCCGCTGATCACGCCGGGCGTGATCGACCTGCCCTCGGTGTCCAAGGCGTCGAACGCGCCGGCGACGCCGCTCGAGATCATCATCAAAGAGAACCGCAGCATGGTGCTGCGCGTGCGCGACAAGCACGGCGCCATCGCCGAGGAGCGCCCAGTGGCCCGCGGTGAGCTGGCGAAGCTGATTCGCGAGCGCCAGGGCAAGAACCCCGACCGGCCGGTGCTCATCGCGGCGGACAAGGACGTGCGCTACGAGGCGGTGCTCAACGTCATGGACGAGCTGCAGCGCCAGCAGGTGCGGCGAGTCGGCCTGCTGGTGCAGCCGGCGAAATGAGCGCGACGCGCGCCGGGGCCTTCATCGGCCCGGGCTTCGAGGTGCCGCGCGACGAGTTCGTCGGGCCTTCGGCGCTGCTGGCGCTCGCCGTGCACGCCGCGCTCGCCGTCGCGCTGGTGGTCGGCGTGCACTGGCAGAGCCGCGCGCCGGCGGTGGTGACGGTGGAGTTGTGGCAGGCGCCGCCGGCGCCGGTGGTGCAGCCCGAGCCCGTGCGCGCCAAGCCCGCGCCTCCTCCTCCGCCGCCGCCCAAGCCCGAGCCGCGCATCGAGAAACCCGACATCGCGGTCAAGGCGCCGGTGAAGCCCAAGCCCAAGCCGGAGGTGAAGCCCGCGCCCAAGCCGGCGGCGAAGCCCGTGCCGGACGAGCGCCCCGCGCAGCAGCTGCTCGCCGACGCGCTGCGGCGCGAGCAGCAGGCGCTCGCCGCGGATCGCGAGAGCCGGGCCATCCGCGAGCAGCTGGCGCGCGAGGCGCAGGCGGCGCACGACCGCGGCATGCAGACCTGGGTCGACAAGATCCGCGCCAAGATCCGGGGCAACATCGTGCTGCCGCCGGACCTGCAGGGCAATCCGGAGGCGATGGTGCTGGTGACGCAGCTGCCCACCGGCGAGGTGCTGCAGGCGAAGCTCGTCATCTCGAGCGGCCACGCGGGCTACGACGACGCGATCATGCGCGCCATCCTCAAGTCCTCGCCGTTGCCGAAGCCCGACAGTGCGGGCCTGTTCGCGCGCGAGCTCAAGCTCACGTTTCATCCGAAGGACTGAAATATAATGAGTGTGATGCGACCCCTGATCGCGGCCTTGCTGCTGCTCGCTGCCGCGTGCGGCGCGCACGCGCAGCTCTCCATCGAGATCACCGGCGCCGGCGCGCAGCGCATTCCCGTGGCCATCGCGCCGCTCGCCGGCGAAGGGGCGCTGCTCGACGGCGGCAACGCGGCGATCAGCGCCATCGTGCGCGCGGACCTGGAGCGCAGCGGCCTGTTCCGCGCCGTGGACGTGCCGCGCCTCATTCCGCAGCCCACCGAGTCCTCGACGGTCAATTACGCGGAGTGGCGCTCGCGGCTCGCCGACGCGCTGGTGCTCGGCTCGGTCTCGGGGCGCCCCGACGGGCGCTTCGAGGTGCGCTTTCGCCTCTACGACGTGGTGAAGCAGGCGGCGCTCGGCGGCGTGGCGTACACGCTGACGCGCGAGCAGGTGCGCGCCACGGCGCACCGCATCGCCGACTACGTCTACGAGAAACTGACCGGCGAGAAGGGCGTGTTCTCGACGCGCATCGCCTACGTGGTGAAGCGCGGCGAGCGCTTCGAGCTGCAGATCGCCGACGCCGACGGCGCCAACGAGCAGGCGATGCTGGTGTCCAACGAGCCGATCATCTCGCCGGTCTGGTCGCCCGACGGGCGGCGCATCGCCTACGTCTCGTTCCAGAACAAGAAGCCGATCGTCTACGTGCAGGACGTCCAGGTGCCCAAGCAGCGCATCGTGGCGAACTTCAAGGGCTCGAACTCGGCGCCCGCCTGGTCGCCGGACGGCGCGCGCCTCGCGGTGGCGCTGACGCGCGACGGCAGCTCGCAGCTCTACCTGATCGATCCCGACGGCGGCAACCTGCGCCGCCTGACCAACTCGTTCGCCATCGACACCGAGCCGTTCTTCTCGCCGGACGGGCGCTGGATCTACTTCACATCGGACCGCGGCGGCAGCCCGCAGATCTACCGCATGCCGTCCACGGGCGGGGAGGCGCAGCGCGTCACGTTCGAGGGCGGCTACAACGTCTCGCCGCGCGTCAGTCCCGACGGCCGCAGCCTCGCCTACGTGACGCGCAACGGCGGCCGCTTCCAGGTCGCGCTGCTCGACCTGGGCACGCGCCAGTCGCTCGTGCTCACCGACAGCGACCTGGACGAATCGCCCAGCTTCGCTCCCAACGGCCGGCAGATCCTGCTGGCCACCATCCTCAACGGCCGCGGCGTGCTGACCGCGGTGTCCTCGGACGGCCGCGTCAAGCAGCGCCTGACGCTCAGCGCCGGCGACGTGCGCGAGCCGTC
Source organism: Betaproteobacteria bacterium (assembly GCA_029883975.1). Lineage (GTDB taxonomy): Bacteria > Pseudomonadota > Gammaproteobacteria > Burkholderiales > SG8-39 > JAABQT01. The sequence continues at coordinate 57,529 of JAOUIL010000001.1, forward strand.
CTGGGGTCCCCTCATTCCATGAGCAGGAGATCGAACATGAAACGCATCTGCACCATCCTCCTCGCAGCGGCGCTCGCCGGCTGCGCCACGACCGAGACCGCCACCCAGCCGCCGGCTGCCGTCGAGGACCGCGCCGGCACGACCAAGCCGGGCGCGGGCCCGGGCGCGAGCGGCGTGCCGGAGAAGCCGGTAACCGGCGTGGACCTCACGGGCGGCAAGCCCGCCGGCGCCGATCCGCTGAAGGATCCCTCGAGCCCGCTGTCGATGCGCTCCATCTACTACGACTTCGACAAGTACGACATCAAGGACGAGTACAAGCCGGTGATCGAGGCGCACGCCCGCTACCTGCGCGAGAACGGCGGCGTGAAGATGCTCATCCAGGGCAACACCGACGAGCGCGGCAGCCGCGAGTACAACATCGCGCTCGGGCAGCGCCGCGCCGAGAGCGTGAAGAAGATGCTGCTGCTGCTCGGCGCGCGCGAGGAGCAGGTGGAAGCCGTGAGCCTGGGCGAGGAGAAGCCCAAGGAGACCGGCCACGGCGAGGAAGCGTGGACGCGCAACCGCCGCAGCGACATGCTGTACGCGGGCGAGTACTGACATGGGCGCGGCGCGCGGTTGGGGCGCGGCGCTCGTCGCGCTGCACTTCGCCTGGGCGGGCGAGGCGGGCGCGCAGCTGTTCGGCGGCGACACGGAGGCTCGCAACCGCATCGAGACGGTGCGCACCGAGCTGCTGATCTCGCTGCAGAAGGTGCAGGACCGCATGCAGGCGCTCGAGTCGACCTCGGTGGAACGGCGTGCGGTGCTCGACCTCGCCGGGCAGATGGAGGCGCTGCGCGCGGAGCTGATGCGCTCGCGCGGGCAGATCGAGGTGCTGCTGTACCAGATGGAGGCCACCGACAAGCGCCAGAAGGACCTGTACGTCGACATCGACACACGGCTGCGCAAGCTCGAGCAGGGCGCCGAGCAGCACGCGGCCGCGGCCGCGGCGCGGCCCACGGACGCCGGGCCATCGGACGAGGAGAAGCGCCTGTATGAGAGCGCGCTCAACCAGTTCAAGCTGGGCAACTATTCGGCGGCCATCGACCTGCTGCAGCAGATGCAGCAGAAGTATCCCAACGGCAAGCTGGCGCCCAACGCCCAGTACTGGATCGGCATGGGCTATTCCGGGCGGCGCGACTACCGCAACGCGATCCTCGCGCTGCAGAAGGTGGTCGCGCAGTGGCCGGACGATCCGAAGGCGGCCGACGCGATGCTGTCGATCTCCAGCGCACAGGAGGCGATGGGCGATACGCGCTCGGCGCAGGCCACGCTGCAGAACGTGCTGGCCAAGTACCCCGGCAGCACCGCCGCCGACCAGGCGCGCCTGCGGCTGCAGCAGACGGTCAAGCGCTGAAGGCCGTCGTCCTCCTCTCCGGCGGACTGGATTCCGCCACCGCGCTCGCCTGGGCGCGGCGCGAGGGGTTCGAGTGCTACGCGCTCTCGGTGGACTACGGCCAGCGGCACGGGGCGGAGCTGGAGGCTGCCGCGCGGGTCGCGAAGCGCCTGGGAGCGGCGCAGCATCGGGTGGTGAAGCTGGACCTCGCGCAGTTCGGCGGCTCGGCGCTGACGGATTCGAGCATCGCGGTTCCGGACCAGGGCATGCAGGGTGGCATCCCTGCCACGTACGTTCCGGCCAGGAACACCATACTGTTGTCCCTCGCCCTTGCTTGGGCGGAAGTGCTGCAGGCGCAGCACATCTTCCTCGGCGCGAACGCCGTGGACTACTCGGGCTACCCTGATTGCCGTCCCGAGTACCTTGCGGCCTTCGAGGCGATGGCCAACCTCGCGACCAAGGCGGCGGTGGAGGGGCGCGGGATCGCCGTGCGCGCGCCGCTCATCGACCTGCCGAAGAAGGAGATCGTGAAGAAGGCGCTGGAGCTCGGCGTCGATCCCGCGGAGACGGTGACCTGCTATCAGCCCGACGCGGAAGGACGTGCCTGCGGCGTGTGCGATGCGTGCCGGCTGCGGAAGAAGGGGTTCGCGGACGCGGGAATTGCCGATACGACGCGCTATCAGCGCTGAAGCAGTAGCGAATCGGGCGCGAGGACTGATAAAATCGCGCCCTTTCCCTGGGGGCCGTTAGCTCAGCTGGTAGAGCAGCGGACTTTTAATCCGTTGGTCGGCGGTTCGAATCCGCCACGGCCTACCAATTCACTGTTTCCGAGCTTCGCGCAGCACCGCCTCCGCCGCGGGTTGCAGCGCTTTCGCCCACTGCTCGTAGCCGCAGGATCTCGACGACACGCCGCACGCCCTGGAGTGCCTAGTCCCATGGCCGCGGTAGCTGCATTCTGGGATTTGCCTCGTGCCTCGCTCAGATTACCGTGCCCGGGTCGCAGATGACTAGAAGGCGGCACGATGCGAAAGGCGCTGTTGATACCGATCTTGCTGACGGCATTGGCGGCTATGCCGGCCCAGGCCGGAGAGATCTCGCTCGGCATCGGTCCGCTCGTGCTCTCGGAGGACGGGGCGGACTTCCACATCTCCTATCGCGCGGACGCGAGCCACTGGGAGTTCGGCTACAGGTATTCGCGGTACTCGGAAAGCACCGACGACCCATACTTCGGCGGCACGCTGACGGAATCGACCACCACCATGCAGGGCCCGACCCTGTTCTACCAGTTCAAGCCGGAGGCCAATGGCACCTGGTTCGTCGGCGCCGCGGTGCTGAAGGCCGAGCGGGTCGAGCGAGCCCTGCTGGTCAACGAGGAGGCCCACGCTTCAAAGAACGCGTTCTTCTTTGGCGGAGGATACCTAGGGCGCTGGGGCCGGTACGGGTTCTACCGGCTCGGCATGCTGGTCAGCCCGGGCGCCAAGCTGAACACGAAGACCAGCGCAAGCTCCACCGAAGAATCGGGGCTGGCTGACATCTACGCCCAGATCGGTCTCAGGTTCTAGTTCGCTTCGAGAAACCCGCCTGCGCAGGGCCTACCAAGCCAGTTGCGCGCGAGCGCCAGTCCTCCAGACCGGCGCTCGCGACTTCACTAACTAGCGCGACACCGTCACACGCAGGAACGTTGCCGGAATCACGGTGAGATCGCTCCGCCCGCTCAGGTTCTGGCGCACGAACAGCTCGACCAGCGCCTCGCGCAGATCGAGCGCCTTGCCGTTCTTGTCCGCCGCGTCGAAGGCGTTCATCGTCGGCCCGTAGTAGTTGCGGAACTCCTCGACGAACGCGCCCGGCGCGCCGGGGTAGCGGAACGTGAAGGTCTCGCGCGAGAACGCGACGTTGCCTGCGGAGATGCCTGCGGCGGCGAAGCGCTCGAGCACGGTTTCCTCGACGCCCCAGGTCATCGGGCTGACGAAGCCCGCGGGCGGCGGGGGCGTGTGGGCCGCGCTGATCTTCAGGATCTGCGCGACCAGCGTCGGGTCGTTGGGAATCCAGTTGCCCATGACGATGCGGCCGCCGCGACGGGTGACGCGAACGAGCTCGCGCGCGACGTCCAGGGGCCGGGGCGCGAACATGGCGCCGAAGATGGAGACCGAAAGGTCGAACGACGCGTCCTCGAGGCCATCGAGCGCGCAGGCGTCGCCTTCCTGGAAGCGGAGGTTCGCGAGGCCCGCTTCCCGGGCGCGCGCCTGGCCGGCGCGCACGAGGTTCGCGGCAATGTCGACGCCAAGCACGTCGGCGCCGAGTTGCGCCGCGGGCAGCGCCGTCGTGCCGTCGCCGGAGCCGAGGTCCAGCACGCGCTGGCCCGGCGCGACGCCGATCGCGCGCACGAGGGCCTCGCCGCTTTCGCGCATGGTGCGCGCGATGCGCGTGAAGTCGCCCTTTTCCCAGAGCGCCTTGTTGGGGTTGGTGGAAGGCTGGGCGGGCCGCGGCTGTGAAGCCGAAGGCTCGGTGGCGCTGCGGGGGGTCGCTGCGATCGTGGTCATGCTTGCGGTCTCCTGGTTCGTAGTGTGCGCGGCCCGCGGATGGGCCGGCATCGGCAGGCATCCTGGGTGGCGCAGGTATCCGGCGGATTTCTGCCGCGGCCAGTTTTGGTTACCCGATTGTTACCACGACCGGCGGCCCGGGAATCCTGCTCCGGTTCGAGTCGGTCAATCAGTTCCTCGGTCGCCTCCGATTGCGCGTATAAGGAAGCAGATGACCATGACCGTTGGGACGACCAATTCGAAAGCTTGCGAGATCTACAGCGTCCTGCGCAAGAACGCCTTGCTGTGGAAGTGGCGAAGCACGGGCGCGGATGGGGGCATGACGGCCTGCGCGGAGGAGTACGCCCTGTTCTTTCAGTGCGCGGCGGCGGCACGGGCGAGGGGTTACGAGCCGCGATCCGATTGGACGGGCCCGTGCGCATCGGTTATCGCGCGACGCGAGGCGGCGAAGACGGTGCTGCCGAAGTGAGCGCCATGGGGGCGGCCGCCAGGGGCAGGGGATGATCGGAAACGCGCCGCTTCGATCCGCGTTGGCGGCGCTATCGCAGATGGCCGTCATGGCCGCGGTCGTCGCGACGCTGGTGTACCTGCCCGTGTTCATCGCGCTGGCGCTGATATTTCGCGCGCTCGGCATTTCCCTCGAGGCCTGGCTGACCCTTGACGCGGCGCTTCATCCGGCGCTCGGGCTGCTGGCCTGGTGGCTGTTTGTCTTCGTGGGGTCATGCGGCTACGCCGCCTGGGAGTTCCCATGGGGAGACAGGAACTTCGGCTGGCCGGTGCGGAAATAGCCGAGGCGACGCGCCCGGCAGGGCGGGCAATCGGAATCCCCGGCGTCGACTCTTGATCCGTCGGTCGGCGGTTAGAATCCGGCCTGATCTACCAAGCCTTCGCGCAGCTTCGATGCAATCACCCCCGGTCCTGATCGCCGGCGCCGGCATCGGCGGCCTGAGCCTTGCACTGACGCTGCACGAGATCGGCGTTCCCTGTCTCGTCCTGGAATCGGTCGCCACGCTGAAGCCGCTTGGTGTGGGCATCAACCTGCAGCCCAATGCCGTGCGCGAGCTCTATGAAATGGGTTTCGGGCCAGGGCACCTGGACAAGATCGGCGTCCAGACGCAGGAATTTGCGCTCGTAGGGCTGAACGGCAAGGACGTCTACGCCGAGCCGCGCGGCCTCAAGGCGGGCTATCGCTGGCCGCAGTATTCGGTGCATCGCGGCGGACTGCAGATGTTGCTGTATCGCGCGACACTCGAGCGCCTCGGCGAGCGCGCCGTGCGTACCGGAGCCCGTGTGATGGGCTATCGCAACCATGCGGGCGGCGTGACGGTGCTTGCGGAGCAGGGCACCGGCAAACGGCTGGAGATTGAGGGCTCGCTCCTCGTCGGTGCCGATGGCTTGCACTCGGCCGTGCGCGCGCAGATGCACCCGCGGCAGCCGCCGATCCAGTGGGGCGGCGCCATCATGTGGCGCGGCGTCACGCGGGGCGTGCCGATCCGCACGGGCGCCTCGTTCGTCGGCTTCGGCACCCACCGGCAGCGCGTCGTGTTCTACCCGATCTCCCGGCCAGATCCGGCGAGCGGCCTCGCCGACATCAACTGGATCGCGGAGATCACGGTCGACAACGCCGGCGGCTGGCAGGACGGCGACTGGAACAAGAAGGCCCGGCACGAGGACTTCATGCACCATTTCGAGCAGTGGACCCAGGACTGGATCGACGTCCCCGCCATGCTGCGCGGCGCCGCCGACGTGTACGAGTACCCGATGATCGACCGCGATCCGGTGCCCACCTGGGTGGACGGCAACGTGGCGCTGCTTGGCGATGCGGCGCACGTGATGTATCCCACCGGCTCGAATGGCGGCAGCCAGGCCATCATCGATGCGCGCGTGCTCGGCGCGACCATGCTGACGCACGGCGTCACGCCCGCGGCGCTCCGAAATTACGACGCGAAGCTGTGCAAGGACGTCTCGGCGCTCGTGCTGCGCAACCGCGGCGCAGGCCCGTTCGGTCTGCTCAACCTGCTGGATGAGCGCTGCGGCGGCGTGTTCGACGACATCGAGGACGTCATCCCGCGGGCCGAGCGCGATGCGTTTATGAGGGGGTACCGGGCGGCGGCGGGCTTTGCGATGGAACAGCTTAATGCTTCGTCGCCGATCCTCGCCAGAGGCGCCGGCACGGTGACGCGCGCGAAGGGCTGAGTCCGCCTCGGCCTGCTCTAGTTCTTCGTCGCCAGGTTCTCGGAGAAGAACTGGACGGCGAACGCCCACGCTTTCTCCGCAGCGTCCGCGTTATAGCGGATGACCGCGACGCCGTGACGTGCGCTCAGCTCCCTGTGCTGCCGGTTGGCGCCAGGTTCGTCGAACACGTGATGGGCTCCCGGGTACACGGTCGTCGCAAAGTGCTTGCGCACGTCTTCCCGCAGCGCCGCGATGAACTTGGGGCAGCTGTCGGGCTCGTCATAGGTGTCCAGCTCGCCCGCGAGGACATGGACCGGGGCGCCGGTGACGCGCTGATAGATGCTCGCGCCGTACACCGGGTTCGCCCCGGCCAGGATCTTCAGGTGGGTGCTGCACACGGGGTACAAGGCCAGGTGGGCCGCGAACTTCGCCTTGTCCCCGGTGTACTCCTGCACGAGTTCATCCGAGGCCATGACGAGCGCCATGACGCCGCCGTAGGAAAAGCCCAGCACGCCGATGCGCTTCGGGTGGACGCGCGCGTGCTGCGTCAGAAACAGCAAGCTGCCGAAAGTGTGCGGCAGCACGTCGCGGGTCGAGCCCGGCCGCGAGCGGCTGTCCGGGAACATGCTGATCCTGAGAGTGGCGATCCCCGCGCGATTGAGTCTGTCGATGTAGTGGGAGCTGATGCGATCCCCACTGGAGCCGGCGCTGGTGTGCAGCACCAGAACAGCCGGAAGCGCACCGCTCCCGGCTTCCGGCATGCGCAACTCGCCGCGCACGGCGGTGCCGGTGCCGCGGAGTGTCGCGGCAGTGAATGAAACCATCTCGCTGGAAACACCGGGCTGGGCAAGGAGTGGGCTGGCTGCTCCCGCGACCATGAGCGCGCCTGCGAGAAATCCGGTCAGCGTGCCGAGAAGCTTGCGCATAGATTCCTCCATCGGCGCCCAAGCGTGCTGCGCCGCCAAAAAAAGAGAGAGGACTTCTTCCGCGATTAGAGAGCGGTGCTCCGTGGATTGCAATTCCCATGAACCGGGGATGTCGGCGCAGCTCGACGTTGTTATTGCAGTGCGACAAGCGCCGAAATCTCTCCGGCCTGCGCGCCGTCCGCGATATGCTCGCAGCTGAGGGTCAGGGCCCGTCCGGGCCGTGACAACAGGAGGAGAGACTCGCAATGATCCCAGCCGCATTTGACTACCATGCGCCGCGTTCGGTCGCCGATGCGATCAAGCTGCTCGGCCAGCTCGGGCCCGAAGCCAAGCTGCTCGCCGGCGGGCACAGCCTGCTGCCGATGATGAAGCTGCGCTTCGCGCAGCCCGCCCACCTCGTCGACCTCGGCCGCATCGCCGAGCTGCGCGGCATCTCGCAGGTCGGCAACGAAATCCGCATCGGCGCGATGACCACCGAGCATGAGCTGCTCAGCTCGAAGCTGCTCGCCGAGAAGGCGCCGCTGCTGGTCGAGGGCGCCGGCTGGATCGCCGATCCGCAGGTGCGCTACAAGGGGACCATCGGTGGCGACATCTCGCACGGCGATCCGGCCAACGACCACCCGGCGCTGATGATCGCCCTGGATGCGTCCTTCGTGCTGACGGGCCCGAAGGGCGAGCGCGTGGTCAAGGCCGACGGCTACTTCCTCGGCCTGTACTCGACGCAGCTGGCCGCCGACGAAATCCTCACGCAGATCCGCATCCCGGTTCCGGCCGCGGGCAGCGGCTGGTCCTACCAGAAGCTCAAGCGCAAGACCGGCGATTTCGCCACCGCTGCCACCGCGGTGATGCTGCAGATGAAAGGCAAGAGCGTCGCCAAGGCGGCGATCGGGCTTACCAACGCCGGGCCGACCGTGCTCAAGGCGCGCGAGGCCGAGGCGTATCTCGCCGGCAAGGAGATCAACGACGCAAGCCTCAACGAGGCCGCGCGCCTGGCGATGAAGATCTGCAATCCGACGCCGGACCAGCGCGGCGACGCCGACTACAAGCGGGCGATGTGCGGCGAGATGACGCGGCGCGCCCTGCAGGCCGCGCACGCGCGCGCCAAGGCCTAGACGAGGCATCGAGGGGGAGCGACGACCATGGCGAAAACACAAAAGGTGTCATTCAAGCTCAACGGCAAGCCGGTGGAAGCGACGGTCGAGGCGCGCGAGCTGCTGATCTACACGCTGCGCGAGAAGCTCGCGCACACCGGGCCGCACATCGGCTGCGAGACGTCGCATTGCGGCGCCTGCACGGTGGATCTGGACGGCATGTCGGTGAAGTCCTGCACCGTGCTGACGGTGCAATGCGAGGGCGCCGAGCTGACCACGATCGAAGGCATGGAGCAGGGCGGCGCGCTGCACGCGCTGCAGCAGGCGTTCCACGAGGAGCACGGCCTGCAGTGCGGTTACTGCACGCCCGGCATGATCACGCGCGCCTACCGCCTGCTGAAGGAAAACCCGAACCCGAGCGAGCAGGACATCCGCAAGGGCATCGCGGGCAACCTGTGCCGCTGCACCGGCTACCAGAACATCGTCAAGGCAGTGCAGTCCGCGGCGAAGAAGCTCGCGGCCGCACGCTAACGGAGAACCCTCATGAGCCAGACAGCCGAACTGAAGGAACGCGAGCAGAAACTGCAGGGCATGGGCACGTCGCTGCTGCGCAAGGAGGACGCCCGCTTCATCCGCGGCCAGGGCAGCTACGTGGCCGACATCAAGATGCCGGGCATGCTGTTCGGCGCCATCGTGCGCAGCCCGTACGCGCACGCGCGCATCAAGGGCATCGACAAGGCCAAGGCGCTCGCCTGTCCGGGCGTGGTGGCGGTGCTTACCGCCGCGGACCTGAAGCCGGTGAAGCTGGACTGGATGCCCACCGTGGGCGGCGACGTACAGGCGGTGCTCGCCGACCAGAAGGTGCACTTCCAGTACCAGGACGTGGCCATGGTGCTCGCCACCGACCGGGCCGCCGCCTACGACGGCGTCGCGCTGGTGGAAGTGGACTACGAAGAGCTGCCGGCGATCGTCGATCCGAAGAAGGCGTTGCTGAAGGATGCGCCCGTCTTGCGCGAGGACATCGTCGACAAGAAGGACCTGACGCACGGCCCGCGCACGCACCCGAACCACATCTTTACCTGGGAGGCCGGCGACAAGGCCGCGGCCGACGCTGCCTTCAAGAATGCGCCGATCACCGTGCGCGAGGAGATCCTCAACCCGCGCGTGCATCCCTGCCCGCTGGAGACCTGCGGCTGCGTCGCCTCGTTCAACAAAGCCACCGGCTATCTCACCCTCTACGTGACGACGCAGATCCCGCACCTGTTCCGCACCGTGCTGGCGATGCTCTCGGGCATTGCCGAGAGCAAGATCCGCGTGGTCGGCGGCGACATCGGCGGCGGCTTCGGCAACAAGGTGCCGGTCTACCCGGGCTACGTGGTGGCCACGGTCGCCTCGATCGTCACCGGCGTGCCGGTGAAGTGGATCGAGTCGCGCATCGACAACATCTCCACCACGGGCTTCGCGCGCGACTACCACGGCGTGGGCGAGCTCGCCGCGGACAAGGACGGGCGCATCAAGGGCCTGCGCTTCACCGCGCTCGCGGACCACGGCGCGTTCAACTCGCACGTCTCCGCGACCAAGTTCCCGGCGGGCCTGTTTTCCATCTGCACCGGCTCGTACGCGATTCCGAACACCTATTGCCGGGTGGACGCGGTGTTCACCAACAAGGCGCCGGGCGGCGTGGCCTATCGGTGCTCGCTGCGGGTGACCGAGGCGATCTACCTGATCGAGCGCATGATGGACGTGCTCGCGCAGAAGGTCGGCGTCGACAAGGCCGAGATCCGGCGGCGCAACTTCGTCAAGGCCGAGCAGTTCCCCTATACCACGGGCTTCGGCTGGACGCTCGACTCGGGCAACTACCACGCGGCGCTCGACAAGGTGCTGAAGGCGGTGGACTACGAAGGCCTGCGACGCGAGCAGGCCGCCAAGCGCGCCGATCCGAAGTCCCCTACGCTGATGGGCATCGGCATCTCGACCTTCACCGAGATCGTCGGCGCGGGCCCGACCAAGGTGTGCGACATCCTCGGCGTGGGCCTCTTTGACAGCTGCGAGATTCGCGTGCATCCGACCGGGGGCGTGATCGCGCGCCTGGGCACCATGACACAGGGCCAGGGCCACTCTACGACCTACGCGCAGATCATCGCCACGGAGCTCGGCCTGCCGGCGAGCGACATCGTCGTCGAGGAGGGCGACACCGACAAGGCGCCCTACGGCGCGGGCACCTGGGGCTCGCGCTCCACGCCGGTGTCGGGCGCCGCCACCGCGGTGGCGGCACGCAAGATCAAGGACAAGGCGAAGAAGATCGCCGCGCACCTGCTCGAAGTGGCGGAGGGCGACCTGGAATGGGAGATCGACCGCTTCAAGGTCAAGGGCAACCCCTCGCAATTCAAGACCATGAAGGAGCTGTGCCTCGTCTCGCACACCGGCAACCTGCCGGCCGGCATGGAGCAGGGCCTGAACGCGGTCGCCTACTACGATCCGCCCAACCTGACCTTCCCGTTCGGCGCGTACCTGTGCGTGGTGGACATCGACAAGTTCACCGGCGAGGTCAAGGTGCGGCGCTTCTACGCGCTCGACGACTGCGGCACGCGCATCAACCCGATGATCATCGACGGGCAGGTCCACGGCGGCCTCACCGAGGCGTTCGCCGTGGCGATGGGGCAGCAGCTGCCGTTCGACGAGAGCGGCAACCATCTCGGCAACAGCCTGATGGACTATTTCCTGCCGACCGCGGTGGAGACGCCCGCGTGGGAGACCGACCACACCGTGACGCCGTGCCCGCACCATCCGCTGGGCGCGAAGGGCGTGGCCGAGTCGCCGCACGTAGGCGGCATCCCGTGCTTCAGCAACGCCGTGATCGACGCCTTCGCGCACCTGGGCGTAACGCACATGGACATGCCGCACAGCGCCTACCGCGTCTGGCAGAAATGCAATGCGCTCGGCCTCAACAAGCGCTGAGCGAGGCAGGATGGCGGCGCTGCGCCGATGAAGGTCCAGCTCAGCCGGGCGTTTCCGCTGCCCGCCTCGGCCGAGGCAGCCTGGGTGGCGTTGCAGGACATCGCCGCGGTCGCCGCCTGCATGCCCGGCGCGAAGATCACCGAGCGCGTGGACGCAACGCACTACAAGGGCACAGTCGCCGTGAAGGTCGGGCCGGCGAGCCTTTCGTTCCGCGGCGAGATCGAAGTGAAGGGGGTGGACGCGTCCGCGCGCACGCTGCGCCTGTCGGCCAAGGGCACCGATACAACCGGCAGCTCGGCCGCGTCGATGGACCTGACGGCGCGCATCGACGCGCTCGGCGCGGACGCGTGCAACCTGGTAGGCGAAAGCGAAGTGTCCATGAGCGGCAAGGCGGCGGCATTCGGCTCGCGCCTGATGGGTCCCGTGTCCGACCAGGTGCTGAACCAGTTTGCCGCCAACTTCGCCGCGCGCCTGCAGGCGGCCCCCGCGCAGGCGCAGGCCGCTCCGGCGCCGGCACCCGAGGCAAAACCGCTGAACGCGCTCAGCTTGATGTGGGCGCTCGTCAAGGACTGGTTCCGCTCGATGTTCGGCAGGCGATGAGCGCAAGGGCATGACCTCGCCGCGCGCACTCGACATCGCCGGATTGCAGCAGGAGCTTGCGCGCGTCGGCTACATCGCCGACGCGAGCCTCGCGGCGGCGCTGCTGCTGATGCGCGACCTGGCGCGTCCGCTGCTGCTCGAAGGCGACGCCGGCGTGGGCAAGACCGAGGTCGCCAAGGCGCTCGCCGAGATCAACCGCACGCGGTTGATCCGGCTGCAGTGCTACGAAGGACTCGACGCGCATTCCGCGATGTACGAGTGGAACTACCAGCGGCAGCTGCTCGCGATCAAGCTGCTCGAGCACGACGAGCGCTCGGGCGCGAAGGACCTGGCGCAGCGCGAGCAGGACATCTTCTCCGAGCGCTACCTGCTCAAGCGCCCGCTGCTCGAGGCGATCTCGGGCGAGCGTCCGCCGGTGCTGCTGATCGACGAGATCGACCGCGCCGACGCGGCCTTCGAGGCCTACCTGCTCGAGCTGCTGTCGGATTTCCAGATCACGATTCCCGAGCTGGGCACCGTGCGCGCGACCAGCCGTCCGCTGGTGGTGATCACTTCCAACGGCACGCGCGAGCTGTCGGATGCCTTGCGGCGGCGGTGCCTGTATCAGTATATCGACTATCCCGACTACGAGAAGGAGCTCGCCATCGTGCGCAAGAAAGCGCCCGAGGCCGAAGCGAAGCTCGCGCAGCAGATCGTCGCCTTCGTGCAGGCCGTGCGGCGCATGGAGCTGCAGAAGAAGCCCGGCGTCGCGGAAACGCTCGACTGGACCGCCGCGCTGCTGCGCCTGGAGATCTCCACCATCGACATCGACGGCGCCGAGCGCATCATGGATACGCTCAGCGCGCTGATCAAGACGCGCGACGACCGCGTGGCCTTCCCCCGCGAAGTGGTCGCGCGCCTCGCGGCGGCCTCCTGAGCATGGGTGCGGGTCCGGCAATGCGTGCGGCGGAGCGCCTGGCCAGGTTTCCAGGCTTCCTGCGCGCCAATGGGTTCGGGATAGCCGGGGGCGACGCCGTGCAGGCGTTGCGCGCAGCGGAACGCACTGGCGTGCTCGATCGGGACGTGCTGCGCTGGAGCCTCAAGGCGCTGCTGTGCCACCGCGGCGACGAGTGGCAGCGCTTCGACGAATTGTTCGACGCCTGGTTCCTGCCCGCCAACCGCTGGCAGCGCCCCGAGCGACGCGAGAGCGCGGACGGGTCGCAAAGCGACGCGCATCCGGGCGGCTCCCGCGAAGGCGACAAGGCCGACGACGAGGATCTCCGCCCGCGGCGCGCGGCGAGCCGGGAGGAAGTGCTTTCCTCGGCCGACTTCAGCGCGCTTGCCGAGCGCGAGCACGCGCTCGAGATCGAGGCGCTGATGCGGCGCCTCGCGCGGCAGCTGAAACGCATCCGCCTGCGCCGCGAGATGCGCGCGCACCGCGGACGGCGGCTCGACCTGCCGGGCACGATCCGGCGCAGCGTGGCGAGCGGCGGCACGCCGTTCCACCTGCTGTGGCGCAACCAGCGCAGCGAGCGTCCGCGGCTCGTGCTGCTGATCGACGTCAGCCGCTCGATGGTGCTGTACAGCTTCTTCTACCTGCGCCTGGCGCGCGCGCTCGCGAGCGAGCTCGGCGACGTGCACAGCTTCATCTTCCACACGCGCGTGACCGAGGTGTCGCAGGCGCTGCACGATGCCGACCCGTGGCGCGCGCAGGAGCGGCTGCACCTCATCGCCCAGGGCTGGGCGGGCGGCACGCGCATCGGCGAGAGCCTCGCGCAATTCAACCGCGAGCACGCGCCGCGCGTGGTGCACGGGCGCACCGCGGTGCTGGTGCTCAGCGACGGCTACGACACCGGCGAGCCGCGGCAGTTGTCCGACGCGCTGGCGCAATTGCGGCGCCGCGCGCGTCGCCTCGTGTGGATCAACCCGCTCAGCAATCGCCCGGGCTATGCGCCGACCTGCCAGGGCATGCAGGCGGCGATGCCGCACCTCGACCTGCTCGCGCCGGGCGGCGACCTGGCGAGCCTGCGCGCGGTGCTGCCGAACCTGATCGAGACACTGCATTGAAGAACGGAGCCTGAACATGGGGTGCCCCTACAAAGCCAACGGCCTCTACAGCCGCATGTCGGTGGGCGCGGTGCTGCTCGCGGCCGGCGCCAGCGCGCGCATGGGGGGCCGCCCGAAGGCGCTGCTCGAGCTCGGCGGCGTGCCGCTGGTGCTGCGCCAGTTGATCGCGCTCTCGGGCGCGGGGGTGGACGAGGTCGTCGTCGTGCTCGGCCATCACGGCGACGCCATCGAAGCCGTGGTGCGGGCCTTTCCGATCACGCTGGTGCGCAATCCCTCTCCCGACGACGGCCAGGTCTCGTCGGTGCGACTGGGGCTGGCCGCGCTGTCGCCGAAGCTCGACGCGGTGATCGTCGCGCTCGCCGACCAGCCGCTGATCGACGCGCAGGACATCGTCGCGCTGATCAGCGCCTACCGCAAGCGTGGTGACGCTTCCATGATCGTGCCGCGAGTCAAGCGAACGGACGGCACGAACGTCCCGGGCAACCCGGTGATGTTCGACGCCACGCTGCGCGAGGAGTGGCTCGCGGGCGGCGCGGACCTCGCCTGCCGCAAGTGGCGCGAGCGCAATCCCGGGCGCGTCCATTGGCTCGACACCGACAACCAGCGCTATAGCGTCGACATCGACACACCCGAGGACCTCGAGCGCTTTGCGGCCAGCACCGGCCATCGCCTCGTCTGGCCGGCGGCCTACGCGCAGGAAGCGGTGGCGTGATCGACGCCGCCGCCGCGATCCGCGCGCGCCTGATGCTGGCGCGCGCCTGCGCCTGGGCGCTGCTGGTCGCGGGCTGGATCGGCATCGGCAGCTTCGCGCTGCTGGTCGCGCCGTCGCTGAGCAGCGGATTCGCGCTGGTCGCGCTGTGGCTGTTCGCCCTCGGCGCTGCCGCGGCGGTGGCGACACGGGGCGGCGTGCCGCCGGGGGCGCAGCGGGCGGCGCTGCTCGCGGGCGCCGCGGCAGCGGCCGGCGGCCTATGGGGGACCGTGCATGGCGGAGGATTGGGCGCGCTGCTGCTCGCGCTCGCCGGCTGGGCGGCGTTGACGGCGATGGCATCGGGCGTGGTGCGCAGTCTGCGCATTACTCAATCCGTGGCGCCGACGCCGCCGATCGTTCCTGCGAGCCTGGGTGCCTTGGCGGCGGCATTTTTCCTGGGCGACATCGGCGACCTGCCGGCGCTCGCCTTGCGCCTGATGGCATTCGTGACTGCCGTAAGCCTCTCGCTTCTCCTCTTGCAGGCTCGCGTCAGCGTGGGCGCGAGCAGGAAAGGCTGCCGTGCGGGCCTGTTCGATTGCTCGCTGCCGTCGTGGCCGGCGGGCGCCTGGCGGGATGTCATGCAGTGGCCGACCTTGATTGCGGGGCTGGTCATGCTGCCCGCCATGGCGGCACTGCCACTGATGGCGGAGTGGTGCCGGGCGGACGCCGTCGCGCCGCAGACGATGGTGCTGTTGCACCTGTCCGCCATGTTCGGACCCGCGCTGGTACTCCGCCGATGGATCGCACAGTGGTCGATGCGGACTCTCGCCTCTGTATGCGCGGGGTTGCTCGCACTTGGCGCAGCGGCGGCCTTGTGGGCCGCCTCGCCGCTCAATCTCCTGGGCATGTCCGCAGCGCAGGGCGCCGCCTGGGGAATTGCCTGGTGCGGCCAATTGTGGGCCCCCGCGCGGCGCGGACGGCAGGGCGCCTCGCCGCTGTATGCCGGCGTCGGCTATGCGGTGCTGACGCTTGCGTTCGGCGTTCTCGTCGATCATGCCGGGGCGCGCGGAGTCGTGCTCATGCACGCGTTCTTCGGCATCGCCGCAGCGCTGGCCTGGCTCGTCGCCGACGCGGCGCGCCTCTGGTTCCGAAGGCGAAACCTGGCCGCGCAAAGCGAGCGCGAAGTCCTCGCGCGAGCAGAACCGGGAAGCGGCTAGGGCGCGCGCTCGGCGGCTCGCTTCCGCCTCGAGACCGGCGGGAGCCCTACTGCTTCGTTGCGGCGGCCTGCTGCAGGTACTGGTGCACGAACGCGATCGTCATGCTGCCTTCGCCCACTGCGGAAGCCACACGCTTGACCTTGCTCGCGCGCACGTCGCCGCACGCGAAGATGCCGGGAACGCTCGTCTCCAGCAGATACGGGTCGCGATCGTGCGACCAGCGCCCGGCTTTCACCGTATCGTCGCCGGTGAGGACGTAGCCGTGCGCATTGCGGGCGATCTCGTCGGGCAGCCACTCGGTCTCGGCGTCGGCGCCGATGAAGACGAACAGGCCGTCGCAGTCGAGCCGGCGCACCGCCTGGCCGGCGTCGCGAACGTCGATGGCGGTCAGGTGCGTGTCGCCGTGCACCGCCTGCACTTCCGAGCGCAAATGGACCGCGACGTTCGACTTGCCGCGCAGCTGCTCGATCAGGTAGTGCGACATGCTCTTTTCCAGGGAGTCGCCGCGCACGACGAGCGTCACCTGGCGCGCGTAGTTGGCGAAGTACATGGCCGCCTGGCCGGCCGAGTTTCCGGCGCCGATCAAGTAGATGTCCTGCCCGTTGGTGGCGCCGGCCTCGCTGCGCGCCGCGCCGAAGTAGATGCCCTTGCCGATCAGCCGGTCGAAGCCCTCGATCTTGAGGCGGCGCCACTTGACGCCGGTGGCGATGATCACGGTCTTCGCCCGCACGACCTCGTCGTCGTCAAGATAGACCTCGCGCGTGCGCGGATCGAGGCGGGTGATGGCGCGCGTGACCAGGATCTCCGCTCCCAGGCGCTTCGCCTGCTGCAGCGCGCGGCTGGCGAGCTCGTCGCCCGAGACGCCGCTCGGGAACCCGCGGTAGTTCTCGATCCGCGAGGACGTGCCGGCCTGGCCGCCGGGCGCTTCGCGCTCGATGCAGAGCGTGCGCAGCCCCTCGGACGCGCCGTACACCGCGGCAGCGAGGCCGGCCGGCCCGCCGCCGATGATGACCGTGTCGTAATCGGCAAGGCGCGCGCTGGTTTGCAGGCCGAGGAGCTGGGCCACGTCGCGCGTCTTCGGCCGGATGAGCGCCTTGCCGTCGGCGAGCCGCAGCACCGGGCAATCGCCCTGCTTCGGGCGGGGCCCCTGCCAGCGCGCCATCAGATCGGGCGAGTCCAGGGTCACCCAGTCGAAAGTGATCTGGTTGCAGGCGAGGAACCAGCGCATGTCAGCGCACGCGGGGTCCCAGCGGTCGCCGAACATCGTGACCAGCGGCTTGGGGGGCTCGGCGGAGAAGCCCTGCATGCCGCCGATGCGCTCGCGCGCGAGCGCGCTCACCTTCTGGAAGACCTCGGGCGCTGCGGCCGCGATGGCGAAGTACTGGCGGGCCTCGACGCGCATCAGGCGCGTGGGCTCCGACGCCCGGTAGCCTCCATAGAACGGCGAGCCGATGGCGATGGGAATCTCGCCGAAGATGGCGCCGACGATGCGCCAGCCCAGGGTACGCTCGACGCCGTCGATCAACCTGACGACCTGCATCTTGCCCGAGAGCACCGCAAACAGGGCGCGGTCCGACGCGCCCTCGTGCACGGCAAATTCCCCGGCCGCGAGCTGGATGTCGGCGGAGGTCTGCGCGTGCAGCTGGAGCTCGGGGGTGGCGAGCGTCGAAAAGAGCGGGACGGCTCGGACGTCTTCAATGGTCAGCATGGCCTGGGTAGCGCCAGTGTATGCGGTAGGCGGTCAGTGGACTGCGCCTAGTCCGCCCGCGCGGCGAAATCGGCGCGCTCGAGCAGCCACGACACGGCGACGCCGAACACGAGACCCCAGAAGGGGGCGCCGACATTGAGGATCGCCACGTCCGCCACGGTCACGAGGAAAGTCACCAGCGCGCCAAGCGTGAACCTCCCGCCGAACGAGATGCTGAATGCGGTCTGCAGCACCCGCAGCATCGCCAGTCCCGCGAGCGCGGCGATGAAGGCCGCGGGCGTGGCGAGCAGCAGGCGCGTGAATACGGGCGACAGCAGCCCGAAGGCGAGCGCGAGCACGCCGACCATGATGCCCGAGGTGTAATGGCGGTGCTTCTCACCTGAAGCAGTGATGATTGCGTTGACCGGCCCGGTGAGGCAGGTCGAGACGGTTCCGACCATGCCGCTCACCAGCGCCCCGGCGCCGCACGCGGCGGCGATCGCGTTGACCGGCGGCTGGTGTTCCGCGGCGCGCAGCACGGCGATGCCTTGGCCGTTCTGCACGACGAGCACCGTGATGGCGATGGGCACGACCAGCTCCACCATCGCCTGCCAGGAGAACGCCGGCGCGTACAGATTCGGGCGCACGAAGGCGAGCACTTGCGCGCCGCGCGCGTCGAACAGGCCGAGCAACGCGACCATCAGCGCGCCCACGATCAGCGCCCCGATGACGGGCGGCAGCGCCTTGGCGAGGCGCCGCGACACGGAGAGAGCGAGAAACGCGAGCGTCATGGGCGCGGCGATCCAGAAGGCGTCGCGGATCGCGAACACCAGATCCAGGCCGAATCGCAGGAATACGCCCGCTACCATCCCCATGACGATCGGCATCGGGACGGCATCCATGAAGCGCTTGACCCAACCCGACAGGCCCAGCACGAGCATGAGCGCCCCGCAGGCGAGGTAGGCGCCGACGACTACCGCAAAGCTCAGGTGGCCGAGCGCGGGGCCCACCAGCACCACGCCGGGGATCGACCAGAAAAAGACGAGCGGCTGGCGGTAGATCCAGCAGAACGCGATGCTGATGAGGCCGTTCACGAAGAACGCGCCGAAGATCCACGAGGCGAGGTCGGATTCGGCGAGGCCGCCGCGCGTGCCGACGGCGAGCAGGATCGCCACCGGCCCCGAGGCCGCGAAGACGAAGGCGACCAGCGCGTTGGCGGCGTACAGGCCGCCGAAGTCGGCGAGCGCCTGCCGCAGGGAGGGCGGCGCGACCGCGGGCTTCTCGAGCGTGCTCAAGGCGCGACGCGCACCCGCACGACGCGGTTGTTGTAGGTGTCGATCACCCAGACGAACGGGGCGCGCGCGAGCACCGCCTCCGGCTTGTAGAACTCCATGGCCGAGCGGCCGCGCTTGCCGCTGCCCAGCACGCCGAGCGGCCGCAGATCGCGGTCGAGCAGCAGGATGCGGTGGTTGTACTCGTCCGCGAGCCAAATGCGTGCGCCGTCGAAGGCGAGGTACTTGGGCTCGTTGAGCCCCAACGCCGCGTCGGAGGTGGCAAGGTGCCTAAGGTCCGCATCCAGCACCTGCACGCGATGGTTGCCGGAGTCGACCACGTAGACCTTGCCGTCGCTGCCGAACTCGATGTCGTGCGGCCGGGAGAACTCGCCCGGCCCGCGGCCGTACCTGCCCACGGTGCGCTCGAGCCGTCCGTCGCGGAACACGCTCACGCTGCCCGCGCCCGTGTTCGTTGCGTAGACGCGGCCATCCGGCCCCAGCGCCACGCCCTCGGGATTCGACAGGCCCTTCAGCTCGCCGACGAGCCTCGGCTTCGTCCCGTCCACGGCGTAGATGGCGATGCGGTCGTTGCCCGTGTCCGCGACCAGCAGCCGGCCTTGCCGGTCGAACTCGGCGTCGTGCGGGCGCGAAAGCTCGCCGCGCCCGAACGTGTCGAGCAGTCGCAGCGAGTCCGCATCGAAGACGCGCATTTGGCTGTTCGCCATGTCGGTGACGTAGAGGCGCTTTCCGTCGGGCGAGAACGCACCGTCGTGCGGCTGCGCGAGGCCGACCGCATTCTCGGCGAGCAGCATCGCTTTGATTGCAGGTTGCGCGGGCGCGGCGGGCGCGAAGACCCACAGCGCGAGCGGGAACGGGAGGATCCAGCGTATCGGCGTCATCTTCATCCTCGCATGATCGAACGTCGTCCAACAGGATTCAACCCGGCGGACCGCGGCGACAGGTTCGCGGACGCCGAGATGGCGGCGCAACGACGAACAAGGTCTTTGTGTTGCGATGCAGCGCGCCTACCTGGGCGCCGCCGCGCACAGTTAGCGAACCGGAAGGAGACCCCGGTGCCCGAGGCCTACATCGCGCAGGCCGCCACGGACGACGAGCGCTTCTACGTGCCCTTCACCGAGACCGTGTCCTCGCGCCCGCTGTGGATCTCGCCTTCGCAGAACAAGTGGTGCGACATCCTGATGGCGAAGAGCGCGGGACTGGTGAACCGCCACTACCATCCGCACGAGGTGTTCGCCTACACCATCTCGGGCAAGTGGGGTTACCTCGAGCACGGCTGGACCGCCACCGCGGGCGACTTCGTCTACGAAACGCCGGGCGAGCGCCACACGCTGGTTGCCTACGAGCACCAGGATCCGATGAAGGTGTTCTTCAACGTCACCGGGCCGCTCATCTGGCTGGACGACAAGGGCGCCGAGGCGGGCTACTTCGACGTGCACAGCTACATTGCGCTGTGCCGGGCGCACTACGAGAAGGTCGGGCTGGGCGCCAGACGCATCGACGCGCTGTTCCGCTGACCGGGGGATTCAAAGGTACGAGTTCGCCGCCGCCGTGCGCAGCCACAGCGTGCGGCGCCAGCGCAATGCGATGCCCGCGGAGGCCGCCAGGCCCAGCCCCGCATACAGCAGCGTGGTGGCGGAAAAGCCGACACTGGCAATGAGCGGCCCCGCGGCCACCAGCCCGAGCGGCAAGCCCCAGATGGCGAGCATGCGAATGCCCATCACGCGCCCACGCATGTCCTCGCTGGAGGCGCGCAGCATGACCGCGGCGAGCGGCGTCATGCAGAAGCTCTGCACGAAGCCCACGGCGAACAGCAGGCCGATCCCAGCGGCGGGCGAGCGGATCTGGCCGAACAGCACGATCCCCAGGAACCACAGCGCCGTGCTGAGCAGCATGACCCGCGCCGCGCGCAGCGGCATGCGGTTCGCGCTTACCACCAGCGATCCGGCGAGCGCGCCCACGGCGAACGACCCGGCCAGCCATCCGAGCCCCGACTGGCCGATGGCGTAGACGTCCTTCGCCACGTAAGGCAGCAAGCCGAGGAAGAAGGGATAGGCGAGGAAGTTGACGAGGAACGCCACGCTGAACGCGCCCAGCAGGTCGGGCTTGTCCCAGACGTAGCGCACGCCTTCCTTCAGCCCCGCGAGCACCTTCGCGGCGTGCGCTTGCGCCGCATGCACCGGTGCGACGCCGAGCGACAGCAGGAATGCCCCTACGTAGATCGCGCTCACCACCGCGTACGCCGGCCCCATGCCGATCAGCGCCACGCCACCCGTGCCGGCGATCGCGCCGAAGATGCGCGCGGTGTCGGAGGTGGTGCGCGAGACGGCGAGCGCGCCCATCAGCGACTCGGGCGGAATCGTGTGCCCTACGAGCACGTGGCGCATGGCCATGTCGGAGGGCTTCATCAGGCCCGCGATCCCCGCCACGACGAGCACGTGCCAGGGCTCGAGCCACCCGCCGAGGGTGAGCGCCGCCATCAGCGCGGCGAGCAGCGCATAGCCGCCGCGCGTCAGGCACAGCAGCCGGCGCACGCCGATGCGGTCGCCCGCGATGCCGAAGAAGGGCGAAAAGAGCGACCCCAGCCAGGCGAGCGCGCCCACGACCACGAGCAGCTGCACCGAGCCGGTGGTGGCGAACACGTACCAGCCCAGGATCAGCGCCTCCATCTCGAAGGCCCAGGACGTGGCGAGGTCCGCGGGCCACTGGAAACGGAAGCTGCGGACGCGGAAAGGGGCGAGCGCGCTCAACGTGCCGCAGCGGCTACTTCGCCCGCCATCCTCCGTCCACCACCAGCGCGTGCCCGTTGATGTAGTCGGCCGCGCCGGAGGCGAGGAAGGCCACCGCGTCGGCGATGTTCCCGGGCGTGCCGCGCACGCCGGCCGGCACGAGTGCGCGCACCATGTCGTCGTTCACCGCGACGCCGCGGCCGCTCATGTCAGGCACACCCGGCCCGAGGATCGCCTGTGAGTGCGCGCGCAGGCCGGTGGCCACCGGGCCCGGGCAGACGCAGTTGGTGCGAATGCCGCGTGCGCCGTATTGCACCGCCATCTGGCGCGTGAGGCCGACCACGCCGTGCTTGGCGGCGATATAGGCGGCGCCGCCGCCCGTGCCATTCAACCCGGCGACGGAAGCCATGTTGACGATGCGTCCGCGCTGGCGCGGCAGCATCTCGCGCAGCGCGCGCTTGCAGCCGAGGAACACGCCGGTCAGGTCGATGTCGATCACTTTGCGCCACAGCGCCTCGTCCATCTCGTCGACGTCGAAGTAGCCGTCCAGGATGCCGGCGTTGTTGACCATCGCTTCGAGCGGACCGAGCTCGGCGACCGCCGCCGTCACCGCCCGGTCGAGCTCCGCCGCGCGGCTGACGTCGGCCTGCAGGGCGAGCGCCTTGCCGCCGGCGAGGCGCGCGGTCTCGCGCACGGCGGATTCGTCGAGGTCCAGCGCGGCGACCGCAAAGCCGTCCGCCGTGAGCTTGAGCGCGATCGCGCGGCCGAGGCCGGAGCCGGCCCCGGTGACGATCGCCAGACCCTGTTGCGCGCTCATCGGGGCGCTAGTACCTGTAGGTGTAGCCGAGCGACGCGGCGTCGACCTTGTAATCCGAGCCGTCGAACAGCTCTGCCCACTCGAAATTGAGCACATGGTGCTGGCTGAGCGCCACATCGAAGCCCAGCCCGAAGGAAACGGCGGTGTCCGAGCGGCTCGCGCTGTAGCCGAAGCCCTGCGCCGTTACCTTGCCGGCGGCCACGCCGAGCACCCCGTAGAAGGCGAAGTATTCCGACACCGGCAGGATGCCCTTGGCGTAGGCGCCGAAGTAGTGGTCGAGCGTGAACTCTACGGGCGTGCCCGCGATGCTCACCGTGTCGTCACCGACGCCGAAGCCGGCGCGCACCTCGACCGCGAAGTTGCGGGTGAGCTCCCTGCCCGCCTTGAAGGCGAGCGCCTGCAGCTTGACCGTGGGCAGGCCGTCCTGCTTGTAGCTGAGCGATCCAAAGCTGACTCCGGAGTAGATGCCGTCCTGCGCCAGCGCCGGGCCCACGCAGCATAGTGCGGCGATCGCCAGGATTGCGGTCGCAAACGACTTCATGGCGCGCTCCCTTCGGCAGTAGTGCTCATGCGGCTGGCGGCTCGGCACAGACCTGCTCGTACCGGTAGCGCTGCTTGAGCAGCCCATTGTATTCGAAGACGTCGAGCGTCCGTTCGTAGGCCGCGCGCGTGATCTCCACGTGCGGCGTCCAGCAGCCGAGCTTCTGGTAGGTGGCGATGCAATCGGCGAGCACGGCTTCGTCGATCTTCGGGAAGTAGGGCTTCTCGGCACGCGCGATCTCCGCGGCCGGCGCCTCGATCATGTAGACGCGCGTCCTGCGATAGGCGCGCACGAATGCTCCGGCCATGTCGGTCTTCAGCCAGTCGCGCGTCGCCGCGAGGCTGGAGAAGCCGCAGGGCCCGATCTGCGGGCCAACCTGCGCGACGACGTAGCCGACGCCGTCCGCTTGCAGTTGCTGCGGGTACGGCCCCTGCTGGTGCACGTACTGCCCCTGGCCCGCGCGGAAGGCCTGGTCGATCTCGGCGGGGCCGCCGGGGCAGACGAGCTTCAGCTTGGCGAAATCGATGCCCGCCCTGTGGCAGGCGTACTTGAACATCGCGTGCGGCTGGCCGCCCTTGAAGGTGACCACCTCGGCGCCTTCGAGCTTCTCCCAGGCGAAAGCGGGATCGGCCTTGCGCGCCGTGAGAAAGAATCCGTCCATCTCGTTTACCTGCGCGAAATGCACCGCCTGCGGCGTCTTGCCCTCGTTGAGCGATGTGAAACCCTGGCTGAGGGCGGACTGCACGACGTGCGCCGAGCCGTCCTGCAGCGCGGCAAGGGCCGACACGCCCGGGGGCGACACCGACCACTCCGGCTCGAGGCCCTCGGCCTTGAGGAAGCCGCCCGACATCGCCGAGATGAGCGGCGAGTAGAACGCGGAAAACAACGTGAACTGGATGCGGATCTTTTCCAAGTCGCTCACTCCCCTCCGTAGGAACCGTGGATGCCGACGCTCGCGTTCGTGCGGCTCAGTCCGGGCGCAGATCCCAGAAAGGCGAGTTGCCGCTCACCTGCAGAAGGCGCTGCACGAATTCCGGCACCGTCTCTGGCAGCGTGGAGACATAGTCCGGGCGCAGACGGTTCCGATGCCGCGGCGTGCTCATGACCCGCATGGCGTCGGAGGGTCAATATTCCCGCCTCGGTTCCCGCCTTGAACTCGGGCCACTTCTTCACGTGCTCTTTCGACCGAAAGAGATTCATGTGGCTTCAGGCGAAGGGCAGGTTGCCGTACCACTTCTTGATCGGCAAATCGACATAGAAGTGGATGTCGCCCGGATCCGCCCGCTGGATCTCGCCGTCGAGGATGTCGACGCGCAACGGCTCGCCGCAGTCCAGGCAAGGCGCGTCGACCGTCACGACCTTGCCCGGAAAAACCCAGGTCATGGCGAGCGACTCCAGCCCGCACTGGGCGAACCAGCGCTGCGCGCCGCCCACGGATATGCGGTATTGCGTAGGCAGATTGTTGAACGGCGCAAACGAGGCGATCAGATCCGTTCCCGGGAACAGCCAGTTGGGGAGGCGGGCCGCCATGAGCTCGTGCAGGCGGCGCCTGCCCTCCTCGACGGGGATGCCGAACTCGGCGGCGATCTCGGTGAAATGCGGCGCCTGGCCCCGCGCCACGAACACCGACAGGATGTAATGATAGGTCTCGTCCAGAGGGTCCGCCGCCATGCCGCCAGTTGACGCCCGCTGCGCCGCCGAGTCAAGCTTGCGGACCATGCACCCGATCCCCGTCCGCACCATGAAGTTCGACGTGCCGAGCGCGGCGGACTTCCATCCGCTCTACATCGCCGGCAACTCGGTACTCTCCTACCAGCACACCGCCTTCGGCCTGTACGCGGCGCTGGTGGAGCCGTTCGTGGTCAAGAGCCTGCGCCGGACGCTCGAGCGCATCCGCGACGACAAGCTGCGCGAGGAGCTCGATCGCTACTGCCGCCAGGAGTCGCAGCACTACCAGCGGCACGTGGACTTCAACAAGGTGGTCCTCGAGCACGGCTACCCGGGGCTGGAGGAGCGCCTGGCCCGCCTGCGCGCCGAGCTGGACGGGTTCCTGCGCGACGGCGGCGACCAGGAGCGTTTCTGCGTGGGCTACACGGAAGGCTTCGAGTCCTACACCACGCAGTTCGCGCTGCGGATGATCGAGAGCGGCCTGTACGACCACAAGCGCACCCATCCCGCGTTCGGCAGCCTGTTCAAGTGGCACATGCTGGAAGAGATCGAGCACCGCAACGTCGCTTTCGACGTCTACCAGCACCTGTACGGGGGCTACCTGTACCGCGTGCGCATGTGCTGGTTCACGCAAGGGCACATGCTGCGCTTCCAGGACGAGTGCGCGATGCTGATGTCGGCGATCGACGTGCCGCGCTACGGCGAGCGCTGCCGAATCACGCCGCGGCAGCGGCTGCAGATCGCCCTGTTCCCGGTCGGCATGCGGCTGCGCTCGATGCTGCCCGGCTACTCGCCGCACAACTACCGGGTGCCGGACGGCATCGCCCGGCTCTCCGCGCAGTTCACGGCGCTGGCCGAGAGCGTGCGCTAGCGCGCCGTCGCGGCTACTGCTCGCGCGCGAGCTTCTTCACGTCCGGCAGCCGCCGCAGCGCGCGCATGATGCGCGCCAGGTGCTGGCGGTTGGCGACCTCGAGCACGAACAGCATGTTGGCGAAGTGCGCGCGATCCTCTTCCATGCTGATCGAGTCGATGTTGGAGCCGGCTTCGGCGATCTCGGAGGCCACCTTGGCGAGCACGCCGCGCCGGTTGGCCACCATGACCTTGATCGCCGTGTGGTACAGGCGCGGCGAGGCTGGATCCCACTCCACGTCCAGCCACTGCTCAGGCTCGTTCCTGCGCGAGCGCTCGACCGCGCGGCAATCGGCGTTGTGCACCACCAGCCCCTGGCCCTTCTTCATCGAGCCGACGATGGCGTCGCCCGGGATCGGACGGCAGCAGGTGGCGAGCTGCACGGCGACGCCCTCGGTGCCGCGGATCACCACCTGCGCCGCCTTGCCCTTGGGCTCGGGTGCCACCTCGGCGCGCTTGAGCAGGCGCCGCGCGACGACCGCGGGCAGCTGCTTGCCTAGCCCGATGTCGGCGAGCAGCTCCTGGCGGGTGCGCCCCACGGTCTCGTGCACCACGCGCTCCCAGCTCGCCTCGTCGATCTCGGCAAGGGCCACGCCGTAGGCCTTCAGCGCCTGCTCGAGCAGGCGCTCGCCGAGCGCGGCCGATTCCTCGTACTGCATGGTCTTGAGGAAGTGGCGGATGTTGGCGCGCGCCTTGCCGGTGCGCACGTACTGCAACCATGCCGGGTTGGGCTTGGCGTGGCTCGCGGTGATGATCTCGACGCGGTCGCCGTTGCGCAGCTCGGTGCGCAGCGGCACCAGCTCGCCGTTCACCTTAACGGCCACGCAGCGGTTGCCGATGTCGGTATGCACCTGGTAGGCGAAGTCCACGGCGGTGGCGCCGCGCGGCAGTGACAGGATCTTGCCCGCCGGCGTGAACACGTACACCTCGTCGGGAAACAGGTCCACCTTCACGTGCTCGAGGAACTCGTGCGGGTCGCGCGACTGGTTCTGGATCTCGAGCAGCGACTGCAGCCACTGGTGCGTCTTCTTCTGCAGTTCCGACAGCGAGTCGCCGCTTTCCTTGTACATCCAGTGCGAGGCGACGCCGGCCTCGGCGAGGCGGTGCATCTCCTCGGTGCGGATCTGCACCTCGAGCGGCACCCCGTAGGGGCCGATCAGTCCGGTGTGCAGCGACTGGTAGCCGTTTGCCTTGGGGATGGCGATGTAGTCCTTGAACTTGCCCGGTACGGGCTTGTACAGCGCGTGCAGAGCGCCGAGCGCCAGATAGCAGGTGGCGACGTCCTTCACCACCACGCGCAGGCCGTAGATGTCGTGCACCTCGGAAAACGACAGGTGCTTCTCGGTCATCTTGCGGTAGATGGAGTAGATGTGCTTTTCCCGGCCGCCCACGACCGCGGCGATGCGCGCGTCGGACAGGCGCGCCTTGACCTGCGCCTCGATCTTGCTCACCACCTCGCGCCGGTTGCCGCGCGCCGCCTTGGTCGCCTTGGCGAGCACGCGGTAGCGCAGCGGGTGCAGGTGCGCGAAGGCGAGCTCCTGCAGCTCGTGGAACAGCCCGTTCAGGCCGAGACGGTTGGCGATCGGCGCGTAGATCTCCATGGTCTCGCGCGCCACGCGCCGGCGCTTGGCGGGCGGCACCGCATCGAGCGTGCGCATGTTGTGCAGCCGGTCGGCGAGCTTGATGAGGATGACGCGCACGTCGCGCGCCATCGCGAGGAGCATCTTGCGGAAGTTCTCGGCCTGCGCGTCCTCGGCGGTCTGGAACTCGATCTTGTCGAGCTTCGACAGGCCGTCGACCAGCTCTGCCACCGGCTTGCCGAAGGTGTCGGTGATCTCGGCCTTGGTGACCGAGGTGTCCTCCATGACGTCGTGCAGCAGCGCCGCCATCAACGCCTGGCCGTCCAGGTGCCAGCCGGCGAGGATCTCGGCGACCGCCAGCGGGTGCGAGATGTAGGGGTCGCCCGACTGGCGCTTCTGCCCGGCGTGCGCCGACTCGGAGAAGCGGTAGGCGTCGGCCAGCCGCGCGATGTCCGCCTTCTTCAGGTAGCTGAAGCGGCTGGCATCGAGCGTCTGTACTGCGGCCATGCGGAGAGGTTACCGCAGGCCCGCCCCCCTCGGGGGGCTGGTCCCGGGCCTCAGGGAGTCGGGAGCGTCGGCACCGCGGGATTGCGCTTCAGCACCTCGGTGCCGACCTTGCCGAGCGCGATCTCGCGCAGCGCGATGACGGTCGACTTGTCGCGATTGGGTTCGACCAGCGCCGAGGCGCCGGCGCCGAGCTGGCGCGCGCGGTAGGTGGCGGCGAGCGTGAGCTGGAAGCGGTTGGGGATTCTCTGCAGGCAATCGTCGACGGTGATGCGGGCCATGGTCAGCGTTCCATTCCAAAAATGTCCGGGTGCAGGGCGAGTTGGCGGCCGGTGGCCACGCGCTCGGCGCGGACGACCGCCCGCAGGTCCTGCAGGGCGTCGTCGAAGTATTTGTTAATTATAGCGTATTTGAACTCCACCGCGTGCGTCATTTCCTCGGCCGCATTCTGCAGCCGGCGGCGGATCACGGCGTCCGTGTCCTGCCCGCGCGCGCGCAGGCGCCGCTCGAGCTCGGCCATGGACGGCGGCAGCACGAAGATGCCGATGGTGTCGGGGTGCAGGCGCCGCACCTGCTCGGCCCCCTGCCAGTCGATTTCCAAGACGAGGTCACGCCCCGAGGCGCGCACCTGGTCGATCACCTTCTGCGAGGTGCCGTAGCGATGCCCATGGACCTCGGCGCTCTCCAGGAACTCGCCGCGCTCGAGCATGGCAGCGAAGGTCGCCGGGTCGACGAAGTGGTATTCGCGCCCGCTCTGCTCGCCCGGGCGCGGGGCGCGCGTGGTGTAGGACACCGACAGCCCGACGCCGGGGTCGGCCGCGAGCAGCGCGCGGATGAGCGAGGACTTGCCCGCGCCCGAGGGCGCCGTGACGACGAACAGCAGCCCCGTCATTCGACGTTCTGCGCCTGCTCGCGCAATTGCTCGATGGCGAGCTTCAGGTCGAGCGCGCCGTCGGCGATCTCGCGCGTGGCGGCCTTGGAGGCGAGCGTGTTGGCCTCGCGGTTCAGCTCCTGCGCGAGGAAGTCGAGGCGCTTGCCGGCGGCGCCGCCCGTGGCGAGCACGCGCGCGGCCTCGTCGAGATGCGCCGCGAGCCGCTGCAGCTCCTCCGCGACGTCGGTCTTGACGGCGAACACCGCGAGCTCCGCGCGTACGCGCTCGTCGTCCGCGCTGCCCAGCGCTTCGCGCAAGCGCTCGGCGAGGCGCGCCTGGTAGACCTCGTTGGCCGCCGGCACGAGCGGCGCGATGCCGGCGAGGCGCGCGCGCATCTCGGCCAGGCGCGCACCGAGGACGGCGGCGAGCTTCTCGCCCTCGCGTGCGCGCGTCGCGCACAATTCCGCCACGGCGCGCGCGGCGAGCGCCGCGACCCGCGCCTGCAGCTCGCCGGCGGCGAGCGCGCCTTCCCTCAGCACGCCCGGCCAGCGCAGGACCTCGCTCGCCGTGAGCGGCGCGGCGTCCGGAAACGCGCGCCGAGCCTCGCGCTCGAGGGCGCGCAGCCCCTCGAGCGCGTCGGGATCCAGCGACGGCAGCCCGGCGGCGCGTCCCGAGAGCGTCAGCCGGCAGTCGACCTTGCCGCGCGCTACGCGCGCCGCGATCGCTTCGCGCAGCGCCGGCTCGAGCGCGCGCAGCTCGTCGGCGATGCGGAACTGCACGTCGAGAAAGCGCGCGTTCACCGAGCGCAGCTCGAGCGTCAGCGCGCCGTGCGGATGCTCGGCGGAGACGAGCGCGTAGCCGGTCATGCTCCGGATCACGGAAGGCGAAAAGCGCTGGAAAGGCGCGCGAGGCGAAGCGCGTATCATAGGGAAAATGCCCTCGCAAGCCAACCAGCCGCTGCCGGAAGGGCATCCGCTGCAGAACTACCGCATCCTGCGCGTGCTGGCGCAAGGCGGCTTCTCCATCGTCTACCTGGCGCACGACGAGAACGAGACGCCGGTGGCGATCAAGGAGTACCTGCCCTCGACGCTCGCGCTGCGCACCGGCACGGGCGCCGTGCCCGTGGTGCCGGAAGCGCATGCGGCGGCGTTCCGCTACGGCCTGAAGTGCTTCTTCGAGGAAGGCAAGGCGCTTGCCTCGCTCGCGCACCCCAACGTGGTGCGCGTGCTGAATTTCTTTCGCGCCAACGAGACCGTGTACCTGGTCATGCGCTACGAGCGCGGGCGCTCGCTGCAGGAGCACATCCACGCGCGCGGCGGGGTGCTGCGCGAGACCTGGATTCGCAACACCTTCGCCACGCTGCTCAACGGGCTGCGCGAGGTGCACTCCAACAAGCTGCTGCACCTGGACATCAAGCCCGGCAACGTCTACCTGCGCGGCGACGGCACGCCGCTGCTGATCGACTTCGGCGCCGCGCGCCAGATGCTGGCCGGCGAGGCGGTGCTGCCGCCCATGTACACGCCGGGCTTCGCCTCGCCCGAGCACCATGCGGACCGCTCGAAGCTCGGGCCGTGGAGCGACATCTATTCGGTCGGCGCCACGCTGTACGCGTGCGTGACGGCCGACGTGCCGCCCGCCGCCGCGGAGCGCATGGAGAAGGACAGGATCGTCCCCGCGCGCCGCGCGGCCGCCGGGCGCTTTTCCGCCGAGCTGCTCGATACCGTGGACTGGTGCCTGCAGATGAACCACCTGGAGCGCCCGCAGAGCGTCTTCGCCCTGCAGAAAGCGCTGCTCGGCGAGAAGCCGCCCGACTACCGCGGTCCGGCGCCGGTGCTCGCGCAGCTGAAAGGGGCGCTCGCTAAGCTCGCGCGCCGATGAAGTGCGCGATCGCCCAGCAGTCGCACATCGGCCGGCGCCCGAGTAACGAGGATCGCCTGGGACACTGGCGCAGCGCGCAGGCGCTGCTGCTCGCCGCGGCCGACGGCATGGGCGGGCATGCGCACGGCGAGCTCGCCGCGGAGCTCGCGCTGCGCTATGTGGGCGCGCTGTTCCGGCGCGAGGCGCGCCCGCAGCTCGACGGGCCCGCGCAATTCCTCGCGCGCGCCGTGGCCGGCGCGCATGCCGTCCTGCTGCACGAGGCGCGCTCGCTCGGCCTGGAAGACTCGCCGCGCACCACGATCGTCGCCTGCGTGGTGCAGCAGGGCTGGGCCACCTGGGCGCACGTCGGCGACTCGCGCCTGTACCACGTGCGCCGGGGGGAGGTCATCGCGCGCACGCGCGACCACACACTGGTGCAGCAGATGGTGGACGAGGGGCGGCTGCAACCGGCCGAGGCGCGCGGCCATCCGCTGCGCAATCGGCTGCTGCATTGCCTGGGCGGCGCGCGCATCCCGCTGCTCGGCGCCGTGACGCAGGCGCGCCTCGAGCGCGACGACGTGCTGCTGCTGTGCACCGACGGATTCTGGGAGCCGCTGAATGACCGCCAGATCGTCGCCGGCCTGGAGAGCGGCCCGCTGGCCGAAGGCGTGGCGCGGCTCGCGGGGCTCGCGCGCGAGCGCGCCGGCGCGGACAGCGACAATATTTCCGCCCTGGCGCTGGCTTGGGACGAGCCGGCGGCGGCACTCGCCGAGGGGACGCTGCCGGGCCCGATGGTCGCGCCGCTCGCCGTGGCGGCGCCCGCGGTGCCGGATGCGGATATCCTTCGCGCCATGGAAGCCGATCCCGAGTCCGGCGTCGCGCGCCTGCGACAGGCCGTGCTGAGCACCGGGCGCCGCCCATGACACGCGCGCACGGCCGAGCCCCCGACGCGCTGCGCCCGGTGCGGCTGACGCGCGGCTACACGCGCTACGCCGAGGGCTCGGTGCTCGCCGAGTTCGGCGAGACGCGCGTGCTGTGCACCGTGAGCGTGGAGAACCGCGTGCCGCCGTTCCTGAGGGACAGGGGCCGCGGATGGCTGACGGCCGAATACGGCATGCTGCCGCGCGCCACGCATACGCGCGGCGAGCGCGAAGCGGCGCGCGGGCGGCAATCGGGGCGCACGCTGGAGATCCAGCGACTGATCGGCCGCGCGCTGCGCGCGGTGCTGGATCTGCCGGCGCTGGGCGAGCGCACGCTGCAGGTGGACTGCGATGTGCTGCAGGCCGATGGCGGCACGCGCACCGCGGCGATCACCGGCGCGTTCGTCGCAGTGCACGACGCGCTCGGCTGGATGCAGCGCGCGGGCTTGGTCGCCACGCTGCCCGTGAAGGACTTCGTCGCCGCGGTATCGGTGGGCTTGTCGGGCGACACCGGACTGCTCGACCTCGACTACGCCGAGGACTCGTCCTGCGACACGGACATGAACGTGGTGATGACGGGCGCGGGGCGCTTCGTCGAGGTGCAGGGTACCGCGGAGGGCGAGCCGTTCGCGCGCGCGCAGATGGACGCGCTGCTCGCGCTCGCCTCGCGCGGCATCGGCGAGTTGATCGGGCACCAGAAGCGCGCGCTCGGGCCGTGAAGCTGGTGCTGGCCTCCAACAACCCGGGCAAGCTGCGCGAGATGCGTGCGCTGCTCGCGCCGCTCGGCCACCAGGTGATCGTGCAGGCGGAGCTCGGCATCGCAGAGGCCGAGGAGCCGCACGACACGTTCCTCGAGAACGCGCTCGCCAAAGCGCGCCATGCGAGCCGCGCCAGCGGCCTGCCGGCGCTGGCCGACGACTCCGGGCTGTGCGTCGACGCGCTCGGCGGCGCGCCGGGCGTGCACTCGGCGCACTTTGCCGGGCGCGAGGGCAGCCGCGAGCAGCGCGACGCGCGAAACAACGCGAAGCTCCTGGCGAGCCTGGGCGAGCAGCGCCGCGCCCATTACCGCTGCGTCATGGCGCTCGTGCGGCGCGCCGACGACCCCGAGCCGCTCGTCGCCGAGGGTAGCTGGCAAGGCAGCATCGCGCGCGCGCCGCGCGGCGCGCACGGCTTCGGCTACGACCCGCTGTTCCTGGTGCCCGGGCGCGGGCTGACCGCTGCCGAGCTGTCGGAGGACGAAAAGAACCGGCTCAGCCATCGCGGCCAGGCGGCCGCGCGGCTCGTGGAGCTGCTGCGGTGAGCGCGGTCCTGCGCGCGCGCCACGACGTGCGCTTCGCCGTGCTGCCGCCGCTTGCGCTCTATGCGCACCTGCCCTGGTGCGTGCGCAAGTGCCCGTACTGCGACTTCAACTCGCACGAGAAGGGCGACGCGCTGCCCGAGCGCGAGTACGTCGCCGCGCTGGTCGCCGACCTCGAGGGCCTGCTGCCCTCGGTCTGGGGCCGGCGTGCGGGGAGCGTGTTCATCGGCGGCGGCACGCCGAGCCTGTTCTCGCCCGAGTCGATCGACGCGCTGCTCGCCGCGCTGCGCGCGCGCGTGCCGCTCGAGCCCGGCGCCGAGGTGACGCTGGAGGCCAACCCCGGCACCGCGGAGGCCGGGCGCTTCCGCGGCTATCGCGACGCTGGGGTCAATCGCCTGTCGCTCGGCATCCAGAGCTTCGACGACGGCCGGCTCGCGTCGCTCGGGCGCATCCACTCGGCCGACGAGGCGCGCCGCGCGATCGAAATGGCGCAAGATGCCTTCGACAACGTGAATCTCGACCTCATGTACGGGCTGCCCGGTCAGACGGTGTCCGAGGCGCGCAAGGAGATCGCCGAAGCGGTGCGCTGGGGCACGACGCACCTGTCGGCGTACCAGCTGACCATCGAGCCGAACACAGTGTTCTTCAGCAAGCCGCCCGCGCTGCCCTCGCATGACGAGGCGGCCGACATGCAGCTTGCGGTGGAAGAGATGCTTGCCGCGGCCGGCTTCGAGCACTACGAGACCTCCGCGTTCGCGCGGCCCGGACGGCGCTGCCGGCACAACCTGAACTACTGGGAGTTCGGCGATTACCTCGGGCTCGGCGCCGGCGCGCACGGCAAGGTGTCGTACGCGGAGCGCGTGACGCGCCACGAGCGTCCCAAGCCGCCGCGCGAGTACATGGCGCAGGCGGGCGCCCTGAAGGAATCGGTGATCGCGTCGCGCGAGCTGCCTTTCGAGTTCATGCTTAACGCGCTGCGGCTCGTGCAAGGTGTGCCGTCGAAACTGTTCGAGGAGCGTACCGGGCTGCCGGCGGCCGCGGTGGCACGCAGGCTTTCGACTGCCCGCGAAAAGGGCCTGCTGGAGGACGATCCGCTGCGTATCCGCCCGACGCCGCGCGGGCAGCTGTTCCTCAACGAGCTGCTGCAGCTGTTCCTGGATTGACGGCCCGATGCGCCTGGACAAGTGGCTGTGGGCGGCGCGCTGGTTCAAGACGCGCGGCCTGGCGCAGGCGGCGATCGCCGCCGGCCGGGTCAAGCTGCACGACGGGAGAACCAGGCCCGCGCACGCGCTGAAGGTCGGCGACCTGCTCGAGATCCGCGTCTCGGATTCGGTCTGGCACGTCCAGGTTGTCGCGCTTACCGACAAGCGCGGGCCGGCGGCGCAGGCGCGAATGCTCTATGCGGAGTCCGAGGCGAGCCGCGCCGAGCGCGAGCGGCGCGCGGACTTGCGCCGTTGGGGCGCCGATCCGGCCGCCGGCCGCAAGGGCCGGCCCACGAAGCGGGACCGGCGCAAGCTGGAGGATTTCACGGGCTCGGGCTGACCCAGCGCGCCAGGATCGGTGCGTAGGTCTGCGGCCAGCGCTCGAGCGCCTCGCCCGCGCCGTAGAACACCCGGCGCAGGAAGGCGAGCGAGAGCTCGCGCGTCGCCTGCTTCACCTGCGGATTGAGCTCCGCGCCGCCCGTGCCGGCGCGATTGGTGAAGATGCTGTGCGAGCCGCCCTCGAACACCGCGAGCGCCTTCACCGGGCTGCCCACCGCCTCGAATACCGCGACCCGGTCGCCCACGGGAGAGTAGTACCCCGGGATGGTGATCGTGTCCTCGGTCGCGGTCACGTGCAGGGTCGGCAGCGTGAGCGACCGCAGGATACGCTTGGGGTCCTGTTCGCCGTAGAACGGCGGCGCCGAGAGGAGCACCGCCGCCTTGATGCGTGGGTCGCGCAGCTCCATTCTGCGGCCATTGCGCTCGACGCCTGCGCCGGTGGCGAGCATCACGGTGTTGGCGCCATAGGAATGGCCCGCGGCGGCGATGCGCGCGCGGTCGATGCGCGCGCCGAACTCCCGGTGCGTAAGCAGCTGGTCGAGGGCGTAAGTGAGATCGCGCACGCGCTCCAGCGCCTCGCGCTCCTGCGCCGCGCCTTGCAGCCGTCCGATGAGCGAGAAGGGGTTGCCGAGCCAGAGGCTGCGGTCGCTGCCCACGTGCTGCAAGTGCAGGCTGGCGATGCCCTGGCTGGCGAAGTACTCGCCGAGGTAGCTGTAGCCGCGGCGCGAGCCGCCGATGCCGTGCGAGAAGACGACCAGGGGCACCGGCCGATCGGCCTCGGGCCAGTACAGGCGCACCGGCACGGGGCGCTCGCGCTTCTCGTCCACCCAGTCGAAGTCGTGCGTTTCAAACGCGGATGCGGTTCCCGCGACGAGCAGCAGCGCGAGCAAGAGCCAGCGGGCCATGTCAGGAGCGCTTTCTGAAGTGGAAGTCCCGGACCGTGTGACCGAGCCTCAGGCCGCGAAGTTCGAACTTGGTCGCCGGCCGCGCGCCCGCGCCGCCCGCGCGCTCGAGCAGCGGCTCGGCCCCCAGGACCTCGTCGATCTGCCGGGCGTAGTCCTCCCAGTCGGTGGCCGCGTGCAGGATGCCGCCCGGGGCGAGCTTGCGCGCGGCGAGCGCGGCAAAGGCGGGCTGCACGAGGCGCCGCTTGTAGTGGCGCTTCTTCGGCCAGGGATCGGGAAAGAAGAGGTGGATGCCGGCGAGCGCGCCGTCGGGGATCATGTTCGCGAGCACCTCGAGCGCATCGTGACGGATGACGCGCAGGTTACCGAGGCCTTGCTCGTCGATGCGTTTCAACAGGCTCCCCACCCCGGGCCCGTGCACCTCTATGGCGATGAAGTCG
This sequence comes from Betaproteobacteria bacterium, assembly GCA_029883975.1. Classification (GTDB taxonomy): domain Bacteria; phylum Pseudomonadota; class Gammaproteobacteria; order Burkholderiales; family SG8-39; genus JAABQT01. The sequence continues at coordinate 92,697 of JAOUIL010000001.1, forward strand.
GTGCCGGGGTTGGCAGTGGCGATCGCCGCGGTGGTTTCGCCCATGCCGGAGCCGATCTCCAGCACGAGCGGGGCTGTGCGGCCGAACAACGCGCGCGTGTCGAGGAGCGCGGGCTGGTACTCGATGCCGTAAGCCGGCATCAGCTGCTCGAGCGCGCGCTGCTGCGACGGCGTCGTCCTGCTCTGGCGCAGGACGTAGCTGCGGATGCCGCGCTTCAAGCCGCCTTGCTGCGGGAAGACGAAATCGTCCCTTCGGTGGGCGAGGAGGGGGCGGCCGAGTAGAGCTTCTTCGGCATGCGCCCCGCGAGCCAGGCCTCGCGCCCCGCTTCAACTGCCTTCTTCATGGCGCGCGCCATGCCGATCGGGTCGCGCGCCGTGGCGACCGCGGTGTTCATCAGCACGCCGTCGCAGCCGAGCTCCATGGCGATGGCGGCGTCGGAAGCCGTGCCAACGCCCGCGTCGACAATCACCGGCAGCTTCACCGCGTCGCGCACGAGCTGCACCTGCCACGGATTGAGGATGCCCATGCCGGAGCCGATCAGCGAGGCGAGCGGCATGATGGCGACGCAGCCTGCGTCTTCGAGCATCTTCGCCTGGATCGGATCGTCGGAGCAGTACACCATCACCTTGAAGCCTTCCTGGACGAGTTGCTGCGCGGCCTTCAGCGTCTCCGGCATGTTCGGATAGAGCGTGTGCGGATCGCCCAGCACCTCGAGTTTGACGAGGTCGTGGCCGTCCAGCAGCTCGCGCGCGAGGCGCAGCGTGCGCACCGCGTCCTCCGCGCTGTAGCAGCCGGCGGTGTTGGGCAGATACGTGAACTTCGACGGCGGCAAGGCCTCGAGCAGGCTCGGCTCGTTCGCGTTCTGTCCGATGTTGGTGCGGCGGATCGCGACCGTGACGATCTGCGCGCCGGAGGCTTCCACCGTAGCGCGCGTCTGCGCGAAGTCCTTGTACTTGCCCGTGCCGATCAGCAGGCGCGAGCCGTAGGACTTGCCGGCGACGAGGAACGGGTCGTTCATCCGCCCCCCACCGCTGCGACGATCTCCAGCCGGTCGCCGTCGGCGACCAGCGTGGAAGCATGCGCGCTCTTCGGCACGATCTCGCCGTTGCGCTCCACGGCGACCTTCTTGCCGGCGAGGGACAGTTTCTGCACCAGTTCCGCGACCGCAAGCGGCGCGTCGTAGCGCTGCGCCGCGCCATTCACAGTGACTTGAATCATAGGGGAAATGATACACTTCGACGCCACCCGCGGGTGTCGTCTAATGGCAAGACAACAGCTTCCCAAGCTGTGAACGTGGGTTCGATTCCCATCACCCGCTCCACGCCCGCCGTTCACTGCGGCGCGGGATTGCCCTCGAGCGGCGCGACCAGCTTCGCAGGCAGCTTCAGCGTGCGCTCGAAGATGCCGAGCAGCTCGTTGGTCACGGCGCGCGGGCCGAGCGGCACGACCAGCGGATCGCGGATGTCGCCGCTCACGCCGACCGGGACGCTCGTGAAGGCGCCGCCGATCACGTAGCCGATGATCGGGATGCCGCGCACGGTCCGGTCGACCCGGCTGAAGGGCGCGACCAGTACCGACAGCGACGACTGGTAGTCGAGGCCGATGGTTCCCGTCGCCGCGAGCCCGAGCGCGTCGCTGTCGAGAAAGCCCTGGTCCAGCGTGAACCGGCCGCCGCCGAAGCGACCCTTCGCTTCGATGTTGCGGTAGTCGAAGCCGTCGCGGTCGAGCCGGACTTCCTTGTCGAGCACGCCTTTCACGTTGGTGACCGACAGGATATTGCCGATGAGCGCGAACTTGCGGATCTCGCCGTTGCGGGCGCTAAACTGCACCGGGCCCTGCAAAGCGCGCGCGAAATCGCCCGGCCTACCGCGTGCGCGCAGGTCCGCTTCCAGGTCGAAGCGTCCGGAGATCAGGATTCCGCGATCGGTCAGGCAGTGCGCGACGCGCTCCAGCTCCTGGTCCTTGGCCGAAAGGCGCACGTTGGCGTCCAGAGCTTCGGGCGTGGCGCTGACCGAGAATGGGAACGCGATGCCGCACAACGCTGCCTCGGTGACCTTGAGGTCCGCGCGCTGCTGCTGGAGCGCGAGCGAGGCACGCAGCGACTCGACCCGCAGGCCCTGACGCTTCACGTAGCCGGCGCGCACGTCCACGGTGCCCGTCAGGGGCAAAGGCCAGAGCGCGCGGGGCGCTGCGGCCTTCTCGGTGGCTTGCGCCGGCAGCAGCGCGTCGAGGTCGACGCCGGGTGACTCCACTTCGGCCTGCACCACCAGGCCCGATGGGCGTCGAGCGATCTCGCCACGCACGGTGGCCTTCTGGCCTGCCCAGTGCGCAGTCAACTCGCGCACCTGCAGCGACTGGCCGTCGACGTCAAGGTCGGCGCGTTCCACCCTGACCGGCACTGGCAGCACGGCACCAAGGTTGAGGTCGTCCACGTCGAGATTGCCCCTGGCCGTCGTCTCTTCGGGACGGCTCCGATCGAAGTGGACCTGCAGATCGCCGCGCACGTTGCCGGAGAGCGCCGCCGGAGGCTCCGCCAGCATGGATACCACGCTACGGTCGGTCAGCTTGCCCGAGAAGCTCGCCTCGAAGATCGGGCCGCGCCTGGACAGGCCAAGCACCGCGTCGCTTTCGGCGTCCTCGAGCGCGAGCCGCCGCACGTGCAAGGCATCCTTGCGGATCTCGAGCGCGGCATCGGCGCGCAGGCCGGCAGGGAACCGGACGCGCGCCGCAAGATCCAGCACCTCCGCGCTCCACCGGATGCGCTGCGCCTGCGCGCGGAGCGGCGTGGCCGGGCGCAACCGCTGCGGCAGGCCGGCGCGCTGCCAGACCCAGTCGACCGCGCGGGCGTCGACCACGGCTTCCTCGACGCGCACCTCGATGCGACGCGTGCTCGCCCGGTACTCGTCGACCGTCCCGGACACGCGAGCGGCCGCATCGAGAGACTTGACGCTCATGCGCTCGAGAGTGAGTGCCTCGGGCGTGACGCGTAGCGTACCGCCGTCCACAATCGCCGCTGGCAGGTCCCGCAATTGCACGCGCACTTCCCGGGGGGCTACCGAGACGTCGTAGACGATCTCGGCGGGCGCATCGAACCGCAGCCGCAGCGCGTGCAGCGTCGCATCGGCACTGCTGGAGAGCGCCTGGATGGGTTGCAGCGCCTGCGCAATCTTCTCGTTCGTGCGCAGCCACGCCAACCATTCCTCGAGCGCGAGCGTCGCCTTCCCGGTCGACGCCTCGAGTCGCATCGGCTTCCTGAGCACGATGTCCACGTTCGCCTGCGCGAGGCGGGACGCGCCGAGCTGTCCATTTGCAGCGCGCACGCGCAGCGTGCTCCCGGCGAGCTGCAGGCGCGCGCTGACGTCACGGGTGTCCATCTCGAGGAACGGGACGCGCATGGCCCCGCCCCGCAGGTCGAGGCTGCCCTCGATGCCGGGCAACCGGAACAGCGTATCCAGCGACTTCGATCTGGCCGACACGCGCAGGGCGGAGATCCGGCCGGCGCGCACGCGACCCACGTAGTCGCGCACCGCCGGCAGGTCGCCGGCGAGCGCCAGTGCCGCTTCGCGCACGCGCGCGAGCTCCAGTGCGTCCATCTCGAGGCGCGCGGTTGGCGCGCGCTCCGCGCCCGCCAGGCGCAGCGTGCCCCGCGCCGACGGAATCAGCTCGCCCAGGCGCGCCCCGGTCAGCGCGAGCTCGATGTCATCGGCGCCTGCCTTCGCGGTGCCTTCGAGCCGCACGTTCGCGATGTCGAGCGCTCGACCGGCGCGGCCCAGCCGAAGGGACGCCAGCGTGGCGGTGGCCGTCGACTGCGCGTGCCCTCCCGAGAGCCTGGCGGTGCCCGATACATTTGCACGCACCGCCTCGAGCCGCATGTCCTCGCGGCGCAGACTCAGGCTCGGAACTTCAGCGCCGAATGTCGCGTCGATCGTTGCCTGGCCGTCGAAGCGCGCTTCAACCCGCGCGGATCCAGTGGGCAGCCGAAGTGCCGGCATCGGCTGCCCGAGCACCAGCTCCAGGATCTGCTGCGCTCTGGCGCCCGTTGCCTCCGCGCTCGCGTGGGCGCGCAGGTCGGCCGACTCGACGCGCGCCTCGAGCCGGGCGCGCTCCCAATAGCGGCTCGCCACCGTGCCTTGCGCGGCGACGCCCTCCCGGTCGGTCCGCACGCGCAGCGCGACCTCCAGCGGGCCGATCGGCGGCACCTGCGGGCCGAGGACTTCCAACCGTCCCTCGTCGAGCACCAGTTCCGCGTCCGGCCTGAAGCGCTGCGCCGCGTCCAGGGCCGTTCGCAACGTTGCGCGGTAGGTCGCTGCGGCATCGACCCGCTCCGCCGACCCCTTCTGCGCGGCGGGCAGCTGAAGCCTGAGCGCGGGTCGCGCAACGCGGAACGCGCTGATCTCCACTTCGCCGCGCAGCAGCGGGCGCAGGCGCAATTCAAGCTCCGCGCGCTCGATGCTCGCCTCGAGGGCGCCGGGAATCGCAACGCGCGCGCCGTGCAGTACGCCGTGCGGAACCGGGAGCAGGCGCACTTCGAGCGCCTCCCAGGTCACTTCGCCGCGTACGGCGCTCGAGAGCCGCCGCTCGAGCCCGCGCTGTACTGCGGGGACGTCGACGAGCTGCGGCGCGACGAGCAGCACGGCCGCCAGCAGAACCAGCGCGCCGGCGGCCAGTCCAATGCTCCAGCGCAGGACGCGGTGGAATCGCGGCCTGCGGCGCGCGGGCGGCATCGCATCCATGGTGAAGGATTGCATGTTCCGCGCGCCCCTATCCTGCGTCAACGCGCGCGTCATAGAATTGGCCATGCCCGTGTCCTTCGAAGGCAAGCTCGTGGTCGCCATCTCCTCGCGGGCGCTGTTCGACTTCGAGGAGGAGAACCGGGTCTTCGAGCGCGACGGCGAGGCGGCCTACGTCACGCTGCAGCTCGGGCGCCTGGACGTGCCCGCCAAGCGCGGCGTCGCCTTCCCGCTGGTGCAGAAGCTGCTCGCGTTCAATGCGCCCGACGCGCAGCGCGTCGAGGTGGTGATCCTGTCCAAGAACGACCCGGTGAGCGGCCTGCGCGTGTTCCGCTCGGCGCAGCGCGAGGGCCTGCGCGTGGAGCGCGGCGTGTTCACGCGCGGGCGCGACCCCTACCGGTATCTCGACGCGCTGCGCGCCAACCTGTTCCTCTCCGCCAACGAGCGCGACGTGATGGCGGCGCTCGATGCGAGCGTGCCGGCGGCGCGCGTGGTGCCCGAGTCGGCGCAGGCCGCGAGCCGTCACGCGGAGGAGGTGCGCATCGCGTTCGACGGCGACGCGGTGCTGTTCTCCGACGAGGCCGAGCGCGTCTACCAGAAGGACGGCCTGGAAGCCTTCACGCGCCACGAGGCCGACCGCGTAGACACGCCGCTGCCGCCGGGACCGTTCAAGCCGCTGCTCGAAGCGCTGCACCGGCTGCAGACCGCGGGTACCGCCATGCGGCTGCGCACCGCGCTCGTCACCGCGCGCAGCGCCCCGGCGCACGAGCGCGCGATCCGGACCCTGATGCACTGGAAGATCGCGGTCGACGAGGCACTTTTCCTCGGAGGCCTGGACAAGGGGGAGTTCCTCAAGGCCTTCGAGCCCGATTTCTATTTTGACGACCAGCGCGGCCACGTCGAGTCGGCGGGCCGGCACGTGGCCACCGGCCACGTCCCGTTCGGCATCGCCGGAAGGAAGCCTGCATGAAATGGCTCAAGTATTCCCTGTACGCCCTCGGCGGGCTGCTGCTGCTTGTCGTCGCTGCGGCAGTGTTCGTGGTCGCGACCTTCGACCCCAATGCCTACAAGGGCGAGATCGAGAAGCTGGTGAAGGAGCGCACCGGCCGCACGCTCAAGTTCCACGGCGACATCGGGCTCGCCTTGTGGCCCTCGATCGGCGCCAGGGTCGGCAAGGTGTCGCTGTCGCGGCGCGCCAGCGCGCACGATTTCGCCGCGTTCGACACCGCGCACGTCTCGGTCAAGCTGCTGCCGCTGCTGCGCGGCGAAGTGCTGGTGGACGAGGTGAGCGTGACGGGGCTCAAGGCGAGCGTGATCCGCGCCAAGGGCGGCAAGTTCGACTTCGAGGACCTGGCGGGGGCGGCGGGCGGTGCGGCGCAGCCGGCGGCGGGCGCCGCGCCGGCGCGCAAGGTGAAGGTCGACGTCGCCGGCGTGCGCCTGAAGGATGCCACGCTTGCCTATCTGGACGAGGGTAGCGGGCAGCGCCTCGAGCTCGACAACCTCGAGCTCGTCACGGGGCGCATCGCCGAGGACGTGCCTGGCAAGCTCTCGCTCGCCACGCACGTCAAGGGCAAGAAGCCGATCATCGACCTGAAAGTGGCGCTGGAGGGCACCTACCTCCTCGGTCTGGCGCGCGAGGAGTACGCCTTGCGCGATCTGCGCCTCACGGTCACCGGCGTGGCCGCGGATTTCAGCCGCATCGCGCTCGCAGTCACGGGCGATGCGCGCGCCCAGGTCGCGAAGCAGGCCGTGGACGCCGAGCTGGTCGCCAAGTTCGATGACACCACGGTCAAGGCGAAGCTCGGCATGACGCAGTTCGACGCGCCGCGCTACCGCTTCGACGTGGCCGTGGACAGGATCGACCTCGACCGCTACCTCGTCGCGCAGTCGGACGCCAAGCCCAAGCCTACCTCCGCCGGACCCAAGGTCGAGGTCGACGTGCCCGTGGACCTGAGCGCGCTCGAGGGACTGCGCGCGGACGGCAAGCTTGCGGTGGGCGCGCTGAAGCTGATGGACCTGCGGATCGCGGAGCTGCAGGCCGAGCTCAAGGCGGCGAACGGCCGCGCCGACCTGGCGCCGCACTCCGCCAAGCTGTACGAGGGCACGCTGCGGGGAAGCATGTCGCTCGTGGCGAAGGGCAATCGCGTCGCGCTGAAGGAAACGCTCGACGGCGTTTCGATCGGACCACTGGTCAAGGACCTCATGGGCCGCGACGCGCTCGAAGGGCGCGGCAACGTGGCGCTCGATATCACGGCCGCCGGGCCGACGGTGAGCGCCATGAAGAAGTCGCTGGGAGGCACGGCGAGCGTGCTGCTCAAGGACGGCGCCGTGAAAGGCATCAACCTCACCGAGTCGCTGCGCAAGACCAGGGCCGCCTTCGGCTCGAAGTCGGCGCGCGAGCAGCCCTCCGACCCGTCGCAGCGCACCGACTTCTCGGAGATGTCCGCCAGCTTCACCATCCGCGATGGCGTCGCGCACAACGATGACCTGAGCGTCAAGGCGCCGGCCGTGCGCGTGAGCGGCGCGGGCGACATCGACATCGGCAACTCGCGGCTCGATTACGTGGCCAAGGCCTCGGTGGTGACGACCAGCAAGGGACAGGGCGGCGCCGATCTCGACCATCTCGCCGGCCTGACCATCCCGGTGAAGCTGACCGGCACGTTCGACGTGCCCAAGTACGAGATCGACTACCGCGCGCTCGCCTCCAGCGCCGCCAAGGTGCGCATCGAGAAGGAGGGCAGGGAAAAGCTCAAGGAGAAGCTGCGCGGCCTGCTCAAGCGCTAGAGCCGGCCTTCCTCGACGGCGTGGCAGGCGACGCCCGCGCGCCAGGCGGGCCGCTCGTTGCGGCAGCGCTGGTTGGCGTGCGGGCAGCGCGGATGGAAGGCGCAGCCGGCCGGCGGGGCGAGCGGGTTGGGCACCTCGCCGCCCACCGGCGTGCGCGGCGCGCCGCTCATGCCGAGATCGGGAATTGCGTCGAGCAGCAACCGCGTGTACGGGTGGCGCGGCGCCTTGAAGAGGGTCACGGCGTTCGCCAGCTCGACGATGCAGCCAAGGTACATGACGCCGACGCGGTCGGCGACGTGCGCGACCACCGCTAGGTTGTGCGAGATGAAGAGGTAGGTGAGGCCGAGGCGCTCCTGCAGCTCGCTCATCAGGTTGAGGATCTGCGCCTGCACGGACACATCGAGCGCGGAGGTGGGCTCGTCGCACACCAGGAACTCGGGGTGGCCGGAGAGCGCGCGCGCGATGGAGATGCGCTGCCGCTGGCCGCCGGAGAATTCGTGCGGGTACTTCTCGCCGTCCTCGGGCGCGAGCCCCACTTGCGCGAGCAGGGCGGCGATGCGCACGCGCTCCTCGTCGCCTGACTTCGCCAGGCCGAGCACGCGGATCGGCTCGGCGACGATGTCGCGCACGCGCCAGCGCGGGTTGAGGCTGGCATAGGGGTCCTGGAAGATCATCTGCATGCGCCGCCGCAGCGCGCTGGCGCCTGCGCCCGCGGCGGCGAGGTCCACGCCGTCGAACTCGATGCGGCCGCGTGTCAGCGCGTACAGCCCGACGATCAGGCGCGCAACGGTGGACTTGCCGCAGCCCGATTCTCCTACCAGCGCGAGCGTCTCGCCCCGCGCCACGTCGAACGACACCATGTCCACGGCGCGCAGTAGCTGCCGCGGCGCGCCTTCGAGCATGCGGTTCAGCCAGGGACGTGAGACGTCGAAATCCCGGCCGACGTCGGTCAGGCGAAGCAGGGGCCGGCTATCCATAGAGCCAGCAGGAAGCCCGGGCAGCGCCCGCCGGCAGCAATTCGGGCCGCTCGGCGCCGCAGCGCTCGAAGCGTCGCGGGCAGCGCGGATGGAACGCGCAGCCGGGCGGGATGGCGTTGAGGCGCGGCATCGCGCCCTCGATCTGCACTAGGCGCGCGTGGCGCTTGCCTGCGCCCGCGCCCAGCCGCGGAATGGAGCCCATCAGGCCCACGGTATAGGGGTGGCGCGGGGCCTGCAGCACCTCGCGCACCGGCCCGATCTCGGCGATGCGCCCGGCGTACATGACGGCGACGCGATGCGCGGTCTCGGCGATCACGCCCATGTCGTGCGTGATCAGCATCACCGCGGTGCCGTGCTCGCGCGCGAGCATCTTGAGCAGCGCGATGATCTGCGCCTGGATGGAGACGTCGAGCGCCGTGGTCGGCTCGTCGGCGATGATGAGGCGCGGCCCGGCGGCAACGGCGAGCGCGATGACCACGCGCTGGCGCATGCCGCCGGAAAACTGGTGCGGGTAGTGGTCGATGCGCGCCCCGGGCGCGGGGATGCCGACCTCGTCGAGCAGCTGCAGCGCCCGGCGCCGTGCCTGCCCGCGGTCCAGCTCGAGGTGCGTGCGGATGGTCTCGACCAGCTGGTCGCCGACCGTGTAGAGCGGATTCAGCGACGTGAGCGGGTCCTGGAAGATGGCGCCGATGCGCCGGCCGCGCAGGCGCCGCATCTCCTCCGCCGGCAGGCGATCGATGCGCCGCCCCTCGAGCAGGATCTCGCCGGCGCCGATGCGCCCGGGCGGCTCGAGCAGCCCGATCACGGCCATGCCGGTGAGCGACTTGCCCGCCCCCGACTCGCCCACGACGCCGAGCACCTCGCCCGGCTCGATGGCGAACGACACGCCGTCCACGGCCACCAGCGTGCCGCGGCGCGTCGGGAACTCGACGCGCAGGTCGCGCACCTCGAGCAGCGGCGCCGGGCTCACCGCAACCTGGGATTGAGCGCGTCGCGCAGCCAGTCGCCGAGCAGGTTGACCGCCAGAACCAGCAGGACCAGCGCGGCACCCGGGAACAGCGAGATCCACCATTCGCCCGAAATCAGGAAGTCGTTGCCGACGCGGATCAGCGTGCCGAGCGAGGGCTGGGTCGGCGGCACGCCGACGCCGAGAAAGGACAGCGTCGCCTCGGTGATGATGGCCGTGGCGATGTTGATGGTGGCGATGACCAGCACCGGCCCCATGGCGTTGGGCAGCACGTGGTGCACCATGATGGCGAGCGGCCGCCGGCCGATGACGCGCGCCGCCTGCACGTAGTCCTTGCCCTTCTCCACCAGGGTCGAGCCGCGTACGGTGCGCGCGTAGTCCACCCACTTGGACAGGCCGATGGCCACCACCAGTACGTAGAGGGCAAGCGCGTCGTGCGCCTCGCGCGGCAGCGCGATGCGCGCGGTGCCGTCGATGAGCAGTGCGATGAGGATCGCCGGGAAGGAAAGCTGGATGTCGGCCACGCGCATGATGAAGGCGTCCAGCCGGCCGCCGAGGTAGCCCGAGACGAGCCCGAGCGAAACACCGAGCAGCGCGGAAAAGAGCACCGAAGCGAGCCCGACGCCGAGCGAGATGCGCGCCCCGTACAGGATCGTCGACAGGACGTCGCGCCCCTGGTCATCGGTGCCGAGCAGGTACTTGCGGGTGCCCTTCTCCGTCCAGGCGGGCGGCGTGAAGCCGTCCGAGAGGCTCAGCGTCGCGCTGTCGTAGGGATTCTGCGGCGCGACCCAAGGCGCGAGCACCGCTCCGCCGATGCAGACGAGCGTGAGAAACGCGGCGAGCAGCGCGACCGGCGAATGCCGGAAGCTCCACGCCAGGTCGTGGTCCCAGGCGCGCCGCGCCCAGCCGGCGACTGCGGGCATCGCCCGGGATCCCGCGCCTTCAGTCTACCCGCGTGTAGCGCGACTCGTGCCGGTCGACCGCATTGTGCACGGCGGTCACGTTCCTCTTCATCGCCCACGGCCGCAGCTGGTGGTGCAGCGGCACGTAGTAGAAGTTGTCGCGCGTGGCCAGCAGCGCTTCGCGCAGCATCGCGTCGCGTTTCTTCACGTCGAGCTCGGTCTTGATGGCGTCCACCAGCGCGTCGATCTTCGCGTCGCTGATGCGTCCGAGGTTGAAGCTGCCGTCCGCGCCCGTCGTCTTGGTGCGCACCAGCGACTGCAGGGTGTAGTTGGCGTCGAAGTTCACCACGCCCCAGCCCAGCATGTAGGCGTCGTGGTCGAACTTCTGGATCTTCTGGATGAAGGTCGCCATCGGCTGGGCGTTCAGCTTCGCCTTCAGCCCGATCTTCGCCCACATGCCGACCAGCGCCTGGCAGATCTCCTCGTCGTTCACGTAGCGGTTGTTCGGGCAGTCCAGGCCGAACTCGAAGCCGCCGCCGTAGCCCGCCTCGGCCAGCAGCTTCCTCGCGCCCTCGACGTCGAGCGCCTGCGCCTGGTCGATGTCCTTGCTGTGGCCGTGCACGCCCGGGGCCACCATGATGGCCGCTGGGATGGACAGGCCGCGCATCGTCACGCGCCGGATGGCCTCGCGGTCCACCGCAAGGTTGAGCGCCTTCCTTACGCGGATGTCCTTGAACGGGTTCTTGCCCTTGACGCTGGAGTACTTGAGCTCGGCCGAGTGCTGGTCCAGGCCGATGAAGATGGTGCGCACCTCGTGCCCGTCGAGGATCTTGAGCTTGGGCTCGCTCCTCAACCGCGTCACGTCCTGCGTCGGCAGGTCGGTGACCATGTCCACGTCGCCCGAGAGCAGCGCGGCGATGCGCGTGGCGTCGGCCTTGATCGGCGTGTAGATGACCTCGGTGACGTTGCCCGGGCGCTTGTCCCACCAGTCCGGGTTGGCCGTGAACACGACGCGCTTGTCCGGCTCCCAGGACTTGAGGATGTACGGACCCGTGCCGTTGGCGTTGCGCGAGGCGTAGGACTCCTCCTTGGCGACGTAGTCCTGCACGTTCTCGGACTTGTGCTTCACCGACCAGCCCTTGCTCATGATGCGGAAGTCGGCGATGTTCCTCAGCAGCACCGGGTTGGGCCCCGAGAGCACGAAATCGACGGTGTAATCGTCCACCTTCCTCACTTCCTTCACGCCACCGACGTAGATCTGCATGGTGCCCTTGGGCTGCATGATCCTGCCGTAGCTGAACACGACGTCGTCCGCGCTGAACGGGCTGCCGTCGTGGAACTTGACGCCCTTGCGCAGGGTGAAGCGCAGTTGCGTGGGGGAGATCTGCGTCCACGCGGTGGCGAGCGCCGGCTCGATGCTGTAGTCCTTCGCGTAGCGCGTCAGCCCCTCGTAGCTGTGCTGCAGGATGGAGCTGGTGGTGGCGTGGTTCTGCGAATGCGGGTCGAGCGTGAGGATGTCGTTCTGCGCCGCCCACCGCAGCGTGGCGGCGTGCGCGGGCAGCGCCAGGGCGACGAGCGCCCCGGCCAGCAGGTGCTTGAGCTTCATTTGGCTTGGTCTCCCGTTAGTTGAGCGGCAATGCTTCCTCGACCAGCGCCGCCAGATAGCCGGCGCCGAGCGGAATCACCTCGTCGTTGAAATCGTAGGCCGGGTTGTGCAGGAAGCAGCCGCCCTGGCTGCCGCCCTGGCCGAGGAACACGTAGGCGCCCGGCCTCGCCTGCAGCATGTAAGAGAAGTCCTCGCCGCCCATGGTCGGCTCGCCGTCGGTGACGACGTTGCCCTTGCCGAACACGCGCTCGCCCACGCGCGCCGCGAAGCGCGCCTCCTCGTCGGTGTTGACGGTCGCGGGGTAGCCGCGCCTGTACTCGATCTCCGCCGTGCCGCCCAGGCCCAGGGCCACGGACTCGGTGATCTGCTTGATGCGCTGCTCGGCGAGGTCGCGCATGGCGGGCGTGAAGCTGCGCACCGTGCCCACCAGCTCGACGTGCGCGGGGATGATGTTGAAGGCGCCGACCTGGCTCGTCTGCAGCGAGCACAGCGACACGACGAGGGCGTCCACCGGGTTGGCGTTGCGGCTGGCGATGGTCTGCAGCGCGGTGATGACGTGCGCCGCGATCACCACCGGGTCGATGGCGAGGTGCGGCAGCGCCGCGTGGCCGCCGCGGCCCTGCAGGCGGATGCGGATCTCGTCGGTGGCGGCCATCATCGGCCCCGGGCGCACCGCGATCTTGCCGGCGGGCAGGCCGGGCCAGTTGTGGATCGCGTATACGGCGTCGCAGGGAAACTTCTCGAATAGCCCTTCCTCGACCATGACGCGTCCGCCGCCGCCGCCTTCCTCGGCCGGCTGGAAGATGAGGTGCGCCGTGCCGGCGAAGTTGCGCGTCTGCGCAAGATACCGCGCCGCGCCGAGCAGCATCGTCGTGTGGCCGTCGTGGCCGCAGGCGTGCATGCGGCCGGCGACCGTCGAGCGGTGCGGCACGTCGCTCACTTCCTGCAGCGGCAGGCAGTCCATGTCGGCGCGCAGCCCGATGGCGCCCTTGCCCTTCTTCCTGCCGTGGACGACGCCGACCACGCCCGTCCCGGCGAGGCCGCGATGCGCCTCGATGCCCCACTCGGCGAGCTTGTCGGCCACCAGCTGCGAGGTGCGCTTCTCCTCGAAGCCGAGCTCGGGATGGGCGTGGATATCGCGGCGGATGTGCACCAGCTCGGCGTGGAACAGGCGCAGCATTTCCAGGGCATCGTTCTTCATGGCGCGTTCCTCAGTGCGCCGCGGCCGCGCGGTCGATCCGCAGGCGGGGATCGACCGCGTAGTACAGCAGGTCCACGGCTAGGTTGATGACGACGAAGATCAGGGCGATCAGGCAAAGGTAGGCGGCCATGACGGGCACGTCGGCGAATCCGACCGCCTGGATGAACAGCAGGCCCATGCCCGGCCACTGGAACACCGTCTCGGTGATGATGGCGAAGGCGATGATGGCGCCGAGCTGCAGCCCGGTGATGGTGATCACCGGCACGAGCGTGTTCTTCAGCGCGTGGCCGAAGTGCACCGCGCGGTCGGTGAGGCCGCGCGCGCGTGCGAACTTGATGTAGTCGGTGCGCAGCACCTCGAGCATCTCGGCGCGCACCAGCCGCTGGATCAGGGTCATCTGGAACAGGCCGAGCGTCACGGCCGGCAGGATCAGCGACTTGATGCCGCTCCAGGTGAGCAACCCCGTGCTCCACCAGCCGAGCGCCACGGTCTCGCCACGCCCGAACGAGGGCAGCCAGCCGAGCATCACGGCGAACACGAGGATCAGCAGGATGCCGATCAGGAACGTGGGCAGCGATACGCCGACCAGCGACAGCGCGAGCAGCGCCTGCGACAGCCACGAGTCGCGCCGCAGCGCCGTGTACACGCCCATGCCGACACCGGCGACCAGCGCGAGCGCGGCGGCCGCGAAGGACAGCTCGAGCGTGGCGGGCAGCCGCTCGACGAACAGCCGCGAGACCGGCTGCACCTGGCGCAGGCTGAGCCCGAAATCGCCCTGCACCGCGCGGCCGACGAACTTCGCGTACTGGACGTAGAACGGCTGGTCGAGCCCGAGCAGGCGCGTCACGCGCTCGCGGTCCTCGGGCGTCGCGTCCTGGCCGAGCATGAACAGCACCGGGTCGCCGACGAAGCGGAACAGCGCGAAGGCGATGAACCCCACCGTCAGCATGACGAGCACGGCCTGCGCGATCCGCCGCAGCACGAAGGCGAACATGGCGCGCCAATCATACAATGCGGCATGCGCGGATTCGCTGCATCCGTCGTCGCCTGGCAGCAGCGCCACGGCCGCCACGACCTGCCGTGGCAGGCGAGCCGCGATCCCTATCGCGTCTGGCTCGCCGAAGTGATGCTGCAGCAGACGCAGGTCGCCGCGGTCATCCCCTACTACCGGCGATTCCTCGAGCGCTTTCCCGACGTCGGTACGCTGGCGGCGGCCTCGCAGGACGAGGTGCTGCGCCTGTGGAGCGGCCTGGGCTACTACGCGCGCGGCCGCAACCTGCATGCCGCCGCCAGGGCTCTGGCGGCTGCGGGAGAGTTCCCGCGCACGGCTGACGGCCTGCGCAAGCTTCCCGGAGTCGGGCGCACCACGGCGGGGGCGATTGCCGTGTTCGCCTTCGGCCGGCGCGCCGCCATCCTCGACGGCAACGTGAAGCGGGTGCTCGCGCGCTGCTTCGGCGTGCAGGGCGAGGCGCGCCAGTGGGCGCTGGCGGAGCGGCTGCTGCCGCGCCGCGACCTGCGCACCTATACGCAGGCGCTGATGGATCTGGGTGCGACGGTGTGCGCGCGCGCGCGCCCGGATTGCGACCGATGTCCGGTAGCGCGCGGCTGCGTGGCGCGGCGCGAGGGCCGGATCGGCGAGTTGCCCGCGTCACGCGCGCGCAAGGCACTGCCGACGAGGCGGGCGACGTGGTATGTGCATCTGCAGGCCGGAAAGGTGCTGCTCGAGCGCCGGCGCGAGGCGGGCCTGTGGGGCGGGCTCTGGACTTTCCCGGAGCGGCGCCTGCGGGGGGCGAAGATCACGCGGCGCCTACCCGCGCTCGAGCATGGTTTCACGCATTTCCGCCTGCGCGCGCAGCCGGTGCTCTGCGCCGCGCCGGGCAACGCGGCTCCGGGTCAGCTCTGGCTGGATCTTGCCGACGCGCCGGGCGCCGCGGTGCCGACGCCGGTGCGCCGCGTGCTGCGTGCGCTATTGCCCGGCGGGACGCACCAGCCGGCGTAGCACCTCGAGCCGGTCGGCGGCG
Organism: Betaproteobacteria bacterium; assembly: GCA_029883975.1. GTDB lineage: Bacteria > Pseudomonadota > Gammaproteobacteria > Burkholderiales > SG8-39 > JAABQT01. Next base: position 107,885 of record JAOUIL010000001.1, read on the forward strand.
CTGTCCATCTCCAGCAGTCGCTGGCGCGCCTCCGGCGACAGCGGCAGCAGCTCGGCGAGGCGTGCACCCACCCAGGCCGCGGAGTCGTAGCGCAGCGGCGGCTCGACCAGCGCCTCGCCGCCGGACTCGATCGCCCGGCGCAGGATGCGCACGCAGACGTCCGTCCCGTCCAGCGCGGCGTCGGCTTCCTCCTCGGGTAGCGCGACGCTCGCGCGCGCGAGGCCGTCGGCCTGCACGCGGCGCTCCTGGATGCGAAAGCGCCGCGTGCCGAGCGCGAGCACCTGCAGCACGCCGAGCTGCGGCATGTCCCAGGCGCTGATGCGCGCCAGGCAGCCGACCTCATAGGGCGAGGCCGGCGCGCCGACCTCGCCGCCCTCGCGGATCAGGCACACGCCGAACGGCGACTCGTCGCGCAGGCAGGCCTTGGCCATCGTCAGATAGCGCTGCTCGAACAGGCGCAGCGGCAGCCGCCCGCCGGGAAACAGCACCGTGCGCAACGGAAACAGCGGCAGGTCCGCGATGCCGCCGCTCACTCGCGCGCCAGGCCCCGGTGGCGCACCAGCACCCGCCAGTCCCCGGCGAACGCCGCGGCCAGCCGCTCGGCGAGGTACACGGAGCGGTGCCGCCCGCCGGTGCAGCCGATGGCCACCGTGAGGTAGCTGCGGTTCTCCTTCACGATCTCGGGCAGCCAGCGGCCGAGAAAGTCGCGCACGTCGCCGAGCAGGCGCTGCACCGACGGCTGGCCGTCGAGGAACGCGCTCACCGCGGCGTCGCGTCCGGTGAGCGGCCGCAGCGCCGGCTCGTAGTGCGGGTTGGGCAGCATGCGCGCGTCCACCACCCAGTCCGCGTCGAGCGGGATGCCGTCGCGAAAGGCGAAGGATTCGAACAGCAGGGTGAGCGAGCCCGCGCCCAGGCCGAGCAGGTCGCGGATCCACTGGCGCAGCACGCGCGGCTGCAGCTCGCTGGTGTCGATGCGGTGGCCGAGCGCGGCGACGTCGGCGAGCAGCGCGCGCTCCTTGGCGATGGCCTCGTCGAGCGCCAGCCCGACGATGGTGAGCGGGTGCCGGCGACGCGTCTCGGAGAAGCGCCGCATCAGCGTCTGCGTGTTGGCCTCGAGATACAGCACGCGGCAATCGATGCCCTTCGCCTTGAGCTGCGCCACGCTCTCGGGCAACGCGGCGAGCGCCGCGCTGCGCGCATCCACGCTCACCGCGCTGCGCTCGTGCCCGGCCGAGGCGAGGAACGCGGCCACGTCGAGCAGCAGCGTGGCGGGCAGGTTGTCGACGCAGTAATAGCCGCCATCCTCCAGCACGTCGAGCGCGATGCTCTTGCCGGCGCCCGACAGGCCGCTGACCAGGATCAGCTGCAACGCGCCCCCGTCCCTGCAGCGATCACCGCTCGTCTTCCATCGCGCGGCGCTGCCGCGCCATGAACTGCGCTCCCGAATGGATGCCGCGCAGCTGCAGGATGTAGTTGCGCACGGCCGCTTCGAGCAGCACCGCGAGATTGCGCCCGGCGGCGACCGGGATGACGACCTTGCGCACCGTGACGCCGAGGATCTCCTCGGACTGCTCGGCGAGCGGCAAGCGCTCGGTGATGTCGTGGCTGCCGGCGGCCGCCGGCTTGTCCAGGTGCGCGATCAGCTTGAGCTTCATCTTGGGACGCACCGCGGTCTCGCCGAAGATGGTGCGCACGTCCAGCAGGCCCAAGCCGCGCACCTCGATGAAGTCCTTCAGCATCGGCGGGCAGCGGCCCTCGAGCGTGTCGGGCGCGAGTCGCGAGATCTCCACCACGTCGTCGGCGACCAGGCCATGGCCGCGGCTGATCAGCTCCAGCCCCAGCTCGCTCTTGCCGACGCCCGAGTCGCCGGTGATCAGCACGCCGAGGCCCAGGACATCCATCAGCACGCCATGGCGCTGGGTGCGCTCGGCGAGCGACTTGGACAGGTAGCGCGCCAGCTTCTCGATGACGCGCGCGGCGGGCAGCGGCGTGGCGAACAGCGGCGTTCCGGTGCGCGCGGCGCGCTCGACGAGCGCTGCCGGTGCGGCGATGCCGTCGGCCAGGATGACCGCCGCCGGCCCGGCGTCGATCAGCTGCCCGGCAAGGCGTTCCAGCGCGGCCGCCTCGTCGGCGCCCGCAACCTGGATGCGGTTCGGATGCGTGAGATTGAGGTGGCCGATCAGCGCGGCCGCGCCCGCCTGGTCGCGGCGCACGACCGCGTCGCTGTCGCGCCCCTCCGCCCAGGTGAGCGCGAGCGCCGCACCGTTGTCCTCATGCAACCGCTTGACGCTGACCTGCTGCATCGGGCTGCCAGGCGACGATCCGCTGGTGCAGCGCTTCGGCGTCGGCGGCGGTGGCGAGCGCGTCGCGCAGCGCCCGGTCGCTGAACATCTGCGCAAGCTCGGAAAGGATCTGCAGGTGCTTCTCGGTGGCCTGCTCGGGCACCAGCAGCACGAACAGCAGGTTCACGGGCTTCGCGTCGGGCGCGTCGAACGGCACCGGTTGCGCGAGGCGCACGAAGGCGCCCAGCGCGTCCTTCAGCCCCTTGATGCGGCCGTGGGGAATGGCCACGCCCTGGCCGAGGCCGGTGGAGCCCAGGCGCTCGCGCGCGAACAGGCTGTCGAACACGAGGCTGCGGCCGATGCCGTGGTTGTTCTCGAACAGCAGCCCGACCTGCTCGAACAAGCGCTTCTTGCTCGACACCTGGAGGTCGAGCAGCACGTTGGCGGGCGGCAGAAGTTTCGCGACGAGACTCATCGAGCGGGGGCGCCGCGGCGGCGCAGCAGAGGGCGCGGATTATAGCCCATCGGGGGGGCGCCGGCGCCGGGCCGCGGCGCGTCAGGGCTGGTCCGCGCGGCGGGGCGACTCGTGCCCCTTGTCCTGACGTTTGTCCTTGTACTTGAGGACCTGGCGGTCGAGCTTGTCGATCAGCAGATCGATGGCCGCATACAGGTCGAGATCCTCGCTCGCGCAATGGATGTCCTTGCCGCGCACGCGCAGCGTCACCTCGGCCTTCTGCCGCAGCTTGTCCACCGACAGCACCACGTGCGCGTCGATCACGTGGTCGAAATGACGCGTCACGCGCCCCAGCTTTTCCTGCACGTAGGTGCGCAGCGCCGGGGTGATGTCGAGATGGTGGCCGCTCAGGTTCAGGTTCATCAATGCTCCTATAGGCTCTTTCTCTGGTTGACCGGCGGGATCTGCAAAGATTCCCGGTACTTGGCGATCGTGCGGCGCGCGACGACGATGCCCTGCTGGCCGAGGATCTCGGCGATGCGCGCGTCCGACAGCGGCGCGCGCGGGTCCTCCGCGGCGACCAGCTGGCGGATCAGGGCGCGGATGGCGGTCGAGGAAGCCGCGCCGCCCGTGTCGGTGGCCACGTGGCTGCCGAAGAAATACTTCAGCTCGAAGGTGCCGCGCGGCGTGGCCATGAACTTCTGCGTGGTGACGCGCGAGATCGTGCTCTCGTGCAGGCCCAGGGTCTCGGCGATCTCGCGCAGCACCATCGGCCGCATCGCCACCTCGCCGTGCTCGAAGAAGTGCCGCTGGCGGTCGACGATGGCCTGCGACACGCGCAGGATCGTGTCGAAGCGCTGCTGCACGTTCTTGATCAGCCAGCGTGCCTCCTGCAGCTGCGAGGCGAGCGCGTTGCCGCCGTTGCGGCCGCTCCCGGCGAGGTCGGCATACAGGCGGTTGATGCGCAGCCGCGGCATCGCCTCCGGGTTCAGGCTCGCGCGCCAGACGTTCTTCACCTTGCGCACGATCACGTCGGGGATCATGTAGCGCGTCTCGACGCGCGCGAACGCCGCGCCCGGGCGCGGGTTGAGGCTCTGGATCAGCTTCTGCGCGGCGCGCAGCGCCTCCTCGGTCGCCCCGGTGACGGCGCGCAGGCGCGCGTAGTCCCGGCTCGCCAGCAGCGCGAGATGCTTGCCGGCGATCTCCTGCGCCAGCGCGCACGCCGGGTGCTCGCCCAGCGCGCGCAGCTGCAGCAGCAGGCACTCGGCGGGCGCGCGCGCGCCGACGCCGGCCGGCTCGAAGTTCTGCAGGTGCTTGAGCGCGATGCCCAGCTCCCCGGCGTCGACCTCGGCCTCCGGCGGAAAGAGCGCCGCGATCTCCTCCAGCGGCTGCGTCAGGTAGCCGTCCTCGTCCAGCGCGTCGATCAGTACCGCGACCAGCGCCCGGTCGCGCTCGCCGATGCCCGTGAGCGTGAGCTGCTGATTGAGGTGATCGCGCAGCGTCGGGGTGTCCGGCGCGGAGAACGAGCGGTCGCCCTCGTCGTCGTCCTCCGCGCGCCAGGAGGGCGTGGCGATCTCGGCCAGCCAGTCCTCGCGGCGCTCGACGGATTCGTCGGCCGCGTGGGTCGCGGCCTCGCCGGCGCTCTGCGTCGTGTCGCGCGGCGGCGCGAACGCCGCCTGCGCGTCGCCCTCCGCGTCCTCGCGCTCGAGGATCGGGTTCTCCATCAGCAGGCGCTCGATCTCCTGGTTCAGCTCGACGGTGGAGAGCTGCAACAGGCGGATCGACTGCTGCAGCTGCGGCGTCAGCGTCAGGTGCTGCGAGAGCCGGAACTGCAGGGTGGGCTTCATGACGAATGGGGCCGCGGTCGGCCCGCGGTTACATGCGGAAATGCTCGCCGAGATAGACCCGGCGCACGCTGTCATTATAGACGATCTCCTCGGGGTGGCCCGAGGCGAGCACCGCGCCTTCGTTGATGATGTAGGCGCGGTCGCAGATACCGAGCGTCTCGCGAACGTTATGATCTGTGATGAGCACGCCGATCTGGCGCTCCTTGAGGAACCGGATGATGCGCTGGATGTCGAGCACGGCGATCGGGTCGACGCCGGCGAACGGCTCGTCGAGCAGGATGAACGCCGGCCGGGTGGCGAGCGCGCGCGCGATCTCCAGCCGCCGGCGCTCGCCGCCCGAGAGCGACAGCGCGGCGTGCTTGCGCAGGTGGGCGATGTTGAGGTCCTTGAGCAGCTCCTGCAGCCGCGGCTCGATCTGTTCGCGCGCCAGCCCCTGCAGCTCGAGCACTGCCTGCACGTTCTCCTCGACGGTGAGCTTGCGGAACACCGAGTTCTCCTGCGGCAGGTAGGAGATGCCCAGGCGCGCGCGCGCGTGGATCGGCAGGTGCGTCAGCTCGCGCCCGTCGAGATGGATGCGCCCCGAATCGGCGGCGATCAGGCCGACGATCATGTAGAAGCAGGTCGTCTTGCCGGCGCCGTTCGGCCCGAGCAGCCCGACCACCTCGCCGCTCGACACCTCGAGCGACACGTCCTGCACCACGGCCCGCGCCTTGTACCGCTTGCGCAGGCGCTCGCAGCGCAGCTGGCTCACTTGCGCGCCTCGGGCTTGCGCGGTGCGGGGGCGGGCGCCTCCGGCTTCTTCGGCTGGATGGTGGCCGTGACGCGCGAGCCCGGCGCGCCCTTGGCGTTCGACACCGAGAAGAACTCCGAGCGCTGGTCATAGAGGATGTAGCTGCCGCGCACTTCGTCCTTCTCGCGCACCACCTGCGCGTTCTCGAACAGCTCGACGCGCTCGTTCTTCTCGTCGATCTCGACGCGCGCGGCCTGCGCCTCGACCCACACGCCTTCCTGGGAGCCGCGCGGGTCGCTCTTCTGACGGAACTGCACCGGCGCGCCGGTGGCCGAGGCATACACGAAGCCGTCGGCGTCCTGGCGCAGCACGACGCGCTCCGCGCGCAGCTCCATGGTGCCCTTGCGCAGCACGACCTTGCCCTCGAAGATGCTGATGCGCCGCGCCTCGTCCGAGGTCATGCGGTTCGCTTCCACCTCCGTGGGTTTCCCCTGATCTGCCTTTTCGGCCCTGGCCGAAAAGGCAGACAATGCAGCGGCCGCCATGGCGACGGCGATGGCGCAGCGCCGGAGCATCAGGGTTTCACCCCGAAGCTGCCGCGCACCTGCGATTGCAGCTCCAGCTGACGGGCCTGGTTGTCGAACTGCATGCCGCGGCCGACGAGCGTGCGCCCGGGCTCGTCGATGCGTACCTCGCGATCGGTGCGCGCCAGCGCGCGCACGCGCTCCAGGTGCAGGTAGCTGGTGCGCACGCGCGCCTCGGGCAGCCCGTGGCCCGCCTCGCGCAGCAGCTGCACGTTGTCGTTGAGGGAGATCTCCGCCGCGTCGCGCGACAGCGTGCCACGGTCCGCGCTCACCACCACGCGCGGCTCGGCCGGTCGCTCGTGCACCAGGCGCGGAGCGGCAAGCTCGGTCGAGTCGTCGTCGGGGTAGTGCACCATCTTCACGGCGGAGAGCGTCGAGACCGGCGTGCCCTCGCGGCTGAAGTCGGTGATGCTGAAGCGCTCTACCGTGTAGTCGGGGTCGTGCCGGCGCTGCACGCCCTGCACGGGCTCCTCGCGCGCCGTGCGCTCGAGCCAGAAGCTGAGCAGGGCGAGCGTCACCATCAGCAGCAGGGGAAACAACCGCGTCGAGGAAAGCTTCACGTCGCATACCTCTGCAGCAGCGCGTCCAGGCGGCCCTGCGCGCGCAGCACGAACTCGCAGACCTCGCGCGCGGCGCCCGCGCCGGCCGGCGCCTCGGCGACGTAGTGCGCCCTGCGCAGCGCGAGCGCATGCGCCTCGCGCGGCGCGCAGGCAAAGCCGCAGCGCGCCAGCACCGGCAGGTCGGGCAGGTCGTCGCCCATGTACCCGGCGCTCGCCGCTTCCAGGCCGAGGCGCGCGAGCAGCGCCGCGAAGGCGGGCGCCTTGTCGTCCACTCCCTGCAGGACGTGCGCGATGCCGAGCTCCGCGGCGCGCGCCTCGACCGCCGCGGAGCGCCGTCCGCTGAGCAGCGCCGGGGCGACGCCGCACTGCGCCAGCATCTTCAGGCCCTGCCCGTCGCGCACGTCGAATGCCTTGAGGGCCTCGCCCTGCGGGCCGAACCAGAGACGCCCGTCGGTCAGCACGCCGTCGATGTCGAACACCATGAGCCGGATGCGCCGCGCACGCTCGGGCGCGTCGGCAGTGACCTGCGCCATCGGCTCACACCACCTTCGCGCGCAGCAGGTCATTCATGTTCAGCGCGCCGACCAGCTCGCCCGCCGCGTTCACCACCAGCAGCTGGCTGATGCGGTGCCGCTCCATCAGCGCCACGGCTTCCGCGGCGAGCGCGTCGGGCACGATGGTGCGCGGCCCGGGCGTCATCAGGCGCGCGATGCGCGCGCTGCCCGGGCGGGCGCCCTTCTTCAGCGCGCGGCGCAGGTCGCCGTCGGTGAAGATGCCCTTGACGCGTCGCGCGCCATCCACCACCGCGGTCATGCCGAGGCCGCCGCGCGTCATCTCGTCGAGCGCCTGCTTGAGCGTCGCGCGCTCGCGCACTACGGGCACGCCGGCCCCGCGGTGCATGACGTCGGCGACGTGCTTCAGCGCCTCGCGGTGCAGCGCGCCGCCGGGGTGCGAGCGCGCGAAGTCCGCGGCGGAAAAGCCGCGCGCATCCAGCAGCGCAATGGCCAGCGCGTCGCCGAGCGCGAGCGCGGCCGTGGTGCTGGCGGTGGGCGCGAGGTTGTGCGGGCAGGCCTCGCGCGACACCGCGGCATCGAGCAGCACGTCCGCCTCGCGCGCCAGCGACGATTCCGGCTTGCCGGTGATCACCAGCAGCTTCGCGCCTTCGCGCTTGATCGCCGGCACGATGCGCAGCAGCTCGGCGCTCTCGCCCGAGTGGGAGATGCCGATGAAGACGTCCTCGGCGCGGATCATGCCCAGGTCGCCGTGGCTCGCTTCCGCCGGGTGCACGAAGTAGGCCGGCGTGCCGGTGCTCGCCATGGTGGAGGCGATCTTGCGCGCGATGTGTCCCGACTTGCCGATGCCGCTGACGATCACGCGGCCGCGCCGGCCGTCGATGCAGGCCTGGATGACGTGCAGCGCATCGAGGAAGCGCGCGTCCAGCCGCTCGACCAGCGCATGCACCGCCTGCGCTTCGACGGCCAGCACGCGACGCGCGAGCTCGAGCGCGCTGCGGTCGGTCCGCGTCGCCGCCTGTCGCGTGCTGCGCACTGCGCTTATCATAGCCGCGAAGTATAACCCTGACTTTTCGACGGATTTCCCTGCAATCCATGGACGCCACCGGCCTCGCGCTGCAACCGGTCCTCGTGCTGCTCGCGGGCGGCGTGCTGGCCGTCGTGGCCTGCCGCAGCCTCGGCCTGCCGCCGATCATCGGCTACCTCGTGGCCGGGGTGACCCTCGGGCCGCACGCGCTCGGCCTGGTCGGGGACACGGAAGCCGTGCGCCACCTGGCGGAGTTCGGCGTGGTGTTCCTCATGTTCTCCATCGGGCTGGAGTTCAGCCTGCCGCGGCTGCGCGCCATGGGGCGCTCGGTCTTCGGCCTCGGGCTCGCGCAGGTGGCGGCGAGCATCGCGCTGTGCGTGGCCGCGGCGCTCGCGGCGGGCGGCACCTGGCAGGCAGGCATCGCGCTCGGCGGCGCGCTCGCCATGTCCTCCACCGCGATCGTATCGAAGCTGCTGGCCGAGCGCCTCGAGCTCGACACGCCCCACGGGCGCGACGTGATCGGCGTGCTGCTGTTCCAGGACCTCGCCGTCGTGCCGCTGCTCATCCTGGTGCCCGCGCTGGGCGCGCCGGTGGAGGTCATCGGCCGGGACATCGCCGTGGCGCTCGCCAAGGCGGCGGTGGTGCTCGCCATCCTCACGCTCGCCGGGCCGCGCCTCATGCGCGCCTGGCTGGGCATCATCGCGCGGCGCCGCTCCACGGAGCTGTTCGTGCTCAACGTGCTGCTCATCACGCTGCTGCTCAGCTTCGTGACGGGCATCGCCGGGCTGTCGCTCGCGCTCGGCGCCTTCCTCGCCGGCATGCTGATCGCGGAAACGCAGTACCGCTACCAGGTGGAGGAGGACATCAAGCCGTTCCGCGACGTGCTGCTCGGGCTGTTCTTCGTCAGCGTCGGCATGATGCTCGACTTGGCACAGGTGCTGGCGCACGGCTGGCTGGTGGTGTTGTTCGTCACGCTGCTGATCGCGGTGAAGGGCACGGTGATCGCGCTCCTCGCGCGCGTCTTCGGTGCCGCCGCTGGCACGGCGCTGCGCACGGCGCTGGCGCTCGCGCAGGGCGGCGAGTTCGGCTTCGTGCTGCTCGCGCAGGCGCGCTCGGCCGAGCTCGCCCCGGAGCCGGTGCTGCAGGCGCTGTTCGCGGCCGTGATCCTGTCGATGCTCGCCACCCCGTTCCTGGTCGCGGCGAGCGACCGCATCGTGCTGCGCTTTGCCGCGTCGGAATGGATGACGCGCTCGCTCGAGCTGCACCGCGTCGCGGTGCGTACGCTGGAGTCCGAGCGCCACGTGATCATCCTCGGCTACGGCCGCAACGGCCAGCGGCTCGCGCGACTGCTCGAGGCGGAAGGGCAGCGCTACGTCGCGCTCGACCTCGACCCCGAGCGGGTGCGCGAGGCGGCGCTCGCGGGCGACACGGTCGTGTACGCCGACTGCACGCGCCGCGAGTCGCTCGTGGCGGCGGGGCTGGCGCGGGCAGCAGCGGTCGTGGTCACATTCGCCGACGTCGCCGCGGCGGTGCGGGTGCTCGCCCATGTGCACGCGCTGCAGCCGGCGGTGCCGGTCATCGTGCGCGCGCGCGACGAGGCCGACATCGCGCCGCTCACGGCCGCGGGCGCCTCCGAGGTGGTGCCCGAGGCGTTCGAGTCGGGCCTGATGCTCGCCTCGCACGCGCTGGTGTGGGTCGGCGTGCCGCTCGCGCGCGTCATGCGACGCGTAAGCCAGGTGCGCGAGGAGCAATACGGCCTGCTGCGCGGGCTGTACTACGGGGCGAGCGATGCGCCGGACACCGGCGAGACAGCGCAGCCCCGGCTGCACGCGGTGACCCTGCATGCGCATGCCGCGGCGCTGGCGCGGGCCCTGGACCTGGAAGGGCTGGAGGCGCTGGGCGTGCAGGTGCGCGCCGTGCGCAGGCCGGGCCAATCGAAGAAGCTCTCGGCCGAGGAGGCGGGCGCGCTGCGCGAGGGCGACGTCATCGTGCTGCTCGGGCCACCGGCCGCGCTTGCGCTGGCCGAGCTCCGGCTGCTGCAGGGATAGGGCGAGACGCGCCGCGCGGCTACAGCGCGCGGCAGAGCACGTACTGGTTGGTGCCGTTCTCCACGTAAGCGCTCGCCGCGCTTGCGTTGTCGACAGTCTGGTTGGACGTCGATTCCAGCATCGCGCGCACGGCGCCCGTGGAGCCGACGCCGTCGTCCACCTGCACGTCGACGGCGATGGAGATCTTGTCCGGCACGTTTGCAGAGCAAAAGATGAGGCCGGCGAAGCCGCCCAGCGTCATGCCGGGCGTGACCTGCCCGTCGCCGGTCTGCACGCCGAGCATTCCGGCAAGCGAATTGCTCGGCTGCTGCGCTCCGGCGCCGGAGACAAATCTCGCGCGGCGCAAGTGGTCCCACCAGTGCCGCGACTCGTCGGTGGGGATAGCGCTGTTGTATGCCCCGCCCAGGAGGCCGTTGCCGTCGCCCGGCGTTGCCGGCGGCCAGCGGCCGGCGCCCGCGTCGTCGCCCGGCATTGCACGGTAGCGATCCTGATACCCGTAGTAGGCCGCCGAAAGACCGGCGAAGTCGGCGATGACGCTCTTGATCCTGGCCTGGACGATCATCTCCTGGGCCTTGAGGATGCTGCCGACCAACAGGCCGATGATCACCAGCACGATCGCGATCTCGGCCAGCGTGAAGCCCTCCTGCCTCATATAGGATCGACGGTCACGAACGCCGCAAATGAAAAGGGCCGGCAGCGCCGGCCCTTGGAGGTTGCGCAGCCTCCAGTCTTACATGGCGCGGCACAGCACGTAAGTGTTTGTGCCGTTTTCTGCGTATGTATCCGCGGTGGCGGCAGCACCGATGGCCATGTTGGCCGTCGTCTGCAACTTGCCGCGTACGGTACCAGTCGTGCCGACCCCGTCATCGACCTGGACGTCGGTGGCAATCGCGATCTTGTCCGGCAGGTTTGCCGAGCACACGATCAGGCCTGCGAAGCCCCCAAGCGTAGCAGCGGGCGTGATCCCGTCGCCGGTCTGCACGCCGATGATCCCGGCCACGGCATTGTACGGCTGCTGCTGCCCCGTGCCGGCGACGAAGCCGGCGCGGCGCAGGTGGTCCCACCAGAGGCGCGACTCGACGTTGGCGGTCGTGTCCGCGTACGTGCCGGCAACCACGCCGTTGCCACTGCCCGCAGTCGCTCCCGTCCAGCGCGTGGCGTTCAGATCGTCGCCCGGAATCGCGCGATAGCGGTCCTGGTAGCCATGGTAGGCAGCCGAAATCCCCGAGAAATCCGCGATCACGTTCTTGATCTTCGCCTGCGTGATCATTTCCTGGCCCTTGAGGATGCCGCCCAGAAGCAGGCCGATGATCACCAGAACGATCGCGATTTCCACCAGCGTGAAGCCTTTTTGTTGCGTTTTCATTCAATTACTCCTTCTGGAGCAGACTGGGTGATAAAAGAGGCCCGCAACTTTCATGCCCGTCGGATTCTCTCATCTACCGGGGAAAACAGCCAAAATTCACGGGAAAAGCGTCGGTAGATCGACAAGTGCGTCAGGGTTTCGACGCCATCCGCCGCTCGAGTTCTTCAAGTCGCTCTTTCACGAACCTGCGCTCGGCGGGATCCTGAAGCTGGCCGCTCTCCAGGAGGCCGCCGAGCATGACCTTGGCTGCCTCCAGCTCGTTCATGTCCTCTGCAATGAAGATCTCCATCTGCCTGGCCCAGAGCGGCATGCGCGGATCGCTCGTCAGCCGCTGCAGGTCCGCGGCGTAGCGGCGCGCGAGCGAGAGGTCGCGCAGCCGGTGCTTGGCGAGCAGCGCGGCTTGGGCCAGCCATGGCCAGCGACCGCCGGGATTCTCCAGGAACGCCTCGTGGACGAAGTCGAGCATTTCCCGGCACTTGGCGGGGTCGTCGACCTCGGCGTAGATGCGCGCAGCCGCAAAGAGCGGGTAGTCGCTGCGAGGGTCGGTATCGAGCGCCGCCCGCAGCCAACCGCGCAATCGGCCGTAGTCCAGCCGCCGGTAGGGCAGCACGTTACCGGCGCCGAGGTCGAACGCCTGCACGTATAGCATGGCGAGGCGCGACACGGCTGCTGGCTCGCCCAGGCTCGCCGCGCGCAGCGCGGCGGCGCGCGGCGCCGGCGGCAAGTCTTCCGCTGCTGTGGCGGGAAGCGGGCGCCAGGCCTGCCACGCGACCTGGGCGGCAAGTCCGAAGGCGAGCGCGGCCCACAGCCAGGAAGGCACGACGGCCAGCGGGCGTTCGCTGGCGCTCACAGGTTGCGCCGGTGGAAATCGAACATGCCCGCGGCGGCGAGCAGTGCAGCGTAGACCACGAGCCCGGCCACGCTCATGCCGTATTCGGCGGCCGACGGCGGGCCGTACAGGAGCCACTCGCTCTTCGTCGCCGCATCCAGGCGCGGCAACAGCAGCGCGACTGCATCGACGGCCCCGCGCGAAAGCCATTGCAGCCAGTTCTCCTCGACGAGCGGTCCCCGCGCGAGCAGCTGGATCGAGGCGATCGCCCGGCCGAGCAGGTACAGGCCCGCGACGGCCGCGAGCGCTGGCACCACCTGCGCGAGCGTGAGCGCGAAGAACAGGCTCGCGGCGCACACCAGCAGCAGCTCCAGGGCGAGCGAGGCGCCCCACAGCGCCACGCCTGCCGGGCCTGACCACAGCAGCAGCGGCAGCGAGAAGACGAGCGCGAGCCCGAGCCCCGCGGCGCCGTAGCCGGCCAGCTTGCCGAGGTAGTACTCGCTGCGCGACAGCGGCAGGGCGAGCGCCAGTTCGAGCACCTTGTCGTTGGCTTCCCGCACCAGGCTGGTGGCCACGTGCGTGGCGAGCAGGAACGCGGCGCCCGCGCGCAGCAGCGCAGCCGCGAACGCGGCCTGCAGCTCGCGGCTCTCGGTGACCGCCACCTGCGACAAGAAGACGGCGAGCCCGAGCGCAGCGGCGAGCAGCCCGAGCGCCAGCCAAGGCAGGCCGGAGCGGCGCGCTTCAAGCAACGTGGCGCGGGCGAGAAGGAGGGAGGCGGGCATCTATCGCATGGCGGCGATTCTGCGTATCTTTGCCTGCGCCGTGCCCATCACGCAAGCCGACGTTCTGCACGACGACGCCGCCCGGCTTCCGCGCGCGGCGCTCGCCTTCAGCCAGCGCCACTGGCGCTTCGTCGCCGTCGGCATGCTCGCGCTGCTGCACGTGGTGGCGCTGCGCGGGGTGGCCGACGACGGCGCGCGCGTGCTGCTGATCGCCCACCTGGGGCTCGTGCTGCTCTGGCAGCCGCTGCTGCGCGGCGAGCGGCGCGTCACGCTCGCGCAGACGGTGCTCATCGGCGCTTTTGCCGCCGCGCTGGTGTACTGGCTGAACGGCTGGCTGCTGGCCGCCTGGACCGTGATCCTCGCCGGCCTGGTCGGCGGCCGCGTGTTCCTGCACCAGGCGCGCTGGCAGCGGCGCTTCTACTTGTTGATGCTCGTGTACCTGCTCGCGCTGCTCGTGGTGGTCGTGCTGCCGCAGATCGCGCCGCGCAACGAGATCGATCCCGTGATCCGCGGCTATGCCGCGTGGGGTCTGCCGGTGCTGTTCGTGGCCATGGCGCTCGCGCCCACGGAGACCGACCCGCCCGAGGCGGCGCAGGTGATCGACTATTTCTACAGCGTATTCCTGATGCTGATGCTCGGCGTCGTCATCCTGGGCTGCTTCGCTTTCATGATGCTCGGGCGCACGGGCTACCTGCAGGCGCTGACCTACATCGTGTTCGTGATCGCCGCGGTCCTGCTGGCGATCGGCCTGGCGTGGAACCCGCGTACCGGCTACGCGGGCTTGAGCGTGTTCGTGTCGCGCTACCTGTTCTCCATCGGCCTGCCGATCGAGCAATGGCTGCAGACGCTCGCCCGCCTGTCGCATGCGGAGAGGGAGCCCGGGCGCTTCCTGGTCGAGGCGGCCGCGGCGCTCGCGCGCCTGCCCTCGGTGCAGGGCGCGTCCTGGCGCGCGGCCGGCGAATCGGGCGAGGCCGGATCGCGCACGCCTTACCCGGTCGAGTTCTCGAACGAAGAGCTCGCGCTCATCATCTACTCGCGCTACCGCACCAGCCCCGCGCTGCAGGGGCACCTGCGCCTGCTGGGGCAGCTGCTCGGCGAGTTCTACCTCGCCAAGCTGCGCGAGCGCGCGCTGCGGCAGGCGAGCTACATGGAAGCCGTGCACGAGACCGGGGCGCGCGTCACGCACGACGTGAAGAACCTGCTGCAGTCGCTCAACGTGCTGTGCTCGGTGGCGCTCGCCGAGGGCGGCGACTCGCCGGCGTCGCTGGCGCTGCTGCGCCGGCAGCTGCCGGCGGTCGCGCAGCGGCTGGGCGCCACGCTGGACAAGCTGCAGCGCCCGGCAGAGGCGACCGAGGCACCGGCGCCGGCCGCTGAGTGGTGGGAGAGCCTCGTGCGCCAGTATGCCGACCGCGGCGTGGAGTTCAGCGCACGCGCGCTGGAGGGCACCGAGCTGCCGCGCGGCCTGTTCGACAGCGTGGCGGACAATCTGCTGCAGAACGCGCTCGCCAAGCGCGCGGCCGAGCCGGGCGTGCGCGTGTCCGCCGCGCTGCAGGGCGGCGACGCGCCGGCGCTGCGGGTACGCGATTCCGGGCGAGCCGTTCCCGCCGCGCTTGCGGCGACGCTGCTGCGTGCGCCGATGCTCCAGTCCGCTGGGGGCCTGGGCATCGGGCTGTACCAGGCGGCGCGCCAGGCGCAGGCGGCGGGCTGGGTGCTGCGGCTGGAAACGAATCGCGACGGCGAGGTGTGCTTCGCGCTGGAGCGCGCGAGCGGCTAGGGCAGCAGGCCCGCGGCGACCAGCTTGGAGTAGAGCTCGCCGACCGTGATCCACGTCATCTGGTCGTCGAACTCGCCGTTCGTGGCGCCGGCCGGCGTCGGCGTGTGCCAGACGAAGACCCGGTCGCCGTTGACGTTGGCGGCCTCGTCGATGCCAGCGCTGCCGCTGACGCCGTTCTTGCCGGTGGAGAACAGGAGGGCGACGAGCGTCGTCTGGTTGCTGACCGGCGTTGCGGTGCCACAAGCGGTTGCCGTGATACCGGTTGCCGAGGCGCACACTACGAGGTCGTTCGGCTGGCAGGTGATGCCATTGGTCCTCAGGTTGGCCGCATTGGTGAAATGCGGAGCGGCACTGGCTGCCGGCGTACAGGTCGGGGTCGTGCTCGACACGGCGTAGCGGATGCGGTTGCCCCAGGCGTCGATGGCGAAGCCGTTGCCGTCCACGATCTGGAAGCCGATCGCTTGCGCGGGGAGGAAGCCGCCGTAGCTGGCGTCGCAGTTGGGCGGCGTGGTGATCGCCTCGGCGCCGGATGCCGTCGCCGGGCAGGGCAGGCGGCCGTTCACCAGGGCGAAGGCCAGGACCAACTCGCGCGCCAACTCCAGACGCCGGCGCGTTTCCTCGAAATTGCGCACGTCCGTCTGCGCCGAAAGCGTGTACAGGCCGGCAGCGAGCAGCAGGGCGACGATGGCGAACACCACCGCAAGCTCGGTGAGCGTGAAGCCGCGGGCGCGGCGGGCGCGAGAGGCCGACATCACTGCACGTACGCGAGCGGGAATGTCGGGTTGGGCGTGATCCAGTCGACAATCACCAGGCGGTCGTTCCAGGGCGCGTTGAGCCCGACGTTCGCAACCCGGTCGACCCTTGGGCGGCGCTGCTCGTAGAACGTGCCGCCATCCATGTTCTGGTACTCGAGGTAGTTGGAGAACGTCGCGCTGGGGCGCGTCTGCCCGGCGAGCGCGCGGCCCGCCAGCACCAGCAGCACGCGCGTGTTTCGGATGGTATCGTCGTTGAAGCGCAGGCAGTTGGTGGAATCGCAGCCGCCGGTGCCGGGCAGAACGTTCGGCGTGTTCTGCTGGGCGACTGCGTAGTAGAAGTTCCGGTGCCAAAGATTGCGCGCGAACCAGCTTGTATCCGGCCCGCCGCTCGGGCACACAGTACTTGTCGTGGCGAGCAGGCAATGATCGCTGACGACGTCGCGATCCATGCGGATGCGGAATTCCGCTATCGTGCCCCAGCCCATGGCGTCGATGTTGGGCAGGGTGACGTCGATCTGCGCGGTCACCGAACCATGCGGCTTGTTCCAGACGCTGCCGTCGTTCATTTCCAGTCGGCGCGAAACCGAGACCGATGCCGTCGACCAGGTGGGATCACCGTTGTTGCGCGCCTCCGCCGTCAGCTTCGACACGATCCTGCTGCGAAGCCCCATGGCGACGTCGGTGAAGGTTGCGGTCATGCGCAGCGATATCGGGAGCGACGGATCGACTCCATCTTCTCGGTACACGCCCTCGCAGGCATACACGGTGGAGGATTCCCAGTAGCAGCTCTGCGAATCGATGCCGCCCGCGGAGGTGGTCTTCACCGCGTCGCCCGGTGCCTCGTAGAAATCGACGAATCCGGCCACGGCGGCCATCGGCAGCAACCCCTGATAAATCCCGACGTCACCCCTGAAATTGGACGCACCAGGGCTCGTGTCGAACTGCACCGCATAGGGGTAGATCGGCGCGTTTGACGTCGACGAGACCCAGCGTCGTGGCGAGTTCGAGTCGAGGGCAAACGCGGCATTGCGCAGCGCGGGCGCGATCTCGCGCTGCGCGCGCTCCTGGATCGCGGCCTCGAGCGCAGGCATGATGTCGGCGACCGTCACGCGCAGGATCTGGTCATTGAAGCTCGCGTTCGCCGAGCTGCTGACGAAACTGTTGGTGGCGTTGCCGCACTCGAGGTAGTTGCGCTTGTCCGGCGCGCCGCTCGCGGGCCGCGCCTGCGCCCAGGCCGTACAGCCCGCCACTGCCGGTACGGCGACCACCGGCCCCGGCGCGATGATCAGCGCCACCGCGGCGTTGGCAGTGCCGTCGATGGTCAGCTGGCCGACCGAATCCGGGTTGATGACCGTCTGCGCGCCGGAGAAGGCCCAGCCGGGGGAAACGATGTACCAGAGCGGCTCGCCCGCGGCATCCACCAGCTTTTCGACGCCGATCGTGCGCCACGGCAGCCTGCCGACCGCCGGCAGGCTGCAGTTGCCGTTGGCCGTGCCCTCCGCGCCCGGGACGTTGAAGTCGGCGGGCGCCTCGGGGCAGGGCAGGCTGCCGGGATTGTTCTCACCCGCCATCGCTGCACGCTGCGCCATGTAGCCGATCAGCGCCGCCTTCGCCCGGCTCAACACCTTCGCGTTGTGCTCTCGGTCGAGCGCCACGTGGCTGTTAGCGGCGTTCAGCCGGCTCGTCAGTATCCAGGCGAACACCATGACGATCACCGCGAGCAGGCCGAGCAGCGCGAGGCCGCGCTGCGCGCCGCGCCTAGCGGGACGCGTCGCCACGACGCTCGACCCTTACATGCCCGGACCCGAGCGGATCCTTGACCTCGCCCGTGGCGCGATCCAGCGTCTGGCCGACGCGCACCGGCACGCGGCGCCCGTCGTCGCCGACGCCGATGGTGACGCGCGTCGGGTCGCTGCCGCGGTTCACGCGAATGCCCTCGGCGCGCACGCCGTCGGGAATGGCATAGCCGTCCAGCCAGATGGTCGACTTGCCCTGCGAGCGCTTGACGTACCCGTCCAGGCGCGTCGTAGGCGAGGCGGCGGCCACGGCAGCCGGCTTGTCGGGCAGGCGCGCCTTGCGCCGCGCGTCCAGCGCCTCGCGCTGCTCCGGCGTGAAGAACAGGCGTCCCAGCTGCTGCGCGCCGGCAGACGCGGGCGCCAGCAGTCCGAGCGCAAGGAGCAAGAGCGCGGCGCGCCTCACGCTTTGGCTCCATGGTCGACGATGGTGATCAGGTCGATCTCGCACTCGGCGCGCAGGCGCGGCGACAGGTTGGGCGTCGCGGCCGCGACGCCGGTGCGCGTGATCGCGCAGCGGCGCACGGCGTAGTAGGCCTTGCCCGACGAGCGCAGCGCCCACAGCAGTCCGAACAGGTCGCCCTCGTGCAGCAGCGCAAGCTCCACGCGCATGGCGCTGGCGTAGAAATCCACCGTGCCGGGCTTGCCCGGCACCGAGGCGAGGGGGCGCTGGCGCTCGACGCGGTAGCGCAGATCGGGCAGCTCGAGCTCGGAGCGGATGCGCGACATGGCATCGGCCCACTCCAGCCGCTGCTCCTCGCCGAGGATGCCGAGCGCCTTCAGCTGCTGGTAGACCTTGAGCTTTTCCTTGACCTCGCGCTCCTCCTCGGCGATGCGCATGAGGCGTTCCTTGACCTGCGTACGCTCGAGCCGCGCCTGCGCAAGCAGGCGCGCCTCGGCGGCACTCTTGTCCTGCACCCAGAACACCAGCCAGGCCCCCGCGGTGAGGAGCACCATGAACGCCGCGAGGGGCAGGGCGAGCTGGCGGACTTCGCGCGCGCTCAGGTTCATGGCAGGCCCCGCGCCAGGTAGATCGTGAAGCGCGGCGCCTCGCCGCCCTCGGAGGCGGTACCGATGTCGCCCGAAAGCGTGCCCTCGGAAGTCACGTCGAAGGGCAGTTGCGTGCGCTGCACCTGGAAACTCGGGTCGGCGCGCAGCGCGTCGGCGAAGCGCTGCACTTCCGCAGTGATGGCGCGGTATTCGGAGCGGCGCATGGCCGTCACCCGCCCTTGGATCTCGAGCACCTCGGCCTGCGCACCGGGCTTGGGCTTCGCGGTCGTGGCGCCTCCCGCTGCGGGCTTGCCGCCTTCGGCCGGCCGGTCCACGGACCATAGCAGCGAGTCGATCTCGATCTGCGGAAAATCCTCCAGCACGCGCGACACATAGCGCAGCGTCTGCTCCGGCGAGCCGCTGCGCTGCGCGATCCTGGTGAACTCCTGCACCGTGGCGCGCATGTTCTCGGTGGTGGTCTGCGTGACGGGGAAGGTGGAGAACAGGCGCTCGTACTGCTGCTGATCGGCGCGCGAGTCGGTGCGCACTCGGGCGGTCTCGCCGCGCGCGGAGAGAATGTCGAGCCAGGCGGCGCCCGCGTACAGCGTGCATGCGGCGAGGCCGAGCGCGCCGGCCGCCACCAGGCCGCGCTGCAGCTGCCACAGGAAGTACCCGCGCCGCTCCTCGCGGCGCGCGAACTGCTCGCGCGGCGGCCGGCGGACTGCCAGGTGCAGGTAGAGCTGCTCGGCGCCCATGCCCGCCGGCGCCGACTTCACGCCGAGGCGTTGCGCGGCCTCCGCCAGGTCCACGGTGACGAACGACAGCCGCGCATCGGACACCAGCGCCTGCTCGAATACCGCACGCTGGCCGGGCGGCGCGATGACGACCACGTGCACCGGGGGGGCATCGCGCGGCAGCACGCGCAACGTGGAGAGGTACTGCGCGAGCCGGCCCGTCTCCGAGCGCACGAACGCGGCGAACGCCTCCGGCGTCATGTCGGCCGCGCGCTCCAGGCGCGCGAAGCGCAGCCTGCCGTTGTCCACGTAGCACTGGCGCAGCCCGGCGCTGTTGGCGTTCACGACGAAGCAGCGCCCGCCCTTCACGCCCAGGCGCGCGGCCAGCGCCGGCGCGAGCAGCGGCACGGAGAACATGCCGGCCATCTTGGCCTCGGACTCGATGAGCGCGTCCAGCCACGGTGCCAGGCGCTGCGTGTTGGTGAACGAGGTGAGCAGCAGCCGCTCGTTGCGCCGCTCGCCGCTCACGTAGCCGAGCGACAGCGCGGCGGCGAGCCGCGTGTCGCGGTAGCGCTGGGCGAGGCGCCGCCGGATGACCTGCTCGCGGTCGTTGCCGCGCAGGTACGGGATCAGCTCCTCGTGGAAGTCCTCGCCGGCCAGATCGACCACCACGGAGAACAGCGCGCCGCGATGGCCCGCGAGGTACTCGCGGAACGCCGCCACACCCACCTCGTCGACCGGGAACTTCGCCTCCAGGTCGAGCCGCCCGCCGGACCAGGCGTAGACGCGGTGCTCGTCGGCGGTGAAGTAGGCGAGGCGCTTCATGTCAGAACTTCATCTTGCTGATCGTGTCGTACACCGGCCCGAGCACGGCGAGCATCACCCAGCCGAGGATCGCGCCGAGCACCACGGTGAGCAGCGGCTCGATCATCGCCTGCAGCCGCCCGATCGCCTCGCGCACCTCGCGGTTGTAGAAGTAGCTGACGTTGAGCAGCGCCGTGTCCAGCCCGCCGGTATTCTCGCCGATCCTCAGCATGCGGATGACGAGCGGCGGGAACAGCCCCGCGTCCTGGAAGGCCACCGTGAGGTTCTTGCCCTCGGCGATCTGCTGGCCCGCGCCGCGCAGCGCCTGCTCGACCGGGCGGTTGCCGACGATCTCCTCGCAGCTGCGGATGGCGTCGAGCACCGTGATGCCCGAGGAGTACATCATCGCGAAGCTCGAGGCGAAGCGCGACAGCACGATGCGCTTCATGATCGGGCCGATCAGCGGCATCGAGATCTTGTAGCGGTCGAGCGCATAGGCGACCGCCGGGTTGGTGCGCGCCGCGTACTTCAGCCCGAACCATGCCACGAACGGCGCGGCGAGCACCGCCCACCAGTAGTCGATGCAGAAGTTCGACACCACCATCAGGATGCGCGTCTGCAGGGGGATGTCCTGGCCCATGTTGCGGATGAACCCGGTCATCTGCGGCACGAGGTAGATCATCAGGAAGAAGGTCACCAGCAGCACGATCGAGCCGACGAAGGCCGGATACATGATCAGCTTCTTGGTCTGCGCGGCGAGCTCGTCCTCCCACTTCAGCGACTCGGTGAGGCTCTTCAGCACCTCCGCCAGGCGCCCGGTCTGCTCGCCCGAGCGCACCAGGCTGACGAACACCTTGCTGAAGACCTCCGGGTACTCGGCCAGCGCCTGCGACAGGTTCTTGCCGCCCTCGATCGCCTCCAGCAGACCGGAGATGATCTCGCGGAAACGCCGGTTCTCCGCGCTCTCGCGCAGGTCCGTCAGGCCCTCGACGACCGGCACGCCCGCGTTGGCCAGCTGCTCGAGGTGGAAGCAGAAGTTGATCAGGTCCTGGCGCGAGACGCGCGTGCCGCCGATCAGCTTGGCCGCGTCGCCGGCCGGCGCGCCATAGACCAGGTCGAGGCCCATGCGCAGCAGGCGCTGCTCGAGGTCGAACGGGTTGACCGCCTCCGTGCGGCCGAGCACGCTCTTGCCGTCCGCGTCGATCGCCTTGTAGGTGTACAGAGGCATGCTGTCGCGCTCCGGCGGCCCGGCTCCCCGGCTAGGCCATGCGATCGGTCAGGTCGACCACGCGCATCAGCTCGTCCAGGCTGCTGAGCCCCGCGCGCACCATGCGCACCCCGTCGTCGGCGAGCGTCTTGAAGCCCTTGGCGCGCGCCGCGGTGAGGATCTCCCGCGCGGTCGCGCGGCGCGCGATCAGCTCATCCAGGCCGCCGTCGATCTTCAGGATCTCGAGGATGGACTGCCGCCCTCGGTAGCCCTGGTAGTCGCACTGGTCGCAGCCCACCGCGCGGTACAGCGTCGCCGATTCCGACGCGCCCAGGCCGAGCATGCGCCGCTCGCGCGCGTCCGGGTCGTAGGACTGCCGGCAGGTGCGGCACAGGCGGCGCACCAGGCGCTGCGCGACCACGCCGATGATGTTGCCCGACATGACGTCGGGCACGATGCCGATGTCGAGCAGGCGCGGAATCGCGCCGACCGCGGAGTTGGTGTGCAGCGTCGAGTACACCTGGTGGCCGGTCATCGCGGCGCGGAACGCCATCTCGGCAGTGTCCTTATCGCGGATCTCACCGACCAGGATGGCGTCGGGGTCCTGGCGCATCAGGGCGCGCACACCGTTGCCGAAGTCGAGCTTGGCCGCTTCCGACACGGAGGTCTGCCGGATGAGCGTCATCGGGTACTCGACCGGATCCTCCAGCGTCATGATGTTGATGCCGTCGGAGTTGATGTGATTGAGGATCGAGTACAGCGTGGTCGTCTTGCCGCTGCCGGTCGGGCCGGTGACCAGGATGATGCCCTCCGGCCGCGCGATCATGCGCTTCAGCAGCTCGAGGGCGCTTTCCTCCAGCCCCAGCTTGTCCAGCGGCACGATGCCCTTCTGCCGGTCGAGA